>CAXBOY010000036.1:0-27191 GCA_963977405.1 uncultured Gammaproteobacteria bacterium
AGATACACAGGGGAAATACCAGCAGCGCAGTGTTGCCCGCAAGAATTTCCTGATAGGTCATATCGGTCCACTCATAACTCACACCCTCTGGCAGTGTCTCGTCTAGAATATCGACCATGACGGCCTGTGCTTCTCCGCTGGAATAGCCTGGCGCCGGGCCAGCATTGATGTCGCCCGAGCGGAAACCGTTGTAGCGCTGCGCATTAGTCGGCCCATAGCTCTGCTCAATATTCATCACGCTGCCAAGGGGCACCATCTCGCCGTCGCGGTTACGCACTTGCAACTGCGCGATGTCATCGGGTGAGTCGCGATACTGCGAGTCGGCCTGCGCGATTACCTGGTAGGTGCGCCCGAACAGATTCACATCGTTCACATAAGCTGAGCCAAGATACACCTGCATGGCATCGAAGATTGTGGGTATGGACAGCCCTAACTGCACCGCCTTATCGCGATCGAGATCCGCGAACAGCTGTGGCGAGTTGATCTGATAACTAGAGAACACTCCCGCTAGCTCTGGCGCGGTGCGCGCCTTCTGCAAGACCTGCCCGATCACATCGTTTAGTGCGTCGTAACCTCGGTTCGCTCTATCCTCGATCTGTAGCTTGAAGCCCCCTGTAGCCCCGAGCCCTTGCACCGGAGGTGGTGGAAAGACCGATACGAATGCCTCCTCGATACCGTTGAACTTCGCCTGCAAGGCGTTGGCAATCGCGCCGGCGGACAGAGACTCATCTGTGCGCAGCTCGAAGGAGTCTAGCGCCACAAAGATCAATCCCTCGCTGGAACTATTGGTGAAGCCATTGATGGATAGCCCTGGGAAGCCAACGGCATTCTCCACACCTGGCTGCTCCATCATAAGTAGCGACATCTCCTGCATCACCGCTTCACTGCGATCTAGCGTGGCACCGGCTGGTAGCTGCGCCACGGCGATTAGATATTGCTTGTCTTGTACGGGAATGAAGCCCTTAGGTAGAGACTCGAAACTGCCCCAGGTCAGCAACAGTAAAAGAGCGTATACAGCCATCGTTGCCGTACGCCTTCCTAACAATCTTCCCACGGTAACTCCGTATCCATCTGAGGCACGAGAGAAGCTACGATTGAAGCGAGCAAAGAAGCTGTCTAGCCCACGGGAGAAGACATTACGCTGAGCTTTCTGCTCCGGCGTCCGCTCCTTCTTCGACTTCAATAACAGCGCCGAAAGTGCGGGGCTGAGGGTGAGCGAATTGAACGCTGAGATGACCGTCGAGATCGCGATCGTCAGAGCAAACTGCTTATAGAACTGTCCATTCAGACCACTGATGAAACCGATCGGGACGAACACCGCGATCAGCGTCAAGGAGATGGCGATGATGGGTCCGCTAACCTCACGCATCGCCTGATAAGTTGCCTCGCGAGGGCTCAGCCCATTCTCGATATTGCGCTCCACGTTCTCCACTACCACGATGGCGTCGTCCACCACGATCCCGATGGCGAGCACCAGTCCAAACAGAGACAACACATTGATAGAAAAACCGAACAACAGCATCAGGCTAAAGGTGCCGATGATCGACACGGGCACGGAGAGCAGAGGAATCAAAGATGAGCGCCAGTTCTGGAGGAATAGGATTACCACCACGACCACTAATGCAATCGCCTCCAAAAGAGTCTTGATAACCGCTTCTATTGAGTCGCGAACAAACACCGTCGGGTCATAGGCGATGGCATAGTCCATGCCCTCTGGGAAATTCGCCTTCAATGACTCCATCGTTGCGCGCACCGAGTCCGAGATCTCAATCGCGTTCGCCCCCGGGGCTTGCATAATGGGTAGCGCCACTGCAGGCTCATTATTCAATAAGGAGCGCAGCGCATAGCTGGATGCGCCAAGCTCGATACGCGCAACGTCGCGAAGCCGCGTGATCGCGCCATTGGGGCTAGTCGCGATGATGATGTTCTCGAACTCTTCGACGGACTCTAGCCGGCCCTTGGTATTGATCGGCAGTTGTACGTCTAGAGGAGAAGGGTTCGGTGCGCTGCCGATGACGCCTGCCGCCACTTGCACGTTCTGGCTGCGCACGGCATTGATGACATCGTTCGCCGTCAGATTGAGCTCCGCGATGCGGTCGGGCCGCAGCCACAGACGCATCGCATAGTCACCCGAGCCGAAGAGTTGTATCTGCCCGACTCCCGGTATCTTCGCCAGTTGCTCCTTCACATTGATCACTGCGTAGTTGCGCAAATACAGCATGTCGTAGCGCGAATCCGGTGAGCGCAAGTGCACCACCATTGTCAGGTCGGGTGAGGCCTTAATCGTCGTCACACCCAGCTGACGAGTAATCTCCGGCAATCTCGGCAGCGCCTGAGATACGCGGTTCTGCACTTGCTGCTGCGCTAGGTCGGGATCGGTGCCAATCGCGAAGGTCATGGTGAGGGTCACTAAGCCATCGGAGTTGGCCTGCGAGAACATATATAACAGGTTCTCTACGCCGCTGATCTGCTCTTCCAGCGGAGTGGAGACGGTCTCTGCGATCACAGCAGGGTTGGCGCCCGGAAACTGCGCGTTCACAACAATGGAGGGCGGGACTACCTCGGGATACTCCGAGATTGGCAGTTTAAACATCGCGATAAGGCCGCCCATGACGATCATCAGGGACAAAACGCTGGCAAAGATCGGCCTATCGATAAAAAATCGAGAAAAATTCATCAGGGTCTCTTTAACACTGGATTGGAATGAGGGTGCGGCGCGGGCCGCGAACGAGGAGCCAAGGCAATTCTTGCCATGCCTCCTCGTCGTACTTAGATTTGCGTTACCGCGACTTGCATATCAGACATCACACGCTGTACGCCGTTCACGATGACGCGCTCGCCAATCACAACACCGGACAGAATAACGCGCTGCCCTTCGAGGGATTCGCCGAGTACGACCTCGCGGTACTCCACCACGTCATCTGCATTTACTACATAGACGAAGCGTTTGCTCTGGCTAACACTGATCGCTCGCTCTGGCACCAACAGCGTTGGCTGAGTATCGACAGTGCCTATACGCACATTAATGAAAACACCGGGGATCAAAGATCTATCAACGTTCTCAACTATCGCTCTAGCCCTAATGGTGCCGGAGTTCTCGTCCAGATGATTGTCGAAGGCATGCAGGCTCGCCTGATGCACGACGTTGCGCCCGCTTCCTATCGCGACCTCGACCGGCACGCCACCGGCCACAGGACGCTCGCCGTCGCTTCGGCCGTTATTGGCACTGCCCATAATGCGAAAATAGGTGTCTTCGTCTACATCGAACTCCGCATAGAGTCGTTCGAGATTCACGATAGTGGTTAGCAGAGGTGCGTTCGGACCGGCCTGAACTACATTGCCGACAGTGACCTCGGCGCGGCTAACGCGACCGGAGATTGGTGCCTTAACGTAGGCGTACTCGAGATCCAGCTCTGCCTGTGCGACCTGCGCCCGTGCCGACTCTCGTGCTGCCTTAGCTATGTGAAGGGCATTCTCGCGGGTATCTCGAATACTCTTGGATACCGCCTGATTGCCGGCTAAGGCATCGGCACGCTCGAACTCGACCTGGGCGAGCACTAGCTCGGACTCGGCGGAGGCGAGGTTAGCGCGAGCGTGTTGCAGCTGCGCCTCGAAGGGCCGCGGGTCAATCACGAACAGTGTCTGCCCCTGCTCTACCTGCGCCCCATCTTCAAAGAGAACTTTCTGCACTGTGCCACTAACCAGTGGACGAATCTGCGCGGCATCCACTGCCTGAAGACGACCACTGAAATCGCGCCACTGACGCAGCGCGCTATATTTCGCGGTGACGGCCTCGACTACAGGAAGTGCTGGCGCTGCATCTGCTGCGCTAGCGCTATTGTTTGGCTGGGTGCCGTAAAGGAAACCGGTTGTAGCGACGCCCCATACGACGAGCGCCATCATGCTTAATTTGAATCTTCGATGTTTGAGCTTGAACGACATGCTGTACTCCTTGGCTTGGAAAGCGACGATATAGATTCCATCCGTCGCTCGCGGTTGTCCTATGGAAAAGACACCCCGCATTGGATGTTGCGAACTATACATACCGGTCGGTATGCTCGTCAATACACCATAGCAAAAAAATTTAAACCGAGCCGTGATGACCAACGGAGCGATTAGACGCAGGAGGTAAATAAAATTTGTGAGGGCCGCGCCAGAGAAACAGCAGCGCAAAAAAATAGAACAGTAACTTGAGGGATTGGCCGAAAATCGACTAGTTGCCGACGACCTTTTGGAGCGGTTCAATCGAAGCTGCGCTGGAGCAGCTAATATAGTTACGATGCTCTTCCTTAACGCCTAGGAGCTGGTAGAGCCCCTCGCGAAGATCCAAGCAGAACTGTGCGAAGTCTTGGAAGATACGCCCATGCATCATCAGTCCTTGTACGAACTGATGCAGCAGGCGGCCCAATTGCTCCGCATCGACGGGGCGCTGCAGACAGCCTTCGGCCTGCAGGTTACGCGCTAGCGCGGCAAAATAAATCACCCCATTATCAGACAGTTCACGGGATGCAGCCCGAACCTCGAGCTCTTCACAGCCCGCCTGGGCACCCGCTGTAAAGAATGGACAGCCGCAGATCTGCGTGCCGCCATCCCCTCTGTACTGCTTCTCCAGCATGATCGCGAAGAAGTTCTCGAACTGCTGTAAGGCAGTAAAACGAGGCGACAGGATCTTATCCATCTCCTTGTTCATCTCACCACAATCGTACTTACAGGCAGAGGCAAACAACTCTGCCTTCGAACTGAAATGGTGGTAGAACGCACCCTTAGTGACACCAGCCTGCTTGCAGATATCTGCAATACCGACATTGTCATAGTTGCTATCCCAGATAAGCTGCGTGGCTATCTGCATTAGCTTTAGACGGGTATCTATAGGTGCACTCATTTTGGGCCTTCGTTGTTAGACATAGAGCGATTGTTCATACCGGTAGGTATGTTGTCAAGTGATCTTTGTCTTATTCTACTCTCTTGACCATATCCGTGTCGCAATAAGTCGAGTCTTCGAGCCGCTTGGTATAGTTGTTCAAGATGCGCATGCCCTCGGCTGGCTTGACCACCCCGGCCTCGATTTTACGGCGGATCAGTTCGGTCATGCGGCGGTCTAGGTCGCTTGGGAAGTACTGCACGGTCGAGAGCATGTCCTTAATGCTAATGGCCTTGATGGTCTCCTCTATCCAGAAATTACCCGGCTCATCGGCACTGGCGTAGATATGCGCCTCGCCCACGCGACCCAGCAGATTGTGCGCATCACCCAGAATCTCCTGATAGGCCCCGACGAGGAACACGCCTAGATAATAGGGCTCGTGCGGCCGATATTCGTGCATCGGCAGCCAAGACTTGTTGAGATGGGAGGACACGTATTGGTCGATCTTGCCGTCGGAGTCGCAGGTCAGATCCACGACCTGTCCACGTCGATTCGGCTCCTCGTCCAGACGATCGAGGGGCAGCACGGGAAACACCTGCCCGATCGCCCAATGATCGAGTATGGATTGGAATACCGAGAAGTCGGCCAGGTAGAGGTCGGTAAGCTGCGCCTCTAGGTCAGTCTGCTCTACTGGAATTGGGTCCATATCCAAGGCTTGAAACTTACGCAACACCTCGCGGGCAATATTCCAATATAGGCTTTCGACATGCGCGAGGAATTCAATATTAAGATAACCTAGGCGCGCAAGCTGCTCCGCCTCTTGGTGCGCGTCGATGGCATCGTGAATGACCTCGGTCAGCGCGCCACGAGTGTCTACCTTCTGTGCTTCTTTATAAGCTGCCACCATGCGCTTAACGACGACCGGTGGTTTCGGTGGCATATCGCGCATTGGCGGCGCATCGGGCCTATGCACACCGATCACTGGCATTACTAACATGGAGTGATGAGCGGTAATTGCGCGTCCACTCTCGGAGAGTAGCGTCGGCATCGGCACATTGCGCTGCTCACAAATCTCCTTTACCGCGAAGACGATGACGTTGGCGTACTCAGTCAGGCCATAGTTGATCGAGGAGTCTACATCCTCGTACTCGCCGCCGTAGCTGCCGCCGTAGTTCACGCCGAGACCACCGCCTACATCTAGAAATTTGACCTTGATGCCGCGCTCGTGCAGGTCGGCATAGAATTGCGCGATCTCTTTTACGGCGGAGCGCAGCACCTGGGTGTCGGCAATCTGACTGCCGAGATGAAAGTGTAAGAGCTCGAGGGTGTCAGTCGTGCCACGCTCCTCTAACTCGCCAATTAATTTAACCAACTCTGGCACGGTTAGCCCGAACTTAGAGCTAGAGCCTCCAGACTCGAACCAGCGCCCTGAGCCGCGAGTTGACAGTTTCACACGGACACCAAGATGCGGCGCACGCTCTTTGTCTAGACCGCGCTGATCGGCCAGAATCAATAGTTGATCGAACTCGGTGTACTTCTCGATGACCGGTAGCACCTGTTGCCCGAGTTGCTGCGCGTTGAGAATAAGCGTTAGGCTGGAATGATCCTTCACGCCATTGCATAGCAACATGGTCTCATCGCCAATCAACGCCAGGCTGGCCATGAGTTCGGCGCGTGAGCCGCACTCCAAGCCAATATTGAAGGGCTTGCCCGCCTCCATCACCTCCGCTACCACCTCGTGTAATTGGTTTACCTTGATTGGGTAGATGGTGCGGTACTCGCCCTTATAATCCGCCTCGGCAATCGCCTCCTGGAAGGTCTGATTGAGGCGACGTACGCGGGCGCTAATGATGTCTTGGAAGCGCAGGATAAGTGGAAAAGTACAGCCTTCCTCTACCGCCGCGTCGATCACCTCAGTGATGTCGATCTCGAGATCCGAACCGGGTACGGGCCGCACAGCCATGTGACCTTCATCGTTGACGCCGAAAAAGCCAGCGCTCCAGGTCTTGATGGCATACAACTCTTCGGCGTCGGTAGTAGTCCATGCTGGTTTATTGCTCGTTTCGGTCAATGTTCTCTCCTTGCTTCGCCACGATGTGACGACTAATAATTATTGTTGTTTGCGACGACACTCGTCATACAAACACAGTAGTTCTATGGCAATCTGAGCGCCTGCCATCGCAGTCATCTCCGCATGATCGTATGAAGGCGCCACCTCAACCACATCCATACCCACTAGGTTGATGCCAATGAGTCCGCGAATAATATCCAGCGCCTGAAAGGAGGAAAGCCCGCCCGGTACTGGCGTGCCCGTGCCGGGCGCGAACGCCGGGTCTAGGCAATCTATGTCGAAAGTAATGTAGACGGGACGGTTGCCCACCCGCTCCTTTATCTGCGCAATCACGGCATCGCTGCCCTGCTTATGCACATCGGCCGCGGACACAATCTTATAGCCAAGTGGCTCGTCGTTTGTGGTGCGGATGCCGATTTGAATGGAGCTCTCCGGCAGCACTACGCCCTCCTTCGCCGCCTTGTAAAACATGGTGCCGTGATTGATACCCTCTCCCGATGAGGGCCAAGTATCGGTGTGGGCATCGAAGTGAATAATGCTAATGGGTCCGTGGACCTTGGCATGGGCACAAAGGCTTGGATAGGAGATGAAGTGGTCGCCACCTAATAGCAACGATGCGGCGCCGGAGGCAAGGATAGTGGCCACATGGGTCTCGATCTGCGCAACGGTCAACAGGCCGCCAGCGCAGTCGCCATAATCTACTACCGCCATCTCTTTGAGCGGGTCGCGCTGCCATGGCCATGGGCGCTCCCATGCCAGCGACAGTGAGGCATTGCGTATCGCACGGGGCCCCAGTCTCGCACCGGAGCGATTGGTGGTAGCGATATCCAATGGCACGCCACTTACGGCAACGTCGACTCCGGTGAGGTCGCGGGAGTAAGGCGTCCTAAAGAAGCTACCCGCCCCTCCGAAACTGTGTGAACCGACCATGCCGGTCTTAGTCTTACCGGTAAAGGCATTATCCCAATCTGTCATCAATCGGCCCTCGTTGTTATTAATGGGGGTGTAGTGGCGGGCGCGCGGCGCGCCTGCATTAGCTGCTCTATTGCATAGCCGCTGGAGAGCAGATTCACATCCGAGAACAAAGCCCCCATAAGCTCCAGACCCACCGGGAGCCCATCGTCTGTGAAACCGATTGGCAGCGACAAGGCGGGCAAACCCGAGTTCGCACTGAGGGAGCAGTTATTCCCGGCCTGCGGCTCGCCAATCTTAGCGGGAAGAGTCGCGATGGGAGGATAGGCTATTAGCTCAACACTAGACTCCTGCATCGCAGCCTCTATGGCGCTGCGCAGTGCCGAGCGCGCCTCTAACGCGGCCTGATAAGTTACAGGCTCTTGCTCTGCTGCGGCGCTGCGCTCCAGTGCGGGGGCAACCGCCGGATCGTAAAGCCCCGTAGCCACTATTTGCTCCAGCGTCATAGTGCTGCCGAATTCTGCGAGATAGGCGTTTAGGTCAACCTCGAACTCTTGACCGATAACACCCGAGCGCGACATGAGCTCACTCATCTCGGGAATCGTCACATCCACTATCACGGCGCCAGCCTCCGCGAGCTTGGCAAAGGCCGCATCCATCTGCGCGCGCACTGGCTCCTGAGCTAGGTCGTAGTAGTCCGTCAGCCTGCCTATACGCAAACCCTGGACAGAGGCTTTGCCAAGCGCGGTGCGAAACTGTGGCCGCGCCCGTGACTGCATCGGTTCGGTAGCGCTGTCCTTAGCATCAAAGCCAGAGACTATGTCTAGTACGACCGCGAGATCTTCAAAGTTGCGAGCCAAAGGACCGGCAACGTCCTGCGTGCCCGCCAAGGGCATGATGCCGTAGATACTTGAGAGTCCCTTGGTCGGGCGCAGCCCTACAAGATTATTGAAGGCTGCGGGAATGCGGATAGAACCGCAGGTGTCCGAACCCATGCCCACGGTAGCAAAACTCGCCGCGATTGCGGCCGCCGTGCCACCACTGGAGCCGCCGGGCAAGCGGCTTGGGTCATAGGGATTACGCGTCTGGCCGCCCAGCGAACTAATCGTGGTGATGCCATAGGCGAATTCGTGCAGATTCGACTTGGCGAGGATGATTGCGCCAGCGTCTATGAGGCGCTGCACTTGCGTGGCATTGGCATTAGGCGTGAAGTCTGCAAGTGCCTTAGATCCTCCGGTGGTAGGCAAGTCTCGCGTGCTGTAGTTATCCTTCAGGATGATAGGAATGCCATGCAGCGGGCCGCGTGGTCCTGTGATTTCACGCTCTCTATCCAAGGCCGCCGCTTGTGCGCGAGCATCGGGATTAAGGGTCAATATCGCGTTGAGCGCTGGCCCCCGATCGTCATAGGCCTCTATGCGCTCGAGGTAGGCATCTACGAGCTGCACGGCACTGAGCCGCTTCGCGGTCATGGCCAGTTGCAGTTGATGAACACTCGCCTCGGTGACCTCTATTGGCTCTTGTGCCCGTACGGCGAATGAGGCGAGAAACAATAAAATAGTGCAGAGTCCGCGCAGACTACGGACATTAGTTCTCGTCGAAATTTGTATCACGCATTCCTCCTTACTTTCTGTATCGATCAACTATCCTTCGCGGTGGTCGCCAGCATCTCACTGCTCATGAGCAGGACTGCCACCTTTAGGTATTCCACTAACTCCGCATAGGCCACCTCATTGACCTCGTCGTCATCGCCGAAATCATCGGAAAGATTGGAGATATTGACGATGTCCTTCAGCGCCTCTTCCGTCTCTGGGCTGAACTTATTGTTCTTAATCTGGGCACTGCCAGTGCCAAAACCAACCAAATAGCCTTGGCACCACGCGGCAAGGCTGCGCACGCGCTGGGTCATGTCCAGCTCGTCGTCGGGTAGGAACAGCGTATAGCGCGAATCTGCGCTAAACATTTCCCGCTCGATGAATGCATACATCGTAAGGATGGTTTCGCGGTTGCGCTCCGAACAAGACTCTACATCGACATGCTTTATCACCAAATTAATAATGCTATCGGGGCGAATCTTCAAACCCGTGCACACCACGCCGGACAGCAAGCCATGCAACTCAGAGGGTGACACCTCGTAGCCAAACTCCAGCATCTGGTTGCAGCATTCATCGAAATCCAAGGGCATTTTTTCGTCTTGCGTACTCATCTAGCTTCCTTCTTTACGACGGGGATTTGTTTCTAGACTGCCAGGGCGAGGGTGGCGCCAAGGCGATGTAGTCGGGGTGAATGACAATTTTGCCCTGTTTGAGCAGGCCGCCAAGCGCCTTCTTGTAATTGCCCTTGCTGACCTTGTACTGACTGTAGATGTCGTCTGGCGCGCTATGGTCACACAGTGCCGACTTACCATCGTTCTCGGCCAGATGGGCGAGAATCTTCTCTGCTAGGTCGTCCCGCACGCTCTGCCCCTGTAGTTGCAGACACAGGTCGATACGGCCATCTTCGCGTATGCGGCGCACGAAGCCCTTTATTTTCTGGCCAATCTTAAGTGGCTGCAAGACCTCGGTCTTGAAAATGAGACCTAGGTGGGTCTGATCGATCACGGCCTTATAGCCCATGTCGGTGCGCCCCCATACCAGTAGGTTCACAGGCTGCATCGCCTCGAAACCCTCTCCATCTTCCTTCAACCAAGACTCTAGGCGCGAGGAGGCCACTAGGCGTCCGCTGGGCTTGTCGAGGTAGACATAGACGACATAGGAGTTACCCTCGATCATCGGCACGCGCTGCTCCGCGTAGGGCACCAATAGATCCTTCGGTAGCCCCCAGTCTAGAAAGGCGCCGGCATGATTGACCTGGTCGACGCGCAAAGACACGCACTGCCCGGCTTGGGCGCGGGGTCGCCGAGTAGTGGCGATGGGCCGATCTTCGGAGTCCAGATAGATAAAGGCTTCGATCTCGTCGCCGATCTGACAATTAGTCGGGACATCTAGGCGTGGCAGCAGGATGTCTCCCAACTCGCCGCCATCCAGATACACGCCGAAGGCCACCTGCTTATTGACCTTCAAAGTGTTGAATTTACCGATCTGAATCATACGCTGCGTCCTGAAATGAAAAATGCCCACCCCTGCGAGCAAAGGTGGGCATTGAATTGTGGCAGATTGCGCTAGGGACTGTAAGAGCCTAGCGCTGCCGACTAGAAGGTTCCGCGGATCTTGATGGCGTATTTAATGCCTGTGTTGCTGCAAGAGTCCTCGATCTCGTTCAGATAGCCCGTAGCAATCGTGCCACCGACATAGCGATTACGAACGCGGCAACGCTCGCCTTCCAGTATGTTCATCGCCTCGAAACGGTAGGTGAAGCCCATGAAGCCTACTTTCTCTACGAAGGCAGTCAAGAAATCGCCAGACTCGTAGGCTTCGATCTTATCGATGTCGAAAGCCTTTCGATTGCCCTCGAAACCATGATTGTAATTGAAACCATAGTTCATGCTCATCGCCGTTAGGTCATGGCGATAGCCAAAACGGAAGCTACCCCGGCCAGCCTGACGCAGACGGCGATCGATGCCCAGGAATGGATCCGTCACACTGGAGTCCTCAACCTGCACTCCCGAGGTCACGAGTATCTCGGGAAGGCCAATAAAACCAAGGCGTATACTGGCGTCGAGATTGATGCCGTAGCGCTCGCCATCGCCGATATTGCCATTGGCTGATTGAATGCTAGTAGCAGTGGAAACGTTGACCTTATCGATCACGTCGATGAGGTCGTGATAATACACCTTGCTGCTCAATACTCCCGCGTCGTTAGGCATGCGGTATTCGAGATTCGCCTCGTAGCGGATCGACTGTTCCTGCGCTAACTGCGGGTTACCTGCTAGGGCGTTCTGATCGTCGTCACCACCCGCTACACTGGATGTGAAGTCGGAAAAGCTCAGCTGCGATACGTCTTTCTCGATAGAGGCACGCAGTTGTATCGAAGGGGTGATATCGAAACGATAATCGACCTTAGGGCGCACAAAAGCGAAATCACGGGAGTTGCTAACATCACCGCTCTGCTCGATGGTAGAGGTCTCGTATAGCAGTGTGCTCTCGAGGCTCATGCGGTCATTGATCTGCCAATTGTGCACGATGAACGACTCGTAGCGCAGCTCCTCAACCAAGGCATCCGTATTACTTGACTGAGCCAATCCACCAAACAGAGGCGAGCTTGGCTTTGTGCTGCTGGGCAAGCCCAATTGCAGCTGCGCATCTAGGATAGTCTGCGCGCCCTCGATGCCAAGCTCTAAGTCCTGTGTGTCATTCAAGCTAAAGGAATAGCTCGAACGCACGATGCGCTCTTTCTGCACCGACTGGTTCGCCAAAAAGAGAAATTTATCGCTACCGCTGCCGTTCAATCGATAGGCATCACGAGTGCTCTCGGATTCATTCTGATTCACGATAAACAGGGTCTTAAAACGGCTGCTATTAGCAAATGTATGTTCGTAGTCACCGCCCACTTCCCACGCACTAGCAGTCGCGGGAATCGTGTCGTACTCGATCGTCATCTTGTTCGGCGTTACGCGCTGGTCGATGATGACTCGGTCAGCCGTGCCGGGAGGATCTTCCTGCTTCATTTGAAAGTTGAAGTTGATGCGATCGTTAGCAGTCAGGTCATAACCCATGCTCGAAGACATGGTATAGGAGTCTTGCTCCCGGTATTCTTTGCGAACGACCAAGTCGTTGGGAGAGCCATCCGCGAGTATGCTGGTCTCGAAACCATCACGGAATTCATACCTTGGCTCAGACTCTATGCTGAATAAATAATTGAACGCGCCACGCTGTCCGCTAAGGGATAGAGAGCCACCAGGACCGAGGGTGCCGTCGTGGTAAAGGTCTGTGTTCAGTTCAACAGCAACACTAGAACGCGATTCCGCCACCAATAAGACGATGTTAATCACCTGACCACCGCCGCGCACATCCAAGTCTCCAGAGGTGCCACGGATGATCTCGATATACTGCACCTGATTAGCCGGAATACGGGCCAATTGGCTATTGCCCTCGTTTTCCTTACCCGCGATGCGGCGGCCGTTGATCAAGATCTGATCGCCACCGGCGCCTAGCCCACGACGGTTAGCGCCGCCAGAACCACCAGGGCCACCGCCACCACCGCCCCTAGCAGTTGAGATACCGGGAATGCGGTTGAGCATATCATTCACAGAATAGGGTTCGTATTGGGCGAAGAATTCAGCGGGATAAGTCACAGTAGACTCGATGTCTGTCGCCTCTTGTGCGGAGGCAGCGCTTGCCAGTATCAGCGCAGTGGCGGCTAGTGTTAAGGCAATGGGGCGAGGCGAAAACGCACGCGCGTTCCCGCCAAATAAACGAAAACTCATAGAACTTGCTCCAGGCTCAAAATAAGGGCGCGATCAGTCGTCGCGCCTCTAATGTTCTTAGCTATTCATAGGTGTTCAAAATCGGCAACGGAGTATGCACAGATTAAAGGCGTTCAAAAACACCTAGAGGCACCGTTTATGTGACATTTTGTAATGCCACGGCCGCATTAACGAGGCGCGACAATGGTTTGACGCTGCTCTTCCAGCCCCTCGATACCTATGCGCACTACGTCACCAGGCTTGAGATAGGAAGGAGGAACCATGCCATCGCCTACTCCTGCAGGCGTTCCCGTGTAGATGACATCGCCGGGGTATAGGGTCATGAACTGGCTGAGGTGACTAACGATCTGCGCCACACCGAACACCATATCGGCGGTAGTACCCTGTTGGCGCATCTCGCCATTAACCTCCGACCAGATGGAGAGGTTTTGTGGATCCGCGATATTGTCGCGACCAACTAGATAGGGGCCTAGTGGTGCGAAGGTGTCGGCACTCTTGCCCTTTGTGAACTGGCCGCCTCGCTCGCGTTGAAACTCACGCTCGGACACGTCGTGGCCTACCGCATAGCCGGCGATATAGTCGAACACCTCGGCCTCGGAAATATATTGCGCGCGCTTGCCGATCACCACTACTAGCTCTGCCTCATAGTCCAATTTGTTCGCGTTGCGGGGCGAAATGACGTCATCGAAGGGGCCAGTTAAGGCAGAAGTTGCCTTCATGAAAAGCAACGGCTCGGTAGGCAGTTCTACCGCCATCTCGGCCGCATGATTCACGTAGTTAAAGCCGATGGCCATGATCTTGCCGATGCCGGTAAGGGGCACACCTAGGCGAGGATTACCCGGCACTAATGGCAGCTCACTCATAGGGATCGCGCCAAGCGCATCGAGGGAGGCATCGGAGAGTGTATCGGGGGTGATGTCGTCGATGTGGCCAGAGAGGTCGTGTATACGCCCTTGGGCGTCGACGATGCCAGGCTTCTCTTCACCAGCAGGGCCATAGCGGACAAGTTTGACATCGGATGCACTAGCAAGGCTGCTAAGAGACGATAGCAGGCACGCGGCAAGGATGCCGGACAGCATATTTCTGGACATGTTCTACCTCTTTATTGTTGTAAGCCACAGACTTTCGAGGCGGCAAGTTTAGCCAAAAGCGAGGACTTTGTCTCGCTAGGCTTCACTGACGCTGGGCGCAGGTTGGGCTGCGCGCAGGAAGAACAGAAGACCGATGGTCGTCAACACCGCCGCGAGCGCAAAGGGCGCACCTGGGAAATACAAGGCGGCATCGGCGCTGCTGAATGCGGAGAATACCCATGTCATCAAGGGTGGGCTCAAAATAGCGGTGAGGCTCGACATACTAGCCACCCCGCCCTGCAGCTCGCCCTGGGAGTTCGCCGGAATCTGCCCGGACATGATGCCGTTGATCGCGGGCATCACGAAACCTTGCAGTGCTCCCGGAATCATAAACATATAGAGCATCCAGCTACTTGTAGACAGTGCATAGCCTACAAAGGACAGGATGCAGAAGACGAAGCCGATCAAAGCGGCCTTATATTGGCCGAGTACCGGTACCACCCTTTGCAGCAATACCGCCTGGGTGAAGGCCATCAAGATACCGATGAAGGCGAAGGAGAAGCCTATCTCCCGCGCGCTCCAATCGAAGCGTTCGATCGTGAAATAGGTCCACACACTTGGCAGCGAGTGATGGCCCATCATGAACAGGAAGTAGACACCGACCAGCCCTAGCACCACTGGGTATTTGCGCAACGCGAGCAGAGTACCGGCAGGGTTGGCGCGGCGCCATACGAAGGCGCGGCGCTCGCTTACTGGCAGTGTCTCGGGCATCTTAAAGAAGCCGAAGACGAGGTTGCAGAATGCCAGAACGCCTGCCGCCACGAAGGGCAGCCGCTCGCCGAAGCTACCGAGAAATCCGCCGATCATGGGCCCAAGAATGAAGCCAATGCCGAACGCGGCACCGACGATGCCGAAGGTCTGGGTACGTTTGTCGGCGGGAGTACTATCTGCGATCGCCGCATAACAGGTGCTATAGGTGGAGGCCGCAATGCCGGCAATCAAGCGACCGAGGAACAGCCAAAACAGGGTTGGTGCCCAGGCCATAATCAAATAGTCGATACTCAACAGCAGCAGGGTTAACAGCAACACTGGGCGACGCCCGAAGCGGTCAGACACATTGCCCATCACTGTCGAGAAGAGAAACTGCATTAGGGCATACACCATCATCAGCCAACCGCCATAAACCGCTGCGCTCGCGATGTCCTCGCCGGTTACCCCCATGATCAGCTGCGGTAGTACTGGCAGAATAATGCCAAAACCAATTGAGTCGATTAAGAGGGTAACGAAAACAAAAGCGACGATGGATCTAGTAGACATCTTGTTATTTGCCGTTGCCGAGAAGGCGTCTGAAGGAAGCCCGTAAATTAAAGCAAGCCACAGGGCTTGGCAAGTTCAAGGCCACGCGGCGAAATTGCTTTCCCAGCGCCATGCTGACATCATTGCCGCAAGATTTTTAGAGTGAGGCAAACCGGTGGCAATCTCCCTGCAAGAACAATTACTTAAGGCTGGCTTAGTCAAAGAGAAGCAGCTTCAGAAGAGTAAGAGTGACAAACGCAAACAGCACCGTCAGCAATTGCACAGTAAGGCTGGCGTAATCGACGAGACTAAAGAGGCCGCCAAGCTAGCCCTTGCGCAAAAGGCCGAGCGCGACAGGGAGCTAGCGAAGGAGAAGAACAAGGCCCTAGAGGTCAAGGCTATCGCAGCCCAGATTCGCCAAATCATCACCCTCAATCGACAAGCCAAGAACACGGGCGACATAGCCTATAACTTCGTTGACGATAAGAAGGTCAAGACCTTCTACGTGGACACCGCAACAGTGGCTCATCTTAGTCAGGGCCGCCTAGCCATCGTCAAATTAGACGGACAATATGAGATCGTGCCGCAGACGGCCGCCCTCAAGATACAAAGCCGCGACCCTAGTTTCATCGTGGTGTGCAACGAGCAAGACAAGAAGGCAGACGGAACTGCTGAGGACGATCCCTACGCCGATTACAAAGTACCCGATGATCTAATGTGGTAAACCGGGCACCTTAATCCCCACCGCTGTTAAATAGAAAAGGAAACTTTAATGTTCGCCAAAATCGAATCACTGTGCCCGCTCGCCGGGCGCATCATACTAGGCCTGTATTTCGTGCTACCAGGCGCGATAGCGAAGATCGCTAATCCGCAAGGTACCTCCGACTACATGGCCTCCCATGGAATGATGATGATTCCCCTACTTCTCGGCCTAACGATTCTGGTTCAGCTGGGCGGTGGCCTCGCGTTGATAGCAGGCTACAAGACCCAGATAGCGGCCTTTCTATTAGCAGGACTTACGCTCGTGATCAGCCTCGTCATGCACGATTTCTGGACGCTGGAAGAGGGCTTGGTGCGTGGCCACGAGACACAGAATTTCGTGAAGAATATGGGCATCATGGCGGGCCTACTGGCAATCGCTGGACTCGGCGCTGGCCCCTTCAGCCTCGATAATCGCACACCGAAATAGGCACGCAACATGGCAACGAAGGCAACGGTGTTGAAGGCGGAACTGCAGATTTCCGATATGAATCGACACTACTATGGGACCCATACATTAACAGTCGCACAGCACCCCTCGGAGACCGAGGAGCGTCTGATGATTCGCATCGTCGCCTTCGCACTGCATGCCAGCGAGCGCCTAGCCTTCACTAGAGGCATTAGCACAGAGGATGAGCCGGATATCTGGGACAAGGACCTCACCGACCACATCACCGTGTGGATCGACCTAGGTCAGCCTGATGAGAAGCGCATCCGCAAGGCCTGCGGGCGCTCCGATGAGGTCACTATCTATACCTACCAACCGCGCAATGCGGGACCGTGGTGGGAGAAAATGGGGCCTGCTCTGCAACGCTTCGAGCGCCTTAGCGTAGCCGCCATCGATACCGTCGCAGGCAGTCTGGCGGATCTTTGCGATCGCAACATGGCGCTGCAATGCAATATCCAGGACGACGCTGTGTATCTCTCCAGCGAGACCGGCGAGGTGGAACTGGCCCTGCGTTTCTTCAAGGATGCAAGATCGAACGCTTCTTGATGATGAGTAATGCCACCAGCGTTAGTGCGCCCATGCCCGAGAGATAATAGCCCACCGCGGCGATGCCGTAATTGACCGCTAGCCAAGTTGCAATATAGGGGGCCAATGAACCCCCGAAGATGCCCGCAAGATTGAAGGCCATTGACGATCCCGTGTAGCGTATCGCGGTAGGAAACAGCTCAGATAAGGCAGTGCCCAAGGGGCCATAAGTAAGGCCCATACACGCTAGGCCTAGCGACAACATCACGGTTACGACGAGTGGCCCACCCCCGACGAATAACGGTCCGAACACAAGGCCGAAGACCATGATCGAGACAGTGGCATAGATCAGCATGGGAATGCGCCCTACCTTGTCGGCCACGACTGCTGACACGGGAATGAGTGCGCCGAAGAACAATACCCCCACGATCTGCATCATCAAGAAGTCTTGCCTCTCATAGCCTAACTGACTAGTGCCCCAACTCAGGGTGAACACCGTCATGAGATAAAACACCACGAAGGTGGTAGTCGCCATGAGTGTCGAGAGCAGGAGCGTGCCACCGTGCTCGCGGAAGACTGTGACAATCGGCACCTTCACACGTTCGTCGTTGTCGATAGCGCTTTGAAAGGCTTTGGTTTCGGTGATCTGCAAGCGCACATAGAGCCCGACGAAGACCAGTAGCGCGCTAGCTAGAAAAGGCACCCGCCAGCCCCACGCGAAGAATTGCTCCTCACTCAAACTCGAGCTGAGTATCACGAACACCAGCGTCGAGAGGATAAAGCCAATGGGCGCCCCTAACTGCGGGAACATGCCGAACCATGCCCGTTTACCCGGTGGCGCATTCTCGGTGGCCAGTAGCACGGCCCCACCCCACTCACCACCTAGCCCGATGCCCTGCCCGAAGCGACATAGCGCTAGCAAGGCCGGGGCGAGCACGCCGATAGAGGAGTATGTAGGGAGCAGACCGATGGCCACCGTCGACAGGCCCATGGTAAGCAATGCTGCTACGAGAGTGGCCTTGCGACCGACGCGATCGCCGAAATGCCCGAACAAGGCAGAGCCTAATGGCCTTGCGAAAAATGCCAGCGCGAAGGTAGCCAGAGACTGTAGAGTGGCGGTGGCGGGGTCGGAGCCAGGGAAGAACAGCTGCGGAAACACCAGTACCGCAGCTGTGCCATAGATGTAGAAATCGAAGAACTCGATCGTTGTGCCAATGAGGCTGGCGAACAGTACGCGGCGCTGGCTCATGCCCACGTCCGTCTCTTGCTGCCCAGAGTTGTCCGCCACGCTCGTCATGCAGAGTTTCTGCTAGCGTTGATATTGCCGAACAGAGAACGCATGACCATAGACTCATACAGCGCCAGATGTTCTGAGTCTTCGTTCGCACGGGATTTCTGTATCTGCATCAAGGCATATTGCTGCACAGTCAGCAGAGGCAACACTACCCGCTCGCGTAGCTGAATGCTCATGCGGCTACGATGATTGTCTTCGAGCAGCCATTTCTGCCCAGATATCTTCAGCACCATCGCGCGACTAAGCTCATACTCCTCATACAAGGTGGTCCAGAACTGACCGAAACGCGGATCGCTTTCCATATATCGGGTTAGCGCGAAGTTAGTCTTCTTCATGCTCTGCATGCTGTTGGAGATGAGCGCACGGAAGAAGCGCGAGCGTTGATAAAGACTCACACAGGCATCCCAGTTGCCAGCATCCGCCTGCGCCTTGAGCGCCGTGCCCAGTCCATAGAAACCGGGAACATTCTGTTTCAACTGGCTCCATGCCCCCACGAAAGGAATCGCGCGCAGGTCTTCGAAGGCCAACTTCTTCGTGCCGCCGCGCTTGGCTGGGCGACTGCCAATGTTAGTCATGGCGTAGTACTTCAGCGTACTCATCTCCTCAAGATAGGGCAGGAACAGGTCATGCTTCTTGAACGCGTCATAGGCACGATAACTCTCTTGTGCCAATTGCTCTAGCAGCGCTCTTTGTTCTGCATCTAGCTCTCGCTCTGGTCTGTCGTAGAGATTATTCTCCAAGCCAGCCGTAAGTAGCTGACTCATATTGTGCACTGCGGCCTCTTTGATGCCATAGAGGGTGGAGATGGTCTGCCCTTGCACGGTCATCTGAATCTGATTGCTCTCGATCGTCTTGCCCAGTGCCGCATAGAACAAATAGGTGTCGCCGCCGCCACGTGCGGGAGGGCCACCGCGACCATCGAAGAACAGGACCTCGACACCAGACTGGCGAGATACCCGCGTAAGGTCTTCCTTGGCCCGATAGATGGCCCAGTTAGCCATGAGATAACCGCCATCCTTGGTGCCATCGGAGAAACCTAACATCACCGTCTGTCGTGCACGACGCTGCTGCAGATGTGTCTTATAAATAGCATTTGAGTAGATCGCAGACATGGCGACACCGGCTTGCTGCAGGTCATCGACAGTCTCGAACAATGGCACGATATCGACGGTCAGCGTCTCATCGCCCCAGCCGCACAGGCGGAACAGCGCAAAGACTTTAGCGATGTCGACTGGGCCGCGGCAATTACTGATGATGTAGCGATGTGCAGCGCGTGGCCCGTTCAAGCCTTGTATGGTCTTGATGACGCCGAAGGAGGCCAGGGTATCCTGCAATACCGGGTCGCTGTCGAAGCTGGCGACATCCACATCACCACGGCACTGTAGTAAGGCTTCTATCTGGGCGTCCTGACTCTGTTCGAAGATGTCGGCGGGTAAAATCTCGGGGTGCTTGGCCAGCACGGCATCGAGCGCCGAGGCAATCACGCGGCTATCCTGACGAATATCGAGGCTCGCGAAATGGAAGCCAAACAACTGCATCTTGCGACGGAAGGACTGCAACCGGTCTCTATACATCCCCTGATGCTCGGCCACCAACACCTTCTCGATTTCATCCAACTCCGTGAGGAAGTGCGTCATCGCTAGAGGCTGGGTGTTCGCAGCCTCACTGATCTCGTGGTACAGCAGGTATTCCAATGCCTCGAGACGCTTATAGGTGCCGCGGAAACTGAGGCGGCGCTTCAGACTGCGAATGTCTTGGTGATAGCAGTTGAGGATGCTGTAGCGCAGTTTCGCCGCTACCTTAAGAGTTGTCTCTGTCGTGACGAAGGGGTTGCCGTCGCGGTCGCCCCCTGGCCAGAAACCGATCGAGATCAGCTCTTTATTCGCCGTGACTTTCTCGGGGTGAAACTCGCAGAGTTTGTCGACGATGCTACCGATGCCAGGGTAGAAGATATTGCCGAGATACCACGTCAGTAGTACTGCCTCATCGTAGGGGCTTGGCTTCTCTTTCTGGAAGAACGGGGTATTGCCCAGCTGCTGCAGCACATCTCGGGCCGTGCCGAATTGGTCCTTCGATATCGCCTCGGTCAGGTCGGAGATAATCGCCAGAACCGGACCTGTATAGAACTGTGTAGGGTGGGCCGTGAGCACTACGCGCACGCCGAAATTCTCGAGCAATTCGCCGAGCTTGTCGTCCTGATCGCTGTCGCGCGCACGCTCTAGCAGCTGGACCAAGGAGCCCTTGCCTGTCACGCGGTGAATGCGGCTATAGGAGGCATCCTCGAGTGCGTCTACGAGTACCACTTGGCGCTCTACGTATTGAATGATCTTGAACAGGAAGTGGATCTGTTCGCGTTCGGTAAAATTGGGTTTATGAATCTCGAAAAAATCCTGCACGATCTGTTCGGGGCTTTGTCCATGCTCCAAACCCGCTGCACAGGCCTCACTAAGCAAGGGTAATAGGGTGCCGGTCTGTTCGACCGCATCCAGAGGAAGGGTCAGGAACAGACTGTTATAAAGTTGAAATTTAAGTTCGACTAGCTCAGAAAACGTCTTCGCGACCTGATCAACCATAACCTTGAAAATCCTCTTGGGGGCTAACTCTATTTAAGTAACTCGTCCAATGTGAGCCCATAGCTGGGCAAGAAAGTCTCGAGAAAATACTGAACCTCTGGCATCTCAAAACGATCAAGGCGCGCCTTGACGTCTTGCTCTGCCTGAGAGAATTCGAAATTACCCGCCAACAACTCGGACCGGCACTTGATATAAGCGCTGAGGGTGTCGGCGGCCTTAATAATCTGCAGGTGCTCCTGCGCGATCTCGTCGTGCAGTAGCACGCCACGGAAATCGGCTTGCAGCTCTTCAGGAAGAAGACTTAACAGCTGTTGCTCGGCCTGCTTCTCGACGGCCTTATAGGCATTAGTGATCGCCGGGGAGTGGTATTTGATCGGCGAGGGCATGTCGCCGGTGATCACCTCGCCGCAGTCATGATAGAGCGCAGCCACCACGATTGCGTTAACATCGAGTTGCCCGCCGAAATGGCGATTGCGAATCAAGCCAAGTGCATGGGAAATAGTGGCCACCTCCCAGCTATGCTCCATCACATTCTCATTGATGACATTGCGCTTCAGCCCCCAGCGCTGTAACCAGCGTATCTTGCTGATATAAGCGTAGAAGTGACTGCGAACGGTATTGAGCATAGATAATTCTCGGCGGTGGTAGTGTCCATCGTGCAAGATTGCCAGCATATAGCACTATGCCCACTCTGCCCAGCCGAGTTGGGGTTTAGCTCATCGATTGCCGCTTGCCGTGCAGTGGCATCAATGGCTACACTTACGCCGCAATAACAGGCCGCGTGAGCAAGCGCTCAATTTGGATTTCGATACTATGGCAATGCGTGAACTAGAACATAACAATGCACCGACCAGTGCGCTTGGGCGCTTCTTTAGCGGGGCTACCTTCGGTTTAGCGCAGACCTATTGGGCAATTTTCGCACTTGGCTCTGCTGTGTTCTTTATTGTCGGTAGCTTGTTAGTGGCAGATCGCAACTGGATGCCCTATGTAGGGCTAATCGCCGGCAGCATCGCCTATATCTTCGCGCTGCTCATTGGCGTGCGACGTCACTATCGCGGCAGCGACCCGGGCAAGGCACTTGGCCGCATCGCCATGTTGTTTCTACTACTCGATCTCACCAATATGTTGCTCACCCTCAGTTTCATTTAGGCGGTGTAGACTTTCTCAGCCGCAGCAATAAATCCTGCCAATACGCCAAGCCCTTCTCCTGCGCCAAGGCGATATTGCGGGTGGGGATTGCATTGGTATCCGGGTGCGCGGCGACGGCCTTCTCGACACTGGACTCGCGCAGCAGGTGCAGCATCGGCCAGGGAGAACGGTTAGTGAAATTGGAGGTATCATTGGGGGCGGTGCCCTCGAACTGATAACGGGGATGAAAACTCGCCAATTGATAGACGCCTTCCAGGCCCTGTGTTTCTAGCCAAGCCTGCGCCATGTCTAACAGCTCTAGGTAGTCGAAGAAGTCTGCGAGCGCATTGGGGAAGATGAGCAGGGTTGTCTCCAATGCGGGCTCTCGCTCTAGGCGCTCCAACTCCTTCGCAAAACCTAACAATAAGTCTTCTCGATTCTGCTCTGCGCAGATCGCAAATCGGATGCGCTGATTCTCGTATTCGCGGCGCGCGAAGGGGCAAAGGTTTAGGCCGATCACGACCTCCTCTAACCATTGCCGAGTCGCCCACTCCACCTGCTCGGCATCTTTCAATGCAAACGGCTCGCTCATTAGTCCTTCTTCTTGCGCTTGTTCGTGGTGGCAGCCTTGCCCGATGCCTTCACCTTCTTAGGACCCTTATAGTGCCCAGGGAATTCTTTTACCTTGCGCGCCTCCATCTTGATATTCAGGTAGCGCTCGATCGAGGCCTTTAGGTTCCACTCATTGGGAGCGATCAACGCCACCGCGAGACCTGTCTCACCGGCACGACCAGTGCGGCCGATGCGGTGCACATAGTCATCGCCCTTGCGGGCCATGTCGAAATTGATTACTAGGTCGATACCCTTCACATCCAAACCACGGGAGGCCACATCGCTGGCAATCAAGACTTTGATCTTGCCGTCGCGGAACGCCGCTGTGGTGCTGTTGCGTACGTCTTGCTTGACCTCGCCGTGCAGATAACCGGCGCGTTGACCCCGGTAACGCATAACGCCAGACAGATGGGTCGCCATGTCCCGAGTGTTCGCAAAAACCAATGCGCGCTCGAAGGTCTCATTCTCGAGCAGCCACAGCAGCAGCTTCTCTTTATGCTTGTCGTCATCGGCCAAAATATATTGTTGACGGATGGAGCTGTGCTCTTCGCGGCCATCGTTGACCATGACCCGCGCAGGATTATTGAGCACCTGCATCAACCGACGCACGCCACCTGGCAGTGTCGCCGATAGCAGCATGGTCTGGCGAGCCTCGTTGCACTGCGCGATGATCGCCAGCACGTCTTCGTCGAAGCCCATCTCGAAGAGACGGTCTGCCTCGTCAAGTACGAGGTACTCGAGGTTGGTGAACAGCGTGCTGCCCTCCTTGACCAGCTCTAACATACGCCCCGGTGTGCCTATCAAGATTTCGGGATCACGGCGCAGCAACGCGCGCTGCACCTTGAACTCCTGCCCGCCGGTGATCACACCGACCTTGATGCCGCAGTAACTCGCTAGTTTCTCGCACTCCTTGCCGATCTGCCGCGCTAACTCCCGCGTGGGCACGATCACTAGGGCCCGAGTACCCTCTTTGGGCGGCGGGTTCTTGATCATGCCTTGTAGGATTGGCAATAGGAACGCGGCCGTCTTGCCGCTGCCCGTGGCGGCGCTAACCAATAGGTCACGGCCCTCTAATGCGAGGGGGATGGCCTGTTGTTGGACAGGGGTCGGCTTCTCGAAGCCCATCTTATCGACAGACTTGAGCAGGCGTTGATCGAGTAAAAGCTCTGCAAACACAGCAATTTCCTAGAGTATTGGAGTGGGCGCACCTTAGCAGCAAAGCCCAAATTTGCAATCAGAATATCCACGGCAGGGACTTGGCAGGTATAGTCTTGCCTCGTTTGCCCAAAAAGATGCCTAAGCACAGCATGTTACTAGATTACGCCTTACTTTTTCTAAGCGCCTTCATTGCCGCCACCATCATGCCTTTTTATTCAGAGGCCTTCCTCTATGTGCTACTACAAGAGGCCCCTACACCCCTGCTGCCAATACTGATCGCCACCGCGGGTAATGTGCTGGGCGCCTGCGTCAATTGGTGGCTGGGTAGAGAGATCCTCCGCTTCCGCGACCGGCGCTGGTTCTACTTCAACGACCGACAGATCGACAAGGCCCAGCGCGGCTTCCAGCGCTATGGCTTGTGGACGCTACTATTTTCTTGGGTGCCAATAATTGGCGACCCTCTAACGCTGATAGCAGGAGTTCTGAAGGTGCGCTTCGGGGTTTTCCTGTGCCTCGTGACCATAGGCAAGGCTGCGCGCTACGGCTTCATCGCCTGGCTAGCGCTCTGACTCTAGGACTTACGATCAAAGGGGTCAGAGTAACTTGATCCCACAGCTGAAGGCTGGTGGGATCAAGTTACTCTGACCCCTTTGGTTCCATTCCCACCATGGAAGTGCCAGTATTAAAGCCAGAACTCCTAATAATTAATCTATACACAAGCGGAGCACGCAATGAAATCATCTAAACCGTCTCTATTGAAACTACTGGCAAGCGCCTCACTCTTAACTCTCGCAATGGCAAGTGCGAGTAGCTTTGCGGCTGAGGCCAATGTCGCTGCGGCTTTAGCACACTCCGATCGACCGAGCGAAGACGCCGCGGCCGATGTCGACCGCAAGCCGGCGCAGGTACTGGCATTTGCCGGGCTGAACACGGGCATGGACGTTCTAGAGCTCGAGGCAGGGGGCGGTTATTACACCGAGATACTAAGCAGAGCAGTGGGCGAAAACGGCAGCGTGATCCTGCACCACCCACCCGGCCTGATGAGTTTCGTTGGCGATGGCATCGATCTGCGCACCGCGAATAATCGACTATCCAATGTCACGGTCAGCATCAGTAATTTCGATGCCTTAGATGCCGCCGATAACTCCATCGACATGGTCACATGGATTCTAGGGCCACATGAGCTGGGCTTCGCTCCCGAAGACGTGAGTCTGGGTGATCCAAACGGCGCGTTCAGCGAGATCGTGCGAGTCTTGAAGCCGGGCGGAGTGTTGTTGGCCTCAGACCATATTGCCCCGAACGGCGCCGGACTAGAGGCAGGAGGGACCTTGCATCGCATTGAGGAGAGTCTGGTTACTAAGATGGCCACGGATGCGGGCCTCACAGTCGTCGGCTCCTCTGATCTTCTCAAGAACCCTGACGACCCACTGACGGCAAGCGTGTTCTCCCCAGCCATTCGGGGCAATACCAGCCAGTTCATCGTCTTGTATAGGAAATGAGATCAAAGGGGTGATCAAAGGGGTCAGAGTAACTTGATGGATCAAGTTACTCTGACCCCTTTGATCGATGACCGCCTACAGCCACCTTCCCCACAACTAAGGAACTCATGTATGAGTCGTAATTTCCTCGCAATGCTCGCGCTCGTTGTCACCTGTGCACTTCACGGGCAGCTGGCTCTGGCACAGGGTCGTCAAGTGCCGTATCCATTGCCCTCAGAGCCTGTGTTTCTGGACACCTTCAACTCCAAGATAAAAGTGACTGTGGTCGCCAGCGGCATCTCCCGCCCCTTCAGTTTCGCGGTGCTTCCCGATGGTGACATGTTGATCACCGACCGCTACGCGCCGGCCCTTCGCGTCATTAGAGATGGCGTGCTCGACCCGACTCCCCTACTAGGTCTGCCCGAGATTCGAACCGGCTTCCATTCGGGCCTATTGGATATCGAAACTCACCCCGACTTCGCAGCAAACCGCATGGTTTACTTCACCTACCATAAGGCTCTTGAGACTGAGGGGGAGTACGCCCTAACATTAGGCCGAGCACGCTACGATGGCGGCGCGGCACTCACGAACTTCGAAGAACTGTTTGTGGGCACACCGATGACAAACTCCGGTGGTTCACGGCTGATATTCGCGCCCGATGGCAAACTCTTTATCACCGTCGGCGGCGCCATGGGTCGGCTTCCTTATGCGCAGGATTTGACTCGATTAGAGGGCAAGGTATTACGTCTTAACCAAGATGGTTCCGTGCCCTCCGACAATCCCTTCATCGGCGAAGCCGATGTCCGCCCTGAAATCTATTCCTATGGGCACCGCGATCAATATGGTTTAGCGATACACCCCACCACAGGCCAGCTCTTCCACGCCGAACTCGGCCCAATCGGCGGAGACTCAATCAATATCATCAAGGCAGGCGCCAATTATGGCTGGCCCCTCTATGGCTACGGCAGCTACAACGATGGCGAGCCGATGGAGCACTTACACCGCGACGGCATAGAGCCCTCCCTAATAATCTGGCAACCTGGCATCGTGCCCTCGGGTTTACTCTTCTATACCGGCGATGCATTCCCTCAATGGCAGGGCAACCTGTTTGCCGGCAGCATCCAACGCGGCCGAGTTCCGGGCACGGGCGGACTAGAGCGCATAGTGTTCGACAATAAGATGTGGGAGCAACAGCGCGAGACCCTAGTAACAGAACTACGCCAAAGAGTCCGCGACATCGCCCAGGGCCCTGACGGCTTCATTTACCTACTAACCGAAGAGGAAAACGGCGCTGTACTGCGCGTGGAGCCCGCCCAGTGAGCATCTACCAAAAATCTGCGTTTAGGTCGTAACTGCATAACCGGAAGGCTAGAGTGGGCTGAGTTCTTCCACAGATCGTCATCAATCGGACCCTTCGCTTGCAAGGCAAGCTCCTACAGTCAGTGGGTTCTATCAAGTTTGAGCATGATTGAACCTGCCTAACAAAAGAGCGCTGTTCAAAGTCGTAAGCTCTGAACAAGAGGGGCAGTGTGGGGTGCTTCGATGCAGGACCATGAGCCGCCCGGACGGCGGCGACTGAGCCCCCATGGATGGGTTCACGGCGTGTCCAGCAGCGAAGTACGCCGCAGTGCCACTCGCGCTACG
>CAXBOY010000037.1:0-26799 GCA_963977405.1 uncultured Gammaproteobacteria bacterium
CGAACTTCCGGCTCTATGATGAAGCGAAATGCAGTCAAAATTATAAGGAGACAGCACAATGAAACATCGCTTGTTAACCGCAGTTGCAACTTTCGCCACTCTAGTAGGGTTTTCTGCACCTGTACTTGCTCAGCAGATACCAGATGCCATTATCAACAATGATGGAATAGGCTTCTCGCGCATGGCCGATGGCAATCTAGTCGCCTACGATTTGGTCGCAGCCTATGACGAGCATATGATAGTAGAGGCCAACTGTGCGGCCTACAAAGCTACTGCCAAAGGAGTTAGCTGGTGTTTCTCTAATGCCGCGAACAAAACCACCTTCGAGGCCGCCACACAGGACAATGGCAACAACCAGTATCTGCCTTTTGTTGGTGGGCACTGCTCTCTGGGCATGAGCTTTGGCAATCTTACGGCTAGAGGAGATCCTCGCACTGCAGTACGCATAGGCAACCTCCTTGTGCTTAATGGTCGCTTGGATGTGCGCACAACTTTTCTACAAGACACAGCGCGCAATATCGACAACGCTCGCCTGCGCTATGATCTCGCAATTGCCGCAGGTGATCTAAAAGTTAATGATTAGAGTACAGGCGCCTACCGTGTCCTTAGGCGCCAGCTTTACTCCGATTTATCTAGATGTTGCACTATGTCCTTGAGTTGCTGCTTCGTCTTCTCGCTTAGCAGCTTGGAATCTAGGCTCAGGCTTAAGCCTTCAGCATCGAATAGGATCAGCTCTTTCTCATCTTCATCATTTATCACTCGATATAGCTGAACAGGGTCAGTCAAATTTTTCGGCGTTACAGAGACAACAGGAAGACAACGAAACTTAGTCTTGACCAACAAATAGGTATCTTCCGACATGTAGATATGACCTGGCTGAGAGCTGGCCTCGATCCGGCTAGCAAGGTTTACAGATGAACCAATGATCGTGTATTCCATTCGACTTTCCGTACCGAAATTTCCCACCGTACAAAAACCTGTGTGTATACCGATACGAATCTTAAAAGGCTTAGTAAAACCAGCTGCCTGCCATTCGCCGTGAAGCTCATGAACTCGCCTCTGCATGGCAATGGCCATAGCAACACATTTTTGCGCATCCTTAGCAACCCCCGCACTCTGAGGATCACCAAAGAAGATCATGATGGCATCGCCAATATACTTGTCCACCGTAGCGCCGAATTCCAACGCAATTGTAGTCATCTCTTTTAGGTATTGATTAAGAAGTTGCGTTAAGTCTTCCGACTCCATCTTGTCAGTAGTACCAGTAAAATTGACGATATCGGAGAAGAATATTGTAAGTTTTTTACGTGAAGAGGAAAGCGTGACATCTTTCTCTCCAGAGAATATGGATTCATAAATTTGTGGAGATAAGTACTTCGACAATTTATTAGAAAGCGATTGCAACATTTCAGCTCTATTCTTTTCCTGCACCAGTTTCAGACGGTTCTCACCTTCGTTTTTTACTCGCTGAATCATGTCTTGCATACCGACAATCATATGATTGAATGCAATAGATAGCTGACCAATCTCATCTGACCTTTCCACTTCCACACGCTGACTATAGTCTTGCGTCTTCGTAATTGAGCGCGCCGTTCGCAACAGCTGTAATATTGGATTTAAAATATAGTTTGCGAGCACAAACGCTAGAGAGGCGATAAGTATCACTCCAATTAGCAATGCAATCACGAATACGTTTGTTAGGGTGTTGAGCACGGAGAACGCGAAGGCAGTGTCCTGCGCTAGGACAACAGTCCATTCCGGCCGCTCTTCGAGTTGTTGCTCTACAACAATATAGTTCGGAGTCAACAAAGCAGCAGGTATTTCCTCATCAGACTGCACGAGCTCATAGCGCAGTTGCGCACTACTGGCAAATAGCCGTGTGAGATTCTCTTCTTCATAGCGCACTAACAATAAACCAATCTGCTGTTGGTCGAACGTAGAATAAAGCGGCACGGAATCGAAAGCCTCACCGACATAGACATTACCAAGCTGCGCGATATCACTAGACGCTACAACACGTTCGTCGTTATCGACCACGTAAAAATCTCCCGACAATTCAAGGTCCTGCTTTTTTAGCAGCAAGAGATTGAAGATACGCTGATCGAGGTCATCGGTAAGAATGTCGTTCATCACATCTAAGGAAGCTATAAAATGCAGATCATTCTGGAGCGAGCGCAGGCTTTGGTCGACGCGGTCTACTGTAATCGATAGCTGATTACGCATGTCAAAACGCACACGATCTTCTATATCTGCTCGATATGCATTGCCCAAAATACCCATCGTAATTACATAGGGGGCCAGGCTGAGGACAATGAGGATGAGTATCGTCTTTGCTCTAAAACTCATGAATTATCTTCAAGTTTGAGTCCACCATCTCGATAGGGAGATAGCCAATTGCGCCTTCTACAGATTCAATAAAGCGCTTTACGGACTGTAGTGATGCTTGCGTGGTTGGTGGTGGCACGCCTTGGAAATGATTATTCACCCAGTAGCGGTTAATTTCATCGCGCCCCATATTAAGGATCTGCATTTCGAACTCTATACGCACCGGATCGCTTCCTAGTGGATTAACCGGCACAACCCTTCCCGCACCCTCGAAGCTGCGCTTCTTTAAGAAGATATCGCGGATCTTAGCTGCATCCATATTGTTTACCGTGCTCGCGCTGGACATCACTACGGCATAATCGGCAGCGTAGGCTGTCAACGACACAAGCAGTGCAATAGAAGCGAGTAGAATACGCATCAGAACAACACTGAGAACGAGCCAACTAGGCGATTATTGTCGGAATCCGCATGCCACTGATATTCAAGCTTCAACGAGATTGGGAACTGAGGGCGGTAGCTGTAACCTAAAACACCAATCTTCTCGTGCAGCGAGATGCGGTCATCCCTAAAACTCTCTGCCCTAACAATTACTGCATGGCGCGGCTGGAATCGATATTCCAACTGCGAGTAGATCGAAGAGGACTTCGCCTTTGGCAACAGCGTTGGCGTGTGATAGTCCACTATCGCTTCGAGCAAAAAAGTGTACTGCCCACTATCTACACGAGAGTTCAATTGAAAATAACTAGTGCGGTCCTCGTTTATTTCTTCGAATCGACCGGCGCTTCCACCAATACTCCATGTATTCGAAAGGTTCTTCTCCAACGAGAAGCCATAGTGTTGGTCTACGGCGATATTCACATACTTGGCATCCATATCACCGGTATTCTGGAGATAGACACTATAGCGAATGGATTCATCCAACGGGGTGTAGCCCGAAATCTGTAAGCCTGTGACGAACTTGGGGAACATTTCACGGCTCAAGCGCGGACTCGACGTGGTTTCTCTCAGCACATTAATCGGTTGTAGATTCCAGTAACCGATGGGAGTGATCTGCTTGCCTACTCTAACAGTCGCGTGGTCAGAGAACTTGAAATCAGTATAGAAACGCTCTATCGCCGGCTTGGTATTTGTTTCACTTCGATCGATTTCGAAATCGTAGCTATAGAAACCGACTGATTCAATCTCCGCGAGAAAAGAGAAATTATCTGAAAGATCGCCATATGCCAACAATGCAACATCGTCGAGTACGAACTCCTGAAGATCTTCACCTTTTGAGAACTCTGTAGAGAAATAACCGCCAAGGGTAATTTTCTCATGCACTTTGTGACCTAAACCAAGCTGGTAAGTACCCTCCTGCGCCTGAACAAACTGCGTGCCGAAGATACACATAGCAATGAGGATTGAGTAGCGTAATGATGTTTGCATACGGAATGACGGCTATCGACTATTCGTTGTAATTGACCGTTAATGCTAGCAGCTCTGCAGCTACTTACAAACGCCAGTTACTGCCTTGTATTGATCTTGATCAAGCAACTGCACTTTAAGTCTTAACAGCGGGTTCTTAATTTAAAATCGAGGGAAAATACACAGATACTAAGGAGATATTAAGAAGTACTTATTAGAAATGCGGTAAGAGGTGTTACAAACGTGTACAGGCCTTCATCAACGCCTTAGCTTAGAAATTCTGGCATTCTTAAGTCAATGTATAGGAATAAAAAAGGGCTAAAGAGATATAGTGATAACCTCCGTAGCCCTTATTTTCACTCCTATTCTCTCTAGTCTAGAGGAATCTTTTGCGCTTAAAGTTAAATTGGATCGCCAGACGGCATCTCTAAAGCAGAAGCTGGAATCACATTCTCCTGACGCCCTTGCCAACGACGGATATCGGCGGCAGCACTAGCCTGATAAGGGGTAGGATTGCGCATCCCCTCTAGCTCGCCTGCCAACTTATTTAACCGATCTGCAAGCACCGCCTTAACCTCACCAGAGCTGTCCTCGCTACTTGCCTGCACCATCATCTCATTAACTGTTACGCGTTGAGCAACGTGCAACACCGCAGTTTTATATTCACTATCGGGCACATCAGCGCCCCATGTCACTTCTAATAGACGATCAACGACTTCTTCAAGACCTGGGTAATCACCCATACTTCCGTAGGCGATAAGTCGTGCCATCCGCTCCGGATGTAGAACAGATTGAACCGTGAGGTTCGCTGAGCCTTCTGCGGCGCCCAGCGCATCGAATAACAAACCAGTGTTACCTGGAAAAACTTCGCCCTGATTGTGCCGGAATGCCGAAGGTGGCAGCAACGCTAGTATGCTTTGTGGAAGCGTCAGGAAGTCGACGTCAAGTGTAGACAGCACAGTCTCTAATGCATCTCTTTGCTCTTCAGCATCGATAATAGTAAACGGTACCTGTCCGTCTCCTCTAAGCGCGTAGAGATAATCCGCACCTCCTATACTTTGGGCTGCAGAGTTGAGTTGAAAACGATGATGCATGTACAAAGGCAACAGCACGTACTCTAACTCCGAGATTGGCTCACCATTGCGAATCATGGCCTCACTAAAATTGCTTAAGCCTATGCGACGGACTTCGATCTCGTGCTTGAGTTGATCGACTAGATTGTCGCCATTGTCCCAGACTCCTGCGAACTGATGCCCTGCGCCTACGAAACTATTGTTGTTGTGGTCCATGAACAATAGACCTCGATCCAGACTCTCGCGCACAATCTTCGCTAACTCTTCAGCCTCGTCTGCGCCTGGTGCAAACTGTTCGTAGGCATAGCGAATCGCTAACTTATCGTATTCACCAATTCTCTGGGGATAAGCATTGGAAAGATCTAGCTTTCCATCATCCGTTATCTCGACTAAAGGCGCCGGGTAATCCATTACACTCTCGCGACCAGTAGCACTGCCTAGGTAATTGTGAGGGAAGCCCAATGTATGACCTACTTCATGCGCGGAGAGCTGACGAACTCTGTCCAAGGCCATGTTCACGGAAGCGTCGTTATTGTCCGCGACTACCTCAAGATACTCAAAACCTGGAATTAAGCCCTGACCGTGGAGATAATCTTGGCGTAGGCGCAAGCTGCCTAGATTCACATTGCCCTTGATAATCTCACCAGTGCGGGGGTCCATCACAGACGCTCCATAGGAATAACCTCGGGTCTGACGATGAGTCCAATGGATCATGTTGTAGCGCACATCCTGCGGGTCGGCGCCAGCTGGTAACTCCCGAACCTGAAAGGCGTCGATGAAACCAGCTGCCTCATAAGCTTGATTCCACCAACTCGCGCCCGCAATCAGCGCACTCTTGATGGGCTCTGGCGTGCCCGAGTCCACATAGTAAACGATAGGCTCAACAGCCTCTGAACGTGCAGCACTAGGGTCTTTCTTTTCAAGGCGGTGCCTGCCGACTAGACGCACCATCATATCGTCACCGATTGCGGTACTGTAGTCGTAAATAGTCGGGCCATTAGTGCCGATACGCGGGTCTGACACTCGGGTCTTGTAATTGTCATCCGGAAGCTTCACGAACGAGTGATGCTGCCTCAAGGTAACAGACTCGCCCGAAGCAGCAACTTGATTTACTAAGTTGCCCGGGTTATTGCTGCCAAAGGTGAGCATCGTCTCGATCTCGATATTCTCTGGGAATGTCTTGGTATTCTCGAGATAGAAAGCGCTGCGGCTCTTGTCCAAGGTGAAGTTGCCTTGATTACGGCGTGAGATATTGCCAATCACGTTGCGGGCATCGCGCAGAAAGAAGTCAGTTGCATCCACCAAAATGCTGTCGCCGCTTGCTGCTGCTATGTCGAAGCCCCAGAGTACTGAGGGCGCGAAGGCGTCGACAACAGCCTGCCGCTCCAATGGGTTCGCGCTGTCTGCACGGTAGCGGTAATTGGGTTCGACCAGAAGCACTCTGGGTCCAACGCGCTTAGCGCTCAATATAAACGTACCGCCAAGTTGACCGCGGTCTATGCCAACAGGATTAGATCCCAAGCCAGATGCCATGGAGATAGCATACAGAAACTCGGTATCTAGCTTGTCGATTTCCCAATACATCTTACCGTTAGCTTCGTCCCAGAAAATATTGAAGAAGCCTTCCATACGTGTTGCATTCGCAACTTTGTCTGCGATTGAGGGCAAATTCTGTGCACTAGTCAAAGATGTGAACAATAACAGTGCAAGAGCAACTGCGGCGCGAGAGCAATTTGTGCGCGAATAACGCAGTACCCGTCCTAGAGAATTCCTAAAATTCATTCCAATTACCTCGGTCTGGTTTAGACCATCTTTGAAAAGAGTGGAGTTTGTTAGATTTATAGGGAAGCGCAATGAGATTAACATTGCCTCTACTACTTTTGTAGAAGCAAATCAGCACAAAACCCAGAGTCCAAGAGGCAATGTTCGCGCCAAGAGGCTTGCCGCGAACAGGAGTATCTGACTTGATACGTAAATTGTTACTGCCGCCCGAACTAATAGAGCCACCTCTAAAACTGAATGTTAGCCCTGTGTGCTAACGAAGTGCGCGAGTCATTGCGGCGAAAAAATCCGCTTCAGCGATCACCGTTGTGGCTTCAGGTTTTGAGCGCGCGCTCCACACCACGATTACAACGTTCTCGCGCGGATTGACGTAGATGAACTGTCCAAAGATACCTACGGCCTCATAGGCATCTTCATGTATGCTGCCCTCAGCATTCATCTCGGGCCATAGCATGAAGCCATATTCCACCTCCTCGCCGTTGATGACATTGGGCTGGGAAGCGCGCTTCACCCATCCGTCCGGTAACACTGGCTCACCGTTAACGACGCCTTCTTCAAGCAGAAATTGACCGAAACGACCGTAGTCGCGCAGAGTTGCCGAGAAGCCACTGCCCCCGACTTCGATTCCACCTGGAGACTCCAGCCACCAGTTTGCCTGCGACTCCATACCCATCTTCCCCCAGATTTTCTCGGTTAGGTATTCGGAGATAGGGCGCTCAATGGCGGCATGCAATAACTCTGCAGCCACCTGAGTTTCGCCGGTACTGTAGTTCCAGCGCGAGCCTGGCTCGGCCACGCGCTTCAGGTTTGCCATCACTCTAAGCATGCCTCCCTCTTCCTGCGCGATCTGCGCCTCGAGTAGCTCGCGCCGGTCGGAACTGCGATCGGTATAAGTTTCGTTCCAACCTGCCCCCGAGGTCATCTGCAGCACTTGTTGCACGGTGACTCCGTCATAGGCGCTGCCTGCAAGTTCGGGAATATAGTCAACTAACTGGGAGTCTAAGCCTGCGATGTAGCCATCCTTGATCGCCGCACCTATTAATGTCGCAGTGATGGACTTTGCAATCGACATCGACATCCAACGCGTTCTTTGTGTATTTCCTAACTGATAGGTCTCATATGCTACTTCACCATCTTTAATCGCTAGCAAACCACTAACGCGATTTACCGTTAAGTAGTCATAAAGATCGTAGTTACGTCCGTTAGACTCGATACTAAAATTACTGATGTTTCGTTCGCTAGCAGGTAAAGGATAGACATGGCTCCCAGTCTCTACTATTCGTGTCGAGAATAAGCGATCTATATTACGAAAGGTATTAGCACCGATGTCGGGTAAGAATGTGCCATCGTAGACTTCGCGCACTGTGGCGATGGACTCGCTTGAGTGTGGATTATCTACTTGCGCGTGTGATGCCTGCATCGAAATAGCAAACATAATCCCGAATATGGCCTGTATTTTCATGTTAGCTCCAGCATATTGAGTTACACGGAAAGATCGAATATCGATTCTGTGAATAGACTAGCACAATTCCTTTAAGCACATAGGTAAGCTTAAGCTTCTCAGTATAGTGTTAAGTGGAATACAGATTTGACGCTTTTAGCTCGCAATGTTTTCATAAATTATGGGTAGCGAGTCGCGTAGTGCTTTTGCGACGCAATTTTGCTCGCCATGATTACGATTCACGTAATTACACAGCTTATTCATCAACAATTGTAGAAGGAGCGCGAACATGGAATTTGAGAAATTACTGCAAGACCCACGTGCGAGTTTCAACTCCCCTTCACAAATAGTGAACTCTAACGATCTAAGTAAGTCCCAAAAGATAGAACTATTACGCCGTTGGGAATATGACGCGGAACAATTACAAGCCGCAGAGGGGGAGGGAATGAACAGCGATCGCAACGAGGGTGAGATGTTGCAAAGGGTTTTAGAAGCTCTCAAAAGCTTAGGGGAACGACCAGGATCAAAATAGCGCAAAACTTCTTCCCAATTTGGCGAGAATACACTACAGTGCCTGCGTGGGATATATTCCCACGCATATCGCTAGCCTTTATTCGAGGGGCCTCTAGCGATCCCAGAACAGGAGGTTCTGACCGTGCACTCACCAAAACGTCTCGCTACTGTAAGCTCTAGGCCCCATGGAAAAGTCTGTAGCTACTGTGTATTCCTTTTGCCAGCCCTGTGCGTGGCCTACTTCAGCTACCTCGCAGCTGGCATGCAGCTTGACGATGCGTTGATCTACCTACGTTATGTACGCAATTTCCATGAAGGGAATGGCTTAGTCTATAACCCCTCGGAGAACTTTAACGGCTTAACCTCTCCACTTTTCACCGCGCTAATGCTCCTGTTGGGCTTCCTCTTTAGCAATTTGCAGACGATGATGATTCTGCTCTCTGGCGTTATTTTTCTGGTCGCAGCACTTCTTGGCGGCGCCTTGTTCGCAAAGACTAGGCTCGAGAGCGCTATCACAGCCACTGTGTTGGCATGCTTTGGCTATTTCTACTCCACCTTCGGCATGGAGACAGGGCTGTACCTACTGCTTATCGCGGCCTCGCTTTTACTGTACCGCAGAGAGTCGCCGTGGTTTGTAATCACTCTAGCGCTGCTCGTCATCACACGTAACGAAGGGGTCTTTCTCGCACTAGTCTTAGCGACCGACTACCTTTACCGACAGCGTCGATTACCGCCCTGGCGCTATCTTGTGGCCGCCTGCGCAATATTTGTTGCCCCCTTCATCTTCAACCTTTACTACTATGGCGCCCTCTTGCCAGCTACAGGCAGCGCGAAGATTGCTCAAGGGAGATCGGGCCTTTGGGGAGAAAATTGGATCTTCCTCAACGCTTCCTACCTGCGCGAGGCATTTTTCTCTGGCAGCTTATTCGCGCCACTTTTCATCTTTTGTGCGGCTGTTGGCGGGGCTTTCGTGCACCGCAAGCAACGTGGTGCTTGGCTTACAGCCTCATTCCTAGTTCTTTTACTTGGCTTCTATGTCGGACTTAACATTCCCAACTACCACTGGTATTACGCCCCATTCTTTTACTTCATCATCATTTTCGCCTGCCGTGGCATATGGCAGTTTGGTGCATACGCACTCTCGAAAGGACCCCGGACAACACAAGCTATGTTACTGGCACTGATTCTGATTGGAGCCTTAGTTAGCGTGCAGAAAATAGTGTCCTTTGAGGAGCGTGGAGCTGCACAAAGCTATGTCGACATGGGTGTCTGGCTTAGGGATAACACGCCAACTACGGCGTCCGTGGCGATGGTCGAGATAGGCACCGTGGGCTGGTATTCGCAACGCCCTATAGTGGACATCCTCGGCTTAGTAAGCCCTTACAATTCCGCCTATATAGGCGAGCGGCACTTCATGCACTGGCTGCTCCACTATCAGCCGGATTTTATTCTCAGGCACGAACCGGTGTGGGCGCACGAACAGAGTATAAGCACGCTTGAGGAACATGGTCTCTACACCGCAAGGGGCGATGCAGTCGCCTCCGGACTCGTTCTTCTTGAGCGCAAGGCCTCCCGTCTTGTAATTAAAGACTTAGCCAACACGATCATCAGGCAAAATTGGCCATTCGAGGAGATGCTGCGAAATAGCGATGCAGACCCAACTCGAGTAGCGATACAGGGCAGCTCATTGTTTGCGCACGCACCGAGCTCTCTTCACCTTAGCCTTGAGCATTCCGTGTCATCGCTCCAATTAGGATTCGGTATAAGGGACGCAGCGCAAGGGCTTCACGGTCGCCTATGCTTCGCAGTGCGTCGCGCGGCAAATCGTGAGGTGCTGTTCACACACTGCATAGAAGCCGGTGCCGAGCACGATGCCATGCATGTAGAGCGAGTAATTCAGCAGTCATTGAAGGCAGGCGAAGAGCTCTTATTCGATATCAGCTGCGTGGAGACCTGCAATTATGCTTGGACTTATTGGTCGCGAGTCACACTCGATGAGAAGCAACAATAGAGCCCTAGTGACCCTTTTTCGCCAATTTTGCCAATTAATTCATAGCAGTTTGTAACAAAGGCAGCGCTTTCACGGTATTTACAAGTACAATTCGTGACCCATTATTGACGGTTCGCATTCGGCGGCACATTTTTCAAAGGCTTTAGTTGATGGTTTTTCTCTCTACCCGGCGCACAAAGGCATTCTTTCTTCAGACGGCAATCGCAGCCCTGCTCATTTCACCAACCCTCGTAAATGCTCAACAGACCGATGGAGAGGACTCGACCGTAGTCTATCCGGCGGACTATTTTGTTGAATACGCCCCTACTTCAGCACAGGACATGCTCGACCGAATTCCTGGTCTGAGTGGCGGCGGTGGCCCTCCCGGTGGTTTTGGTGGTGGCAATGCTAGTTCCGGTGGCCGCGGCTTTGGCGGTGGCAGCGGCGGCAACGAAGTACTAATCAATGGCAAGCGAACTGCGGGTAAGAATAACCAAACCAGCGATGTGCTCCGGCGTATCTCCGCCTCGCAGGTCAACGAGATTCAAATTATTCGTGGCACCTCTGGCGATCTCGACGTGCGTGGTAGTGGCCAAGTAATCAATGTAGTGCTGACTGAAGAACTCTCCTCCAATAGTGTTTCCTACGAGGCCAACCTCAGTCGTGCATTTGACGCTGAGATTCGTCCCGGTGGTTCCGCGGCATTGAGCGGCCAGAGTGGCAAACTCAATTATTTATTCAACGCCAATGCGTCATCGCGCTACGACCATTCATTGAGCCGTGAATACAGCACGCTTGGTGACTTTTCGCCCAATGACGCGATCAAAGAAAATCGCATTCGCGACCAATTGAGCTATGAACTGAGCACCAATCTAGGCTATGAGATTAGTGACAACAGCAGCGCTAGAATTAACGCGCTAATAGGCATCACCGACGGCCCTACAGACGTACGCCGTGCCATCACTGATCTGAAGGTCAACCCTAACACCCTCACTATCGAGCTCGAAGAAATCCCGAACGAGAGAGACAATTGGGAAATTGGCGGCGACTATGAGTACCGTACTACCTCAGGAAACCGTTTCAAAATTCTCGCCATCGCGAATCAAGAGAACAGCGACACGACTCGCGAACGCTTCAAAGTTCTCAGCGATGACAGCGCACAGAAGAATCTTTTTATCGATACCAAAACGGTGACCGATGAACGCATAGTGCGCAGCTCTTTCACTATGACCATCACGGATACCCAAGACATCGAGTTCGGTGCAGAGCGCGCTCAAACCGTCTTGGACTCAAAGCTCATTTATGGACTACTCAGCAGCACCGGAACCCCTTCCGCTGCTGCTGGCGGACTGGTGCCACAGAATGTCAGCAACGCTAACTCTAAAGTAGAAGAGCTTCGTTACGAGCCTTTCGCTATTCACAACTGGCAGATCAACTCCCAGATGAGTCTCGAAACCACTTTGTTATACGAAACCTCTACAATTACTCAGACCGGTGATGTGCAGAATGAGCGAGATTTCGATTTCGTAAAACCGAAAATCGATTTCCGTTATGACATGACATCGAATCTGCAGATACGTGGCACCATAGAGAAGGCAGTCAACCAGCTCAGCTTTAGTGACTTCGTTGCGGCCAACGACGACCAAGACAACGATGCAGCAACTCAAGCGGGTAACGCACAACTAAAACAGGAATGGCTGTGGAAGTATAACTTGCGCACTGAGTACCGTATTCCCAATGATGTGGGCGTTCTGAGCTCTGACTTCTTTTATTTCAAGCACTACGATGTCATCGAGCGCATTGATGTTACTCGAGTCGAGAGTAACCTGCAGTCAGCCAATGGCAATATCGGCGAAGGTTGGCAGTACGGGATGAACTTAAGTGCGAGTGTGCGCATGGGCATGATCAATTTGCCGAACCTATTGGTTACGAGCACCTTGAACGTGCAGGACTCTGAGATCACCGATCCTTTCCTCGGCATCGAGCGTCGTTTCCAGAACTACCAACGTGGTCGTTTCACCTTGGAGTTCAGGCACGACATACCCTCGATACGCGCCAATTGGGGAATGCAATATTTCGATCGAATCGATGGCGGAATGTCTCGCTATGACATCGACGATATCGAGAAATCTGTGGGCGAACCCCGCGTGAATCTATTCCTAGAACATGTCGATCGCCGTGGCATTACCTATCGTTTCGATGCGGGCGCCATCACTAATGGACAACAATTCCGCGACCGTTACCGCTATGTAGGAAGAGCTTCGGACAATGTGCTAGAAGAGTACGAAAGCTGGCATCAGGGCCAGGGCATTCAGTACAGCTTTAAGATTAACGGCAGTTTCTAATGCCTGTGGCGAGGCTTGAGGATTTCCTCAGGCCTCGCTCAAGCTTAGACTTGGCGAATCTAGCAACTGTCCCGAATTTTCGAAGTATTTCTGCATTACCAGCAAACCGATTTGACGCTCCATCGCTTCATTACGAAACTGAGCGACCCACCGCTGCGCATTATCGATAATCTTCAGCGCAGCCTCTGGGTGTTTACTATAGAAATCGATCTTTTCCTCAATATCCGAGAAGTCGTCTTTCAATAATACATAATGCACACCTGCCTGCAGTAAGCCCTCCATGAACCACGTCTCGTAGCGCGGCTTACGCATGAAGCACAGAGAATTCGAAGACATTATCCACTTCAGGTTAGTAGCGACATCATTGCCTTCTACCGACAGAATAAACTTGTAACGCAGCTGTTCCTCAATCGTTAGATAGCTTTTGTGCATTCTTGAATTGCTGCCAATTGGCACCTTATTCGATTGGCCAATATCGCAGAACGGATGTGCGAACCAATTCTTAACCATTTGGGCGCGACAATGTCCTGGTTTGGCCTTGCCACGCCAAACCACCATATCTTTCTTGTCCAAGAATGCTAGCTTGTCTTTCGCAAACACATAGTGCCGCACGCTGTTGAGCTTGAGTATTATCGAATTAGCGTTATCACCGGCGATAGGGCGACTCTTTACGATACTGGCCTGCGACGGCACCTTGATCACGTCACCGAACTCATGACGAAACTTTAACTTAGTAGGAAAGTAGCGCAGGATAGAGCGCAGATCGTAGTAATAAGCCGACTGCTGTTTGGGGCTCAATTGCCCTAACGTGTTACTTGTGGCGCTCAAAGAAAAGCTACTATTACATTTGTTGTAATAACTGACACGCGCCTCGATAGCATCACGTTCCGCCGCGCAAATCGAATTGAGATGGGCATGAAGATGCATGCGATACAAACCCATCGGTACGAGTCGGCCGAGCAAACATCGTAAGTAGAAATTAAGCTTTGAGTTCTTCTGTGTACACTTCAAGGTAGGAAGTCTTCGCTGGTCAATAAATGCTATAGACTAATGCGCAAGTATTGCCGTTTCGCGACTTAGAGACTACAGTTTCATGACAATGCTCATTGGAACAGTTCGACGCGAACGAGCGCTATTATGTACAATGGCGTCATCAATTGCCTTTTATACGAGCCCTCAATGTCCTCTCGCAAACCGCTATACATAGCCTACGCTGGACCTACTCTCCTCGAAACGCCCCTATTGAACAAAGGTGCAGCCTTCACTGAGCGGGAAAGACGCACCTTTAATCTACTGGGCCTATTGCCGCCACGCTACGAGAGTATTGAGGGTCAGGTTGAGCGCGCCTATATGCAATATCGCAGCTTCGACGAGCCTATTAATAAACATATCTATCTGCGCGCCGTTCAGGACAACAACGAGACTCTCTTTTACCGTCTTATTAGTGAGCACTTGGTCGAGATGCTGCCCATCATCTACACCCCGACCGTAGGCGACGCCTGCGAACATTTTTCGGACATCTACCGCAGCGCCCGTGGCATCTTCGTCTCCTATGAGGAGCGCGAGTACATGAGCGACATCATGCACAGTGTGACCAAAGACAAAGTAAAGGTCATCGTCGTAACTGACGGCGAGCGCGTATTAGGCCTAGGCGACCAAGGTATAGGCGGCATGGGCATCACCATCGGCAAACTCTCGATCTACACCGCTGGCGGAGGCATCAGCCCCGCCTATACGCTACCAGTTGCCCTAGATGTCGGCACTAATAATCAAACGCTGCTGGACGACCCCATGTATATGGGCATGCGTCACCCACGTATTGGGCGGGAAGAGTATGATGCCTTCGTCGATCAGTTCATCGACGCGGCACAGGAGCGCTGGCCGGGCGTACTCATTCAGTTCGAGGATTTCGCTCAACCCAATGCGATGCCAATTCTTCAGCGTCACCGCGATCGGGTGTGCTGCTTCAATGACGATATCCAGGGCACGGCAGCTGTCACCCTCGGCACCTTGCTTGCCGCATGTCGCAAGAAGGAAGAAAAACTTAGCGAACAGAGGATCGTTTTCGTAGGCGCAGGTTCAGCCGGTTGCGGTATTGCGGAACTGATCATAAGCGCGATGATCGCCGAGGGCCTAAGCGATGCGCAGGCTCGTGCTCAGATATTTATGGTGGACCGCTACGGACTACTTACAGTGGGCATGGACAATCTCATGGATTTCCAAGAGAAGCTCATGCAGCCAACTGCGTCGCTTAGCACATGGGCCTTAGAGGGTGACAGTCAATACGCGACGCTATTCGATGTGGTCAACAATATTAGTCCCAGCGTCCTCATTGGAGTGTCAGGTAAGGCAGGATTGTTCACTGAGCGCGTAGTGCGCCAGATGCATAAGAATTGTCCACGCCCCATCATTTTGCCATTGAGCAATCCCTCACGCCACGTCGAGGCACACCCGGCACAAGTGCTGGAATGGACTCAAGGACGCGCGATTGTAGCCACAGGCAGTCCATTCGGAAAAGTGGAATACAACGGCAAAACCTATGCAATCGCACAATGTAACAATAGTTATATTTTTCCTGGTATAGGACTTGGCGTAATCGCCTGCAAATCGGCGCGGGTCACCGACGAGATGCTTATGATCGCGAGCATCACCTTGTCTGAGAACTCGCCACAGATCGAAGAGCCTTCGGCTTCGATTCTACCGCCCTTAACAGATTTGCCGCAGATCAGCCGTAAGATCGCCTTCGCGGTTGCGAAAATGGCAATGAACCAAGGACACGCCCGTGAGATGTCAGACGATGAACTGCTAGAGGTCATCGAACGAAACTTCTGGACGCCGGCTTATCGTGAGTATCGCCGCATCGCGACTCGTGCACGCTGATGGTGAGACCCTTCGCTTGCCTAGCACCTAGGCAAGCAAAGACGCCAAAACACGGCGCTCGCCTTCGAAGGGGCGGCGGCCATGCATGACCAAGAAGTTATCTATAAACGCCACATCACCCGTTTTCCATGCCATGTCGAAAGACAGTGCATCGCCAATGCGAATGACGCACTCCATGTCCTGCGCAGAGATTGGCGAGTCGTCTCCAAAGCGAATGGTTTTCTCTGGACTATTACGCTTATCCTGCCAGCCCCTGAATGCCGCTATCAATTGATTGAAAAACACTTTCCGCCCATCGGCTAAAGTGCGTACCGCGGGCAATACCGGTGTGGTTACCTTTAGACTATCGTCTTCTCGCCACTCCCAAGTATATGCAAGTGATTTCAGCTTAGCCTCCGCCGCTTGTTTGTCTTCGGCTTGCAGTGTGCTGCGCCAACTGCGTCCTTGACCTGATTCGACGTCCTCTACTGCGGGCATCACATTCGTGTAGCGCACACCGAGCCTCTCGCAGGCCTCCACAAATTCGGGTCGATCCTCCTCTAATGCACGCAGCAGCAGATCGGAACGACACAGTGGAGTGGCACCGCCGCTCTGTGCGGCTTTCTCACAGAAAAAGAACAAACGTGATGGAAAGATCGGCGTCTGGGCCATCTCATGATGCAGGTAAATAGACACCGATGGCGGCGCCTCGTTAGCAGTGAACACTCTAGGCGTGCGATTGCGCCGCACGGCGTTAGACAGAGAATCCACATAGGCAAAGTTTGGCAACTCGAAAGCCTGAATAAGACGGTCAAAATCCAGATCGCTAACGACTGGAAAACCGCGAAACAGTATTGTGCCATGCAGCGCAAGACTGTCGAGAAGTTCCTGCCTGTGTGCTGCGCACCAGCTGACTAAGTCATCCAAGTTCGCCCCTTGCGAACTCGCCCCATATACCAAAGGGAATACGTCTGGGGTGAACTGCTGCCCCGCCACGTCAATCGACTCTAAATTCAACACTGTCATTTTAATCCTCAATCGTAAATTGGATAGAATTTTCCAAACGCTAATTCGCAAAACAAACCGGGATCATTGAAGCGGCGATTGCAGTTCAGTGCTGATATCGCCTGCATCTCTTGGGAGCTCAATTCGAAATCGAACAAGGCAATATTTTCGGCTAAGCGCGTCACGCGCGAGGTTTTAGGTATTATCGCCACACCGCGCTGCACGCCCCAGCGTAAGAGTACTTGAGCGGCACTTCGGTTTAGACGTTCTGCCGCTGCCAGCACTACGGGCTGCTGTAACAAGGACTCCTCTTGACGCGCCATTTCCAATTCGACATAGGACAACGAACCCAACGGGGAGAATGTGGTTACAGCAATGTCATAATCAGCCGCCAATCTTAGTAATCGTTCTTGGGTAAGATAGGGATGAGATTCTATCTGCAATACCGCAGGCTTTATCTTTGCGTAAGCCATCAAGTCATGTATTAAGGCGCTATTGTAGTTACACACCCCGATCTGCTTCACCTTCCCCTTCGCCACCAATGCCTCCATTGCACGCCAGGTTTCTAACAAAGGCACCGGTGCAATCTTCATCTCCGGCTCTTGTGCCTCTGGGTCGAAGATCCATTCCGGCGGATAGCGTGTGGCAATAGGAACGTATTGCAAGGAGATGGGGAAGTGAATGAGGTAGAGATCCAGATACTCGACGCCTAGATCCGCTAAGGTCTTGTCGCAGGCCTGCTCCACATGTTCTGCCGCGTGAAAGGTATTCCACAATTTTGAGGTAATCCAAAGCTCCTCTCGCTTGCACAGGCCCTCGTCGAGCGCCTGCTTGATGCCATGGCCGACTTCTAGCTCGTTGCCGTAATCCGCTGCGCTATCCAGATGACGATACCCTAACTGGATAGCCTGCCTCACCACATGAGCAACTTGCTCACGCTCAATCTTCCAAAGCCCTAAACCAACTGACGGCATCTGAGTGCTGCCCACTTTAATCGATTCTTCCATATTCATTCCTGGTTCCCCGCGAGCAGCCTCGCTAGTTTTTCGCGTGCAATTAATTCGCTAATAGCGACCGGCTGACCGCTGCGCATTGACTCTTGCGCGGCGCTAGCCACAATCATGGCCCACATTCCTTGTAGCGGTGTTGCGCAATCAGCAGTCTTGCCTTCCAGTTGATCGAAGAAGGCTTGGTGTTCGAAGTAGGTAGCCCCATGGTGACCGCTCTGTTCGACAACTCTTGGATAGCCCAAGGTCGTAGTTCTTGATGCGCCATTCTCGCCTAGCTCTAAGCTTATTGAGGCGGTAGCGGCCTGCTGCTGGTGAAAGTCGAAACGCTCTGTCGCCAACAACCTTCCGAACTCACCCGTTACAACCATCTCCTCAACGAAGTCCGGACAGAACATGTTTAGCGTGAAGTTGGCCCGTACACCATTCTCATAGTCGATGATCACGAATGCATGATCATCGATATCTGCGCGCCTGCCTTCGTGCTCGAAGTCGACAAAATTGACAGCCTGCCCACCGCTCGCGAATACGCGCTTTGGATTTGCCTGCGCCATAAGATTAATCAAATCGAAGTAATGACAGCACTTCTCTACTAAGGTACCGCCGGAGTACTCGTTGAACTTGTTCCATTGCTTCACTTTGTCGAGAAACGGAGGACGGTATTCGCACATGCTGATGGTCTTCACCTTCCCTAATGAGACGCGCTCCAATGCCTCATGAAATGCCTCCACATACTGCGCCTTGTATCGATACTGTAGGCCTATCTGAATAAAGCTGCTGTACTCGTTTGCGATCTGCACAATCGCTGCGGCATCGGCCAGCGTGGTCGCCATGGGTTTCTCAACGAAAATGGGCTTGCCCGAGTGAACGGCAGTCTTCAACACCTCGAAGTGGGTAAAGTTTGGTGTGCATATGAAAAGCGCGTCCACCTCTGGGTCTTCGCAAGCCTGCGTCAAAGACTTATAACGAATTAGCGCTCTTGCACTATAGGTGCTGTATTCGGCCTGTGCTGCGTCGAGACTGTGTTGCTCGAGATCGTAGATGCCATGGACATGCGCGCGCCCAAGCAGTGTTGCAACACGCATATGTTCCTGACCTATAGTGCCTGTGCCAATAATCGCAATTTTAAACTTCGCCTCTGGTGCTCGGTATAGATACTGATCTTGAGTCGGAATATGACGCTGGCTAGAGGCCTGTGCGAAAAAACGCAAACGGGGTTGGCTCGACTTACTCATAGTAATCTCACTTGAAAGAGTTGCTCCTAGTGCGAAGCTGTTAGCGCACGAGCTCGCCAAATGGCTACAGCCCATACTGCAATATTGACTAGTACGATGAAGCTAATTATGGGCAAGAACGCAGGGCTGATGCCGCCTACTAAACCGATGACAGAGAACAATAGATACAAAGCCACGACACAAGACATCAATGTGAACCCGCAGGGTTTAACATATCGCCAAGGGGTCAGGTCGACTTTTGCATTAACTTGGTAACTCCATTTCTCCGCACGCGGTGCAATCCGGGCAAAATACAGCATGATGAGCACTTCTAGTACAAACAAGATGGCGTAAAGATGCAGGAAATGAATTCCAATCACATCGTTGAAGATAAACTGCAACAGGCCATAAGCAAGCACATGAAATACGATCGCGACCTTCGCCCCGCGTGCAGGAACTCGCGTAGTGAAAAGGCCCACAATCACTATCGCGATTACCGGAATATTATAGAAACCAGTGAATATCCTAATGATTTGCCACAACCCGTTTGGTGCGTATTGAAGTAGAGGTGCTACGATGAAAGAGAACAGTGCGATTACCACACTGGCTCGCTTTGCAACCTTTACCATCTGCGCGTCACTAACCTTATCTTTTTTGTATGGGCCGTAGACATCCAGACAGAATAATGTGGCGGCGCTGTTGAGCAAAGAATTGAATGAGCTGAACACCGCTCCTAGCAAGACGGCGAGGAAGAAGCCCGCAGCATATACCGGTAGCACATCGCGAATTAGCCGGGGGTAGGCGAGGTCTATTGTCGTTAAGCCATCGCCATAAAGATGAAAGGCGATAACACCTGGTATCATCATCATGAAAGGCACTAGCACTTTGAAGAAGCCAGAGAAGAGCACACCCTTCTGGCCTTCGGCTAAATTACGCGCCGCGAGTGTACGCTGAATGACATATTGGTTTGTACACCAGTAAAAAAGATTGGCGAAGATCATGCCGGTGAACAATGTTCCGAACGGTGTTGGGTCGGTCTGCGTGCCAATGGCATTCAGTTTACCCGTATTACTGCTCGTGATAATCCTGACCCCTTCGCCAATGCTCCCATCGCCCAAAGCGGATAAACCTAGAATAGGTACCGCGATGCCGACGATTAGTAAGCCCACGCCGTTTAACGTGTCCGAAATCGCAACGGCACGCAATCCGCCGAATATCGCATACAGAGCGCCAACGCAGCCTATAGAGACGATAGTGAGTAGCAAAGCCTGACTGTAACCTAAGCCAAAGAGAGCGGGCACGTCGAACAATTGCATCACGGCAATAGAGCCGGAATAGAGAACAGAAGGGATCGTGACGAAGCCATAGCCCACCATGAACAAGACGACAGTCATGCGCCGCACACCGTCGTCGTAACGACTACTGAGAAATTGCGGCAGTGTAGTAAACGCACCGGCGAGATAGCGTGGTAAAAAAATAAAAGCCATGCATAGTGTCGCGAAGGCCGCTGTCACCTCCCATCCCATGCTGCTCATATTAAATCCGTAGGCCGAGCCGTTGAGCCCAATCAATTGTTCCGCAGACAGATTAGTTAGCAGCATAGAGCCCGCGATGAACACTGCACCGAGGCCACGCCCTGCTAAGAAATAGCCGTCGCGGGTACTCACTTCACCACGAGTCTTCAAATAGGAAACCCATGCTACGAGACCCATAAAAAAGGCGCAGCTTAATAGAGTTGAGACAATATAGCGGGAGTCCAAACGGTTTATCCTTTGCTAGCGCAGGCAGCTTAGAGGTTCATGCTCTTGGTGGCACGGCACAAAAGACTACCTTAAACCATAAAGGAAGACGACCCTCATGGCACGTAAACAGTGAGCTAGAAGGAATCTCGGACACGACAACCTCCGTGCCAATCCTCCCCATTTATGGCACTATCACAGCCCTAGTAGGATTTTTATCGAGACCCTTCAGATTATGAAACAAAGTTTCATTAGAACGCTGTCAATCAGCCTTCTTCTAGCTTCAACGCAGGTAGTTGCTCAAGATAGTGAGTTGATCGCACGCGCAGAGGCTGGAGCAGTAGCCGCCCAGACCGAGCTTGGCTATATCTACGCGGTTGGCGAAGGAGTTACACAGGACTTTGCAACGGCACTAAAGTGGTTCAAAAGTGCCGCCGATTTAGGCTATGCGGACGCACAATACAATTATGGCAATATGTACGCTAATGGCTTTGGCGTAGAACAAGATTATGCCGAGGCAATGCGGTGGTATCAGCGAGCTGCAGCACAAGATCACATGCGCGCCCAATACAATCTTGGCTTCATGTACGACAACGCACAGGGCGTAGCGCAAGACTACCGCGAGGCCGCCAAATGGTATCGAGCGGCGGCTCTGCAAGGGCACGAGGCCGCACAGAATAATCTAGGGGTGATGTATAAATACGGCTATGGTTTAGAGCAAAGTTACCCGAATGCCTTGGAGTGGTTGAAACTCTCCGCCGAAGGAGGCTACCCGATAGGGCAATTCAATTATGGCGCCATGTTCGTCAATGGCACTGGCGTAGAACGCGACTTTGCTGAGGCTGCGAAATGGTATCAACTCGCCGCAGACAGCGGCAATGTCTCTGCCCAGTTCGGGCTTGCCGACATGTATATTGCCGGCGAAGGCATTGCACAAGATTATGCAAAGGCGGGAAGCCTATATCTCTCTGCCGCTAAACAAGGCAATCCGGAAGCTCAATACAATATCGGCGAGATGTATGCAGCGGGCTACGGCGTGGAACAGAATTTTATCTTTGCGTACATGTGGAGCGACATCTCCGCACAGATCTCCACCGTGTTCCATCGCGGCAGGGCTACACGCAATCGCGACCAGATCGCCGATCAGATGACCGAAGAGCAGATAGCCGAGGCCAAGGCCCTCAGCAAGCGCTGTCTTGATTCCGGGTATTTGGACTGCGAGAACTAGCTATCCAGAACGACTATTCACACTCCCGATAGCGAGACTCCAAGCAGCGATCAGACAGGGCATTCGCTTCAGTTAATTGCTCCGCACTGAGCTGCGCCTCGACCTGATTCCTGTTGCTCTGAAAGCGAACCCTCTCCTCTCCAGTGGATAAGGTAGAAGCTATCTTCAACCAAGCGTATGCACGTATTGGATTCTCTGCGACTCCTTGACCCGACTCATACATCAAGCCCAGATTATTCTGGGAGCTCGGGTGGCCCTGCCCAGCCGCAAGGCGATACCAACGGAAAGCTTCCTCGAAATTTTGCTCTACGCCCTCCCCTGACTCGTACATCGCCGCCATACTGAACATGGCTGCAATATGACCTTGATCCGCGGCCATACGATAAAAGTTAGCCGCTTCCTCGTAGTCTTGCTCTACACCAAGTCCGTCTCGATACATAAGGGCCATACTAAATTGCGCGGCTACCTCGCCTTTCTCTGCGGCCAGAAGATAATAATGCGCGGCCTGCTCATAATCTTGGTCCACGCCCTGCCCACTAAGATACATCTCTGCAAGAGTCAGCTGCGCACCAACATCCCCTTGCTCTGCGGCCATCCCATAGTACTTGGCGGCTTCCGCATAATTAGTTTGCACACCTTGTCCACTGACATATAACGCAGCCAGCGATATTTGCGCCATCAACTGGCCCTGCTCTGCGGCTAGGGCGAACCAATAAGCCGCTTGTTCAAAATCTTGAGGCACCCCCATGCCGAAGTTATAAAGCACACCTAGATTCAGTTGCGCGTTCGACCGACCCTGCTCGGCAGCTAGCGTGTACCATTTGATCGCCTCATTGAGGTCAGGAGTAACGCCTTGTCCGGTGTGGTACATCACTCCCAGATTATTCTGAGCTTCGGCGTCACCAGCCTCGGCCAATCGCGTCACCTCCTCTACTCCGAAGCTTTGCGCGAACGCAGCACCGTAGGCGAGTGACAGGAATAAGATGGCTATTTTAATCTGTTTTACCAACATGGCTCGGATACCCTTCGTTATAGTTCTTCGGTGACAAATCCTAGTACCAAACCAGTGAAAAGGAAAGTTTGGTCAAGCACGCGCACTGGTTTATGATGTTTGCTCATGAAAAACACCATTTCCGCCTTGCTAATTGCGAGCAGTCTAGTACTGCCCCACTGCCAATCCTCAGCTGCCCCGTCTGGCGATGCCGTTGGGCTCGTGGATCGCTATTGGCGAGCGGATGGCGCAATGGAGCAAGCTGCAGCGACCGAGGCCTTAGCCACTGCAAGCAACGACGTCAATGCGCTCTACGGCTGGCTCAAGGCCGGCCCAACTTTCAGCACGGATGTCCCCACCGGTTTAATCGAAATGTCCCGCAGCAGTGAGGATGGCACCAGCTTCCCATTCGTTATATTAGTGCCCGAGGACTATAACGCAAAACGCGCCTACCCTGTTGAATTCAATCTTCATGGCGGCGTCAATCGACCCAAGATTCAGCCTGGCGAAACCGCATGGCGCAATGGTTATGAGAGCCTGGCTGACGCCAATAAAATAGTTGTGCTGCCCATAGCTTGGGACGATGCGTTCTGGTGGTTAGACAACCAAGCAGACAATCTGCCTGCCATTCTTAGACTAATAAAGCAGCGCTATAACGTAGACGATAACAGGGTCTACATGACTGGCGTTTCGGACGGTGGTACCGGTTCCTATTTCTTCGCCTTCATGCAACCGACCGAGTGGGCCGCATTCCTGCCCTATATCGGCCACCCCGGCGTCCTGCGCAACCCGCGCGGGCGCGTGAGCTATCCGCTGTCCTTCGACAACCTCAAGGGCAAGCGCCTGTTTATCGTCAATGGTGAGAACGACCGCCTGTATCCGGCTAGCGCCGTACAACCCTATATCGACCTGATGAGCGAGGCCGGCGCCGATTTCGAGTTTACGATAATCCCAAATGGGGGGCACAACACCGAATGGATGCCAGAGCAACGCCCGAGAATCGAGAAGTTTAAGCGCGACAATGTGCGCGATCCATTGCCCGATACCGTACATTGGGTGACAAGCAGGACCGATCGCTATAATCGCAACCATTGGCTGCGTATCGATAAGCTCCGCAGCGAGGGGCAACCGGGCCGCATTGAGGTCTCCCGGGAGGGCAACCACTTCGAGGTCACGAACTTCTATGTCGATGGGTTCACTCTGCTGCTTAGCCCTGAGGAGGTAGACTTCTCCAAGCCCATTACCGTCACCCTCAACGGCACACCTGTATTCGCCGAGATCGTGCCGCAAAGCGCTACCACTCTCCTGAACTGGGCCAACAAGGACCGCGACCGCAGCATGTTATTCACCGCCGAGCTCTCACTGAGCGCCCCGCCAAAGTAAGCCCCTACGCTTGTTCCGCCTCGAGTACGCGACGCCAGTCGATGCGCGCGTCCCCGACGGCGAGGAAATGCGGGTTGAGTATATCGTCCTTAGTGTTATAGCCCAGCCTTGTAAAATCCGTCTTTAGCACCCTGCCACCAGCCGCCTCTAACACTGCCTGGGCTGCCGCCGTATCCCATTCACTGGTTGGAGCAAGTCGCGGATAGAAGTCCGCCTTACCTTCTGCGAGCATGCAAAACTTTAGGGAACTACCCACATTGAGCATCTCCACTGCTGCGAAGCGTTTGCTCAAGTGTTCGAGCATTGACTCGAGGTCAGCCGAACCATGGCGCCGACTTGCCACCACTTTTATAGTGGATTGGATCAGCTCGCTTTCCAAGGCGCGTGTTTTTATGTGCTCCAAGGTCCCACTCTCGCCGCGCTTCCACGCCCCGAGTCCGATTACTCCGAGCCAACTGGCTCCCGTAACCGGCGCGTGCACCACTCCAAGCACTGGCGCACCATCTCGAATTAGGGCGATATTGACTGTGAATTCGCCATTCCGATCGATGAATTCCTTAGTGCCATCTAGTGGATCGATTAACCAGTACTCCTGCCAATGCCGGCGTTGCGCATAGGGAGTGAGAGTAGTTTCTTCCGAAACAATGGGAATATGGGGCGTTAGTTTTTGCAGTTGGGTACAGATAAGGGCATTGGCACGGGTGTCCGCCTCTGTCAGCGGGGAGTGATCTTCCTTATTCGTGACTGTAAAGCCTTCCGCATTTGTATAGACTGCCATAATCTCCTGACCTGCGAGGATGGCGATATGACCGATCGAATTAATTAGCTCAGTATTCTCTAACATCCACAAACTCCTCAATAGCGCCATGTCGGCATAGCGACTGGGTCTAACGTGTTGATCGACGCGGGCTTAGGGCAAATGCTAGCATGTTTCACGCTCTTGCCTGTGAACTGCCCCTAGAGGCAACGCTGGTCACTGCGCAGCACTAACATCACAATAAAAACAAAACGGAGAAGCATCATGCGCGTATTTACTGGGCTCATTCTAATTCTGCTGACTATGGGCTGCGCCCAAGCACAGTTGGCGGTTCCTAACGAAGCAGGGCTGACTTATGGCCATGTGCACTTGAATGTGAGCGATATCGAACTGCATAAGCGCTTGTGGGTCGACCACTTTGGCGGCACTGTCGTCCAGAAGGGCTCCTTGACCGCGGTGCGCATGCGGAATATGGCCGTCATTCTTACCGAGCGCGTCCCAACTGGGGGTTCGCAAGGCACGGTGATGGATCATTTTGGATTCAAGGTGCGCAACATCGCGACCTTCCTCGCGAAATGGCGTGCAGAGGGCCTACCTGTCGGCCGCGAGTTCATCGGCGCAGAGGGGCAACGTAACGCCTACATCATGATGCCGGATGATGTTTACGTGGAACTACAAGAAGATCAGATGCTAGACCTTGAAGTTGAGCCTTATCACATCCATTTCTTTACTGCCGAGTATGAAAGCTTACTGCAGTGGTATACGCAGCTACTCAACATCGAGGTTCGACCACGAGGCTCTATCGAGAGCACCACGAATGTGCCCGGCATGAACTTGAGCTTCGGCAACGCTAGAGAAGAGCGCCTCCCCACCAAGGGACGCTCGATCGATCATATCGGCTTCGAAGTAGACGACTTAGAGGCCTTCTGCAAGTTACTGGAAGAGAAAGGCATCGCCTTCGACGTGGCTTATCGGGACATCCCTTCGATAGGTCTAAAAATTGCCTTCATCACTGACCCTACCGGGGTCTATATCGAATTTACTGAGGGCTTAGACGAGTATTAAATGGGCCAGCAATGACAGCACTGAATTGGGCGCAAATCGACACTGTTCTGTTCGACATGGACGGAACAGTACTCGATCTGCACTTCGACAATTATTTTTGGGAAGAATTTGTTCCGGCACGCTATGGCGAGCTGAATCGCCTAACGCCAACACAGGCCTCCGCGCTTCTAATGAGCCGCTATGCTAGCGTCAAGGGCACGCTGGACTGGTATTGCATGGACTTCTGGTCCGACAGCCTCGCGATGGATATCAAGGCGCTTAAGCATGAGGTGCGCCACAAGATCGCGTTGCGGCCCAACGCCCTGCGCTTCGTGCAGCAGTTGCGCCAAAATGGCAAACAGGTCGTACTGGTCACCAATGCGCACCCCCACAGCCTCGAGTTAAAAATGCAGCACACCGGTATCGCCGAACACTTTGACCATCGTATTAGCTCTCATTCACTACAGTTGGCGAAAGAGAATATTGGTTTCTGGCCAGCTCTGCGCGCCGAGGTCGAACACGATCCGCAACGCACCCTGCTGATAGATGACAGCCTTCCCGTTTTGCGCAGGGCGCAGGCCGAGGGCATCGGCCATCTGCGCGCCATTACACGCCCTGACAGCAAGAGACAGGCCTTAGCGAAACAGGAGGAATTCATACAGATCGACGATTTCGCCGAGATCATGAAAGGTTTAGCCA
>CAXBOY010000038.1:0-25515 GCA_963977405.1 uncultured Gammaproteobacteria bacterium
CTTCTTTGCACGTTCTTGTCTCTTGCTGCGAATTATCGGCCGCAAGCATAACACACCGAAATCGGGCTGCGCATGGCGATATTGTTGCACGGCAAAAGGAGCGATTTGGTGCGATTGAAGAGGCTCTGTGGATGGGACAGGTCTTTCGCGGGCTAGCCCCCTTACGAGGGCAAGCGCTCCTACAATCAGAGCCAAATCCCAATCCCAATCTATAAAGAGCCCACTGTCTGTAGGAGCGGGCTTGCCCGCGAATGGGCCCGCTGCGGCACTGACCTTATTCGCGGTCAAGCCCGCTCCTACAGGCAGAGCCTTATCCAAATCCCGAAATCCTCTAGCGCAGCTGTGCGAAGAACTCGCGCAGGCGTGCCGCGTTCTTGCCTACGTCGCTGGTGCCTACTCGGGACAAGGAGCGTGCGTTGAGGACAGAGCCTTGGGCGGTGGGAGTGACGACGATTACCACGTCGTCTTTGAAGCGGAACCAGAATGTAGTGTCCGTGGCCTCTATACGGCCAGTGGTCAGGTTCTGGTCTACGATTTCCCAGCCTAGGCTATTGGCAGCCGCAAGTGCCCGCTCGAAAACTACCTCTTTAGACTCAGAAAACTCCTGCGGCACGATGTCAGGGTAAGCCTCTTGCTGTGCAGCGCTCATGCGCGCCTTGTCCCAATTGGCTTGTTCACCGTAAACCATATTATTAGGCGCATCTGCGCGCAGTGGTGCAATTGCGATGTACTCGGGTGGGTTAACCGTGTCGGTGGTGATGTCGTGGATTGGAGGTGTGCCTTCCGGCGGTCTGAACGTCTCAGGTACAACATAGGCCAGCATGGCGGCGAAAGCGCCAATTGCCGCAATAGTCGTGAGACGCAGTGTGCTCGGCATTGCGAGGCGTCTGGCGCCTGAGAACACCACAATAGTGACGGCTAAACCTAACCAAGCTACCCAGTCCGCGCTCGCATTCACGTTGCGCAGCATGTTGAAACCAGTGCCGAAATTCCACATGCCCATCCATACGCCTAGTGACGCAAACAGTGCGTAGGCTCCAAGCCCAACGCCTCCAACTAAGGAGATTATCGCGAGGGCGATCAGGACGTTACGTGCCATTGGATTAGCGCTGTCTTGCGATTCAGGAACAGTATTCATTGTGGTTTTCCTTGTTATGAAGTGTCGTTGCAGTAAATAGACCCGCTGCTAGGTGACGCTATTGCGTTAGGCCGGCGAACTGAATGATACGTGGTGTGTCCTCGGGGGAATCGCAGGTCACGATACTGTGTGCACAGTTGTGCATGATCGGCGGTTCCCACAACTTCGCCATGGGGCGTCCCTCTAGCGCGCATAATATCGACTTGATAAGTACACCGTGGCTAACTATCGCTACGTCCTCTGCCGCATGCGCAGATAATATCCGCTTCAGCTGCATAAGGCCACGTTGCTGCACAGCGTCAAAGAGCTCCGCCCCTTCTTGTTTGAAGCGCTCTGGAGCATTCCAGAAGTGTGCGAAATCCTCCGGATACAGTTCTCGTATCTCGCTTTGCAACAAGCCTTCCCACGGACCGAGGAAAATCTCTCGCAACTCATCACAATATTCAATAGGAAGGCTGGGCTCCGTAAAGAGAATGGCGGCTGTTTCCCGTGTGCGTATACTAGAGCTGCAGTAGACCTTCGCGATTTTGTAGGGTTGCAAGACGGGAGCTAGGGCCGCAGCTTGTTGCTTGCCCTCAAGTGTCAGAGTTGATTCAGCGTGGCCTTGTACGCGTTTCTCTTTATTCCAATTAGTTTGTCCGTGACGTATGAGGTGAACTCGCATTAGGTCGCTGTTCTCTTAATGGCTTGTGGGTGTTGATTTTGTGAAGATTAAGTAGGTGTACTGCGCGTACGGCTTACCGCATCCTGCCATAGCGAATAGCGCTCGTCTCGCCAGGCCTTATCTTTTTGCGGAGAGAAGGATTGCTCGAGTTGCCAGTGTTCTGCGATTTGCTCTAGTGAGTCGTAGAGGCCGCACTGTAGTCCTGCGAGCCAGGCCACGCCAAGGGCAGTGGTCTCGGTTACACGTGGCCGGTCTACTCGACAACCCAGAAGATCGGCGAGGTTTTGCAGCACAAAATCATTACGCGCCATGCCGCCGTCTACGCGCAGAGTATCGGGGCGTTCACCGTCGGCCTCCATAGCTTTTTGAAGATCGCGTGTCTGGTAGCAAACCGATAAAAGCGCCGCTGTGACTAACTCTTTGATGCCGGTGTCGCGGGTCAGGCCAAAGATTGCGCCACGGGCATCTGCATCCCAATAGGGCGCTCCTAATCCAGTGAATGCGGGCACCATCAGCACATGCATATTCTTGTCGGCCTGCCTTGCAAGCTCTTCTGTCTCCTCAGCATTGTTAAAGAGTTTCAGTCCATCGCGTAGCCACTGCATCGTGGCGCCGGCCATGAAGATACTGCCCTCAAGCGCATAGGTGACTTTGCCCTGTAGGCGATAGGCGACGGTTGTCAATAGTCGGTTCTCCGACCGCAGTGCCTTATCTCCCGTATTGAGAAGTAGGAAACAGCCGGTGCCATAGGTACTCTTCGCCATGCCGGGTTCGAAACAACATTGGCCGAAGGCGGCGGCTTGCTGGTCGCCCGCGATGCCCGCAATAGGGATGGGAGCGCCGAGAATATCCACGTCGCATTGACCGAAATCTGCAGCGCTATCGAGCACCTCGGGAAGGAGTGCTGAGGGAATATTGAATAGCTCCAGCAACTCCTCGTCCCAGCGCTGAGTGTGGATATTGAACAACAGAGTACGAGAAGCATTGGTGGCGTCGGTGAAGTGGCTTTGTCCACCAGTTAGTTTCCACAATAGATAGGTATCGACCGTGCCAAAGGCTAATTCACCGCGCTGCGCAGCCTCCTGTGCGCCGTCCACTTGATCGAGAATCCAACGGATCTTGCTCGCTGAGAAATACGGATCGAGTAACAGTCCAGTGCGCTCTGGTATCAAGCTCTCCTTGCCTTGTTGCTGCAGTTTTTCACTCAAACTTTGGCAATAGGCACTGGTGCGGCGGTCCTGCCATACGATGGCGCGATAGAGTGTCTCGCCACTCTTACGGTTCCAGATCAGCGTGGTTTCGCGTTGATTCGTAATGCCGATTGCACGAATCTCTTCGGCCTTTAAGCCGGATTCGGCGAGCGCATTTTGAGCGCTGCGAAGTGTGCTACCCCAGAGGTCTTCTGGCTCATGCTCTACCCAGCCATCTTGCGGGAAATGTTGTGCAAACTCTTCTTGTCCCGTGCTAATACGCCGCCCGTCCGCATCGAAAATAATGGCGCGGCTACTTGTAGTTCCTTGGTCGAGCGCGAGAATATAGTTAGTCATTTAAGATGTCCGGATCATTGTGGGCTAACACGTGAAACACAGCGTACTATAGGACAGTTTCATGATCCACAGGCATGCTGTTAGCATGGGATCTCAAGTGTAGTAAGGCTAACAACTCTATGACTCAAAACTCTACAATTCATGATCTACTGGTGATCGGTGGTGGGATCAATGGCGTCGGCATCGCGGCGGATGCTGCGGGGCGGGGATTAGACGTTGTCTTGTGCGAAAGTAATGATCTAGCCTCTGCTACTTCGTCGGCAAGTACTAAATTGATACACGGTGGTTTGCGCTACCTAGAACAATACGAGTTCAGCCTAGTCCGTAAAGCGCTAGCAGAGCGAGAAGTCTTGTTGCGCAATGCGCCCCATATAATCACGCCACTGCGTTTTCAGCTGCCCCATCGTCCGCATTTACGCCCGCGTTGGATGATTCGCGCTGGTCTTTATCTGTATGATTTTCTCAGTAAGCGTGTGACTCTGCCCGCCTCGCGTAGTCTTCGTTTTGCACCCGACAGTCCTCTTGTCCCAAGCTTGCGTAATGGTTTCGAATACTCCGATGCCTGGGTCGACGATGCACGTTTGGTGGTCATGGTGGCCAAACAGGCGCAGCAGCATGGCGCAAAGATTCTCGTGCGCAAGCAATGCGTCGAGGCAAGCGAAGAGCAGGGGATATGGCGCGTAAGTCTTTTGGACACGCGCACCGGCCTTGTGGAGATCGTAAGTGCTCGAGCGCTGGTCAACGCGGCCGGACCTTGGGTTGAGATATTCTCCAACGCGGTGTTGCCGCAGAAGAAGCATGAGCATATCCGTCTCGTGAAAGGCTGCCATATCGTAGTGCCGCGGATGTTCGCCTCGCCCGAAGCCTTCCTGCTGCAAAATAGCGATGGACGAGTTGTATTTGTTATCCCCTATGAGCAGGACTTTACGCTAATTGGTACTACAGAAGAGGACCAGCTCGGAGATCCCGCTAGCGCCAAGATATCCGATTGGGAGATCGACTACCTAGTAGAGGTAACGAACGAGTATTTCAAAAGTAAGATCGCTAAGGAGGATGTGCTGCACGTTTTTGCAGGTGTACGACCTTTGATGTCGGACGAGGAAGAAAGTGCATCGGAGGTATCGAGAGACTACACGATAACACTCGATACGACCGGCGCTCCATTGCTGACAATATATGGTGGTAAGATCACAACTTATAGGCGTCTTGGAGAGAGTGCCTTAGATAAACTTAGTGAGATATTTCCCCATATGAAAGGCGATTGGACAGAGCATGCTTCATTGCCTGGCGGAGACTTCGAAACCCAAGCTAAGCTGTCCGAGGCGCTCGCGATGGAAGCCCCTTGGCTAACCGAATCTATTAGGCTGCGATGGGTTGGGAGTTATGGCACCCTGTGCCGTCAGATCTTAGTAGGCGCAAAGGCATTAGAAGACCTAGGACAAGATTTCGGGCATGGGCTTAGCGCAAGAGAGGTAGACTATCTCTGTGAGAATGAGTGGGCGGAAGAGGTCGAAGATATTCTGTGGCGTCGTACCAAGTTAGGCTTGCTGTTCAGTCCGGAACAAAGGGCCCAATTGGAAAGCTATTTGGCACAGCGTCGTAAATACTAGACTGCTGTACGTTTGCTACGATACATCGCCTCATCGGCGAAATGCAGCAGCGCTTCGGCATTCTCACCATCCTCAGGGTAAACGGCGATACCTATGCTCGGAGCGATTAGAAGCTCTCGGTCGCCCAGTTTGAATGGCTTGTTAAGTACAAGTCTAATCTTTGCTGCGACGTTTTTTGCGTCATCCTGGGCAGCAATGTTGGTCAGCAGCAGCACAAACTCGTCACCGCCTATTCGTGCGGCTGTGTCGGATTCGCGAATGCAGCCCTTGAGGCGACTCGCAACCTCGACAAGTATTTTGTCGCCGGCATTATGGCCATATAAGTCATTAATATCTTTGAACTTATCGAGATCTAAGTATAGAAGAGCAAAGCGCCCAGGGACGCGGCCAGCCCGTGCAATGACATTCTGAAGACGATCTTGGAACAAACTTCGGTTGGCTAGGCTGGTAAGTGAGTCATGTTCAGCGGCGTGGATTAGACGTTCGTGGAGTTGTGTGCGAATGATTGCCGAGGCTACTTGATCCGAAACGAATTGCAGCAACTCTTGATCGCGATCTGTGTAACGAACATTACCGGTATAAGATTGCACTACCAATGTGCCAAACGCCCTCGTTCCCGAATGCAATGGCACGCCCAGCCAATCCAAGGAGTCGGTGCCAATTACTTCAGAATGTTTCAGGTGTATAGATTTATTTGAATTCGGTGTAAGGAGAAGCGCTTGACCTGTGCGAATAACTTCGGCGCTCAATGTGCCGCTGTCCAGCGGGCGTGGTGCGGGACAACTATCGAACTCGTCGACGAAATAGGGAAAGCTCAATTCGTCTTTGTGCCTATCGTAAAGTGCGACGAAGAAATTCTTGGCGGGAAGTAATTCGTCGATGATGTGATGGATTAAGGGGAAGAGACTGTCGAGATCGCTTGCTTGATGAGACGTTTCAGAGATTCTATATAGGGCCTTCTGCAGAGATTCAGCCCTAATGCGTTCACTAATGTCGTGAGCAACAGCTACGCGAATTTGTTGCTTCTCGGACCACCTAGCCGTCCAGCGGATATGCACCGTATGCCCGTCTTTATGGAGGTAGCGATTCTCAAAACCAACAATCTCTTCGCCGGCGTTAACGCGCATTGAAACGGCGATAGAGCGCTCTCGGTCATCGGGATGCACGAGGTCGAAGATGGGTTTACCGACTAGCTCATCCGGCTTATAGCCAAACATCTGTTCGCAGGCTGCGCTGACGAATAGCAATTGACCCTCTGCATTGACAACACAGACGACATCGAGCAATAAGTCTACGAACTCAATTAGGTTGTTATAAGTTTTTTTCATTAGCTTTTCGGTCTACGCGGTTTTTAATTTCACCGGAGCCACTGTGAATGAGTGTTTGCGCAGTTTGGTTTAGTCTTTCGAAGGATTGAACGAGTCCTTGGTTCAATACAGCCTTCGCATCGATGCTCGGGCGAAGATGATACAGAGTAGCCGAACTACCCTTGCAAGTCTAACGCAGGTTATGATTAAGGGCTGTGGAAAAAGCTGCCTTTGAATAGGCCGTGCAGAGACTATTTCGAGACATCGGTGCATTAGCCAAGAGCAATAGGAAGTATTACATGAGAAAGCATCTGAAGAGGCAATCATTTACTTTGGCAGTGCTGCTAGCATTACTGGCACCGTCGGCGAGCGCTCAGACCCCAGAGGCTGGGTTAATAGGCACGTGGAAATATCTGCGCAATTTCACCTACGTAGATGTTGATGCGCAAGGGCGAGTCTTTCAGTGCCGCATTCTTCCAGACCTTAATCTCTTTATAAGTACTGCCCAGATAGCATCGAACGCCGAAGTGTTATGGGAGCCCGTACGGTTCTTTAGTCTCTATGGGCGAGAGGTGTCGCCTTCTGGGCAAGACTGGGGACTAGACACGATCGAGTTGCGGCGACTAGTGATGTTTCTCAATCCGGTCGACCCGGGTCCAGGTGTGCAACGCATGGAGTTTGATAAGGTGCCACAGCTCCCCACTTTGTGCGCACATTACTTGGCGCTGTCTCGCGAGGAATAAAAACGCCGGAAGCAAGAACGCTTGCTCCCAGCAAAGACCTGCTAAGACGTAGTTAAATTCTACGCAGCCGGTCGTCTGATCGAACTGAAGATGTCAACAAAGGTAGGCACTTTCTCAATACGGATTGGGATGCGCAGCCGTCGTGCTACATCGCTCGCTGAAATCAAACCGCGAATCTGGGTAGTGCTTTGATCGACCACCAGACAATGTTGCTGCCCTTTTTGCTGCAATGTCTTAATTACATCGTTGATCGTTGCTGACTCCAGATCGGTGAGGCTTAAGGCCATGATTTCGGCTTTGGGTCTCATAAGGTCTTTGACTTGAATCTCCTTGTGGGCAAAGCCCAGTGCCACTCTTGCCATGAAGTGCTGTTCATCGAGGTCATCGAGGCTAATTGTCCCGATAAACTCGCCCCCACTGTCGACAACGAGTTTGAGCTTCACGTGATCTCGGCGCATGAGATGCTCAACGGATTCGGCGAGCGTTGATCCGTCGATAATAAGGGGTACATGCTTCTTGAAGTCTGTGAAGAACTCTAAGGCCGAAGAAAGTGGGCTAAGCTCATGAAACTCGTCAGGGCGCACTAGGTGGGCGACACTGCTAACTGGGAATAAATGAATCTGGCGCATGGTAAATCCTCTAAATTAAATATAGACGCTAAGTGGAAAAACGCGACACGCGACTATAGAAGTAGACAGCGCAGCGATGTGCATTCCACAATGCAGGCAGATGTCTAGTTTCTAGAAGTGTGTAGTCGCTTAGGCGCGGATAGAGGGAGGACCACGAATATTGCGATGGGCAGCGACAGCGGAATGGTGGGGTGTAAACAAGGACACCGCCAAGTAGTCTGCGTGATTGAGCGAGAGCTGCAATTCATCGACTGGGAGGAAGTGTTTTTCGGTTTGCTGTTCAGCAATATAGAAGGTTTCAACTAAAAGTTGGGAATGGTGCAGGGAGTTGGCTTTTACGACGTGCGATACCGGAGCCTCACTTGCGGTAAAGGTGAAGCTGAGTAGTAACGCAGTTAAAGCAAGCAGTGATCGTCTCACGGTTCTTCTCTGTTTTGCAAAACGCCTAAGGGAGGTTTGCCCCCCAAACTCTTTGTCTCGTTGCTTTCTATATTAGGCCTACTTCATTAGTTTTCAAAGGTAGAGGCTTAAATATTTCGCAATTGCTGACAGTCCTGCTATAAACCTTAGTAAATGCACGTCTATGGCATATCGTGCAAATTGTAATCATTAGGGAGGTGGTTTATTCTCCCTCTCCAAATTTTCTTCACTAGCAAGGGAATATTCCCAACGATCGCGTATCCGCGAACCACGGCAATTACATGAGCAAGAAATACAGCCCCTCGGCCATTGAGCCGAAATGGCAACAGTTCTGGGATGAACACAATACCTTCAGTGTCTCGAACGCAGACTTCACTAAGCCGAAATACTATGTCCTAGACATGTTCCCATACCCTTCCGGTTCTGGTCTGCACGTTGGGCACCCAGAGGGCTATACCGCGACGGACATCATTGCGCGCTATAAGCGTATGAATGGCTTTAATGTACTCCATCCCATGGGCTGGGACGCCTTTGGTTTGCCCGCTGAGCGAGCGGCAATTCGCGAAGGCCGCCATCCTGCGTTGATTACCCAGGAGAATATCAAGAATTTCCGTGGTCAGATTAAGCGCCTAGGGCTCTCTTATGACTGGCAGCGTGAGATCGACACCAGCAAGGTGGACTACTATCGCTGGACACAATGGATTTTCCTGAAGTTGTATGAACAAGACCTAGCCTATCTGGCCGAGGTGCCGGTGAACTGGTGTCCAGCACAGGGCACGGTGTTAGCGAATGAAGAGGTACAAGACGGTCGTTATGTAGAGACTGGCGACGTTGTCGAGCGGCGCATGATGCGCCAATGGATGTTGAAGATCACCGCCTATGCGGAGCGCCTGTTGAGCGATCTGGATGGCTTGGACTGGCCAGCGGGCATCATCGAGATGCAGCGGCAGTGGATCGGCAAATCGGTTGGCGCGCAGGTCACCTTCAAATTGCAGGACTTCGATGCGGAATTCGAGGTGTTCACAACTCGCCCAGATACGCTGTTTGGCGCTAGCTTCTGTGTATTGGCACCTGAGCATCCTCTCGTCGAACAGATCACCAGTGCAGAGCAAGCAGCAAAGGTGCAGGCGTATATAGAAAAAGTGAAGAATGTCAGCGATCTCGACCGTGAGACTGCTGCGGCCAAAGAGAAGACTGGTGTCTTCACGGGTGCCTATGCCCTCAATCCGGCTAGCGGACTGCCTGTCCCTGTGTGGATTGCCGACTATGTGAAGGCCGACTATGGGTCAGGTGCGATTATGGCCGTGCCTGGACACGATGAGCGGGACTATGAGTTCGCGAAGAACTTTGGTTTGCCTATCGTGCAAGTCGTCTCTGGCGGTGACATCGACACTGCTGCCCATGCCGAGCACGGCGTAGCAATGAACTCCGGGTTCCTCGACGGCTTGCCGACCCCAGAGGCCAAAGTAAAGATGATCGCATGGCTTGAAGAGAAAGGCGTAGGCAAGGGCGAGACTACATATAAGCTGCGCGATTGGCTGTTCTCACGCCAGCGCTATTGGGGCGAGCCGTTCCCGATAATGCATAACCCTAAAACTGGCGAGATTCATGCGGTGCCAGTGCAGGATTTGCCGATAACTTTACCCGAGTTGTCAGAATATAAACCGACTGCAGATGGTCAGCCGCCTTTGGCACGTGCAGAGCAATGGATGCAGGTTGAGTTGGACGGCGAGGCTTTGCTGCGCGAGACCAACACGATGCCGCAGTGGGCGGGTTCTTGCTGGTATTACCTGCGCTACATGGACCCGAGCAACGACAAGATGCCTTTCGATCCTGCTGCCGAGCAGTATTGGGGGCCAGTGGACTTATATGTAGGAGGGGTGGAGCACGCCGTATTGCACCTGCTGTATGCCCGCTTCTGGCATAAAGTCCTGTTCGACTGTGGCCTAGTCCATACGCGTGAGCCGTTTAAGAAGCTCTTCAATCAAGGCATGATTCTCGGCATTAGCCATCGCGACGAGTCCGGCCGTTTCTACGGCCCAACCGAGGTCGAGTATCGCGAGGGCAAGCCCTTCGCGAAGGGCGGGGATACGCCCTTGACCGCGCGCGAAGAGAAGATGTCGAAATCTCGTCTGAATGTCGTGAACCCTGACGATGTCATCGAGGAGTATGGCGCGGATTCGCTGCGTCTGTATGAGATGTTCATGGGGCCGCTGGAAGCCGTGAAGCCTTGGCAGACAAATGGAGTTAAAGGGGTGTACGGCTTCCTAGACCGCGCTTGGTCATTGTTGATCGATGGCGATACCGATGCTATCGCAAGTGTGATTGTCGATGAGCCAGAGGAGGCAGCCACTGACGAGTTGCGTCGCGAGATAAATATCACGGTGCATAAGATCACTCACGATATCGAGAATTTACGCTTTAACACCTCGATCGCGAAGATGATGGAGTTTGTGAATCTTGCTAAGAAGCAGACGCATATTCCTAAGGTCATAGCGGAGAAGTTCGTGTTGGTGTTGGCGCCCTTCGCTCCACATATCGCCGAGGAGCTATGGCAGCGTCTCGGTCATAGCAACACGCTCGCCTATCACGCATGGCCACAAGCCGATGAGAATTGGCTGGAGGCAGATACGGTCACGATGACTGTGCATATAAACGGGAAGCGTCGTGCTGAGATCCAGATCGATAGGAGCTTGGATCAGGCAAGCATCGAAGGCATCGCTCGAGATGAGCCAAGTGTTGCCGAGAAGCTAACGGACCTCAAAATCAAGAAAGTGATCTTTGTGCCCGGTAAATTGGTGAATTTCATCGTTTAGCAATGGGATTGGCAGTAATCGGGGACTGGGTTCAGAATTCGTCAGCGAAAGTGCGATTCGAGGCAGCAGCCTCGATAGCGCTATGCTTAAATGCGACGTCTAAGTCGTTATGAGTTGTAGTCGTTTATGAATATTTCTAGCCGCAAACCGGGCCTGTTCGGATTCATCTGTCTAATCGTTTGCGCTGTCTTGCCTAGCCTCGCAGCAGCACAGCGTAGTACTGACTTTGCGTTACTTGATCAGCACGGTGCTTTCCATCAGCTAAGTCGCTATGGGGAGTCCAATGCCGTAGTGCTATTCGTGCAAGCTAATGGGGAGCAGAGTTCGCGACTGGCGCTGCCTCAGCTACAAGCTTTGCAGGAGCGTTATCGTGAGCAAGGGGTAGTTGTCCTGCTATTGAACCCGAATCCCACGCAGACCCGGGCCTCCGTAACTCAAGAATTGGCGAGTGTAGGGGTAGAGTTGCCAGTGTTATTGGACAGTGCTCAAGTGGTTGCCCGCTCACTTCAAGTTGAGACAACAGCTCAGGCCTTCATTCTCGATCCAGAGTCCCATGACGTACTTTACACCGGGCCATTCAGCAGTCAGCTCGCGAATACCGATTCCGCCACTCAGACTCCCTATCTTGAGAATGCTCTCACTGCAATCCTAGCTGGCCAAGAAGTCGAGCTAGCCGCCGATATGCCGAGTCCTGCCGGTACAACAATCGATTACCTATACCGTAGTCGCTTCGCGGATCGCCAGATCTCCTATCAAGATGAGATCGTGCCTATTCTCAAGCGCCGCTGTACGACCTGCCACATAGAGGATGGGCTTGCGCCCTGGGCGATGGTCAGCCACCGCATGGTGCAAGGCTGGAGTCCAATGATTCGAGAGGTATTGGTGACGCATCGCATGCCTCCTGGGCAGATCGATATGCTCGAGGGTGAGTGGGACAATGTGCATCAGATAAGTGATGATGAACTTATAACCCTCGTGCACTGGATCGATAGCGGGGCGCGCCGGGAGGGGGATAGCGATCCTCTTACGGAACAAGTCGCTGTTGACGATAGCTGGAAACTTGGCGAACCAGATCTGATTATCGACGTGCCCGCTGAGAATATTCCCGCTACCGGTATGGTGGATTTTAAGATTAAGCGAGCCGATCTCGCCTTGGAAAAAGATCAGTGGATTAGTGCTGTTGCCTATAATGTAGGCGATCGTTCAGTGCTGCATAGCCTTCTAGTCTTTGCTGTCGATCCCAGTATCGATCAGAAAGACTTGGCGGGCTTGATAGACCCAGCTAACGCCGAATTCATCAGCCTCTATGTGCCGCCGCGGACAGAGGAGTCTTTCGCGGACGACTCGGGCTTCCTGCTGCGTCAAGATCGGGATCTTAGCTTTAAGCTACGTTACGTCACTGGTGGCCGTGAGACCGTGGACGCGACACGCATCGGCTTGTATTTCCGCGATTCCGTGCCGGAGTATTCGGTTCACAATGTCATTACCTTAAATACAGGGTTTAACATTGCACCCGGTGAAGACAATCACGTGGAGCGAGCTACAACGGAACCGTTCGAGCACGAGGTTTTAGTGGAGAGTTTTGCGCCGCAGACCCATACCCGTGGCAAGAGCATGAGTATTTCTGCACGCTATCCAGATGGCAGCGAGAAGCGCCTGATTAACGTGGCGAATTACAACTTCAATTGGCAGATGAACTACAAGCTTCAAGAGCGCCTGCGCTTGCCTGCGGGCTCGAGCCTTGTGTCTGAGACAGTGTATGACAATTCAGCCTCGAACCCTCAAAACGTGGATGCCGAAGCGCAGGTTAAGGTGGGTATTACCACCTATGACGAGATCTTCAGCCATTTCGTTAGAGTGCTCGAGCCTGTAGAGAAATGAGCGGATTAGTAGTCGCGTAGTAGGCTGCGCATATCGCGCGTATAGGGCAGCGCATAATCGTGTGATGCCACAATAACGCTGTCAGATGTGCGAATCAGCTTCGCTGTTACGAAGACATTACTCTCGCCCACCGCATAGGTGCCAGCTAGTACTAGATGTGCATTGTGCTGGGCGCTGATGTCGTTGACCTCACGCGATAATAAGAAAGCACCTTCAGTTTCGCTGATGTAGACGCTATTGCGCAGCAACATTTCCACTACGGAGTAACCTGCGGCAGTGAGCTGCGAGGTCAACTGCTGCGAAGCAACTCGGCCGAAGGTCGAGGATTGTCCTAAATCGTTAATGTCAGAGAAACTGGCAACGATGATGTTGGTGCTAGGGCTAATTTGATTGCCCGCCATGCGAATAAGATTATTCGCGGCGGCGCGGTTGGTGCTGATGATCAGATCGATACCCGTGTCATATTCTTTGCTGGCACAGCCAGCCATAGCGACTACCCCTAAGAACAGTGCGCACACTCTCATGTGAAACTTCATTATTCGTCCCCTCGCGCACTGACTACATTAAACACACGGCCTTGACCACGGTATTGGGCGATATCGTCCTCGTCGAAGTAATACACGCGACTACTCGAGTGAACAATTTGTTGGCTGTCACGGACGCGAGTGCTGATGATGACCTCGGTAACACTGGCGGAACGATCCTTATTGAATTTATTCCACAAGTCGCCCGCTAGGCCGATAGGGATAAGAATTAGCCCGCGGTCGCCCCAATGTTGAGAATCATTGATGCCAACGCCGGTAAGAAAGAAGGCTGTAATTAGCCCTGGCCTTGCAGGTAGCCACTCGCGATCGTCGTGCTCGATGACTTGCACGTCGTAGTCGAGTGTGAACAGCGCGTTCTCGCGACTGAGCATCACAGCGACTTTCTGGTCGACGAGACCAGCTTCGAGCATATTGTGATAGGCGCTTTGGAAGTCGCCGGCGTTGTTCGCTGGGTTACCTAAGTAGATAGAAGGTGTGATAACACCTCCGCCATCGCCTAAGCTTGCGCGAATCAATTCCGACTCGTTCTGAGCAAGTAATTGCCAATGACTAGCAGACTGCAAGCTTTGTTGTTCTGCACCGGGAAACATCGCCGCGCGAGGGTAGGGCAGATAATCGTTGTTCCCACAGGCAGCGAGAACCGAACAGGTCAAACACAGTACGACCATACGAGCAATATACATGGAGAAACCTCTAGTCATGACTTAATGCGCGGGTAAGCGCACTTACATCGCGGCAGTGTACTACGAGTTAGAGGTTAGCGGAATTCTCAGTTGAGTATGCGATAACCTCGTCCACGCAGGCAGTTATGCACGACGCGATCGCGCTCGCTCAAGCCAGATGAGGTGCCCCGCACTCCGCCACCGATTGCGCCGACGCCAGCACCGCGAGTAGCGGTATTTCGATTTCCCACCACAGCGCCGATCGCGCCGCCTATGACCGCGCCAGTAGCGGCTCCTACAACTGCCCGCTCACCCACTGGAACTTGGTCTGCGATATCCTGGCACTCGCTGAGATCGGCTTGGTAACGGGTCATGTCGACGCCCTGAGGGTCGATGATAGGGCCTGAGTAGCCGGGACCGGAGCGACAGGCTATGAGGGTAAGTAGGAGAGTGCCTAGAATAATGCGTTGCAACATGATGAACCTCCGTCGCGCGAAGACCAAAAAAGGGCATGGATAGCTAGCGTGAAAACGCAGTACTACATACCCTTAACGCACGAGGAGAGGAGAGGTTTACAAAGTCTCGGTTCAATACTGAAGTTTCAAGTCTATAGCTGCGCATTTACCCACTTTTGGAATTGCGCCGCGGGCATGGCGCCCGAAACCCTCGCCACCTCTTTGCCTTTTTTGAAGATCATGAGGGTTGGAATGCTGCGAATGCCGTAGCGCTGAGCGAGAGCGGTTTCATTCTCCGTGTTGACTTTCACTAAGCGAACCTTCGGCTCTAGCACTGCGCTAGCTGCCTCGAATGTCGGAGCAAACTGCAAACAAGGGCCGCACCAGGGCGCCCAGAAGTCGACGACTATCGGCACATCGCCGCCGAGGTGCTGGGCAAAGCTACTCTGTGTTAAAGCAACTGGTTTGCCGGTAAACAGGCTTTCCTTACACGCGCCACAAGTACCATGTGCGGTGAGTTTCTCCGCTGGCATGCGATTCTTGCGATGGCAATGCGGACAGGTGATAAATAGTTCGTTAGGCATAGTAATTAGGCTCCTACAATGTATTAACTCTAGGATACGCCTCGGCGCAGTGTATTTAAAATTAATAATCTAAGTTACATCGATAGTGTGTTATGCCGTTGTGCTTTCTCGTATTCGCCTAATCACATTGCATTAGCTTGCAATTTCTAAGATGCTGCCTTGTATTTGTTCGCCGAAGAACTGTACATGACTCAAGAATTGGAAACCAAGCCACTCTCCAGTGCGCGCAGTCGCGCCGTCTGGCTAAGAAGTACGCTGGGTCTTTCGCAGAAAGAAGCCGTCGCCTCTGCGACGATGACGGCAACAGGCGACAACTTCTTCAATGCTTTTGCCATTTATCTCAACGCTACTGCTGTGCAGATGGGCTGGTTGATGGCAATTCCCCAGCTTTTCGGTGCTCTTTTTCAAGTGCTGTCAGCGTGGTTGGGAAATTACTTACCGCGTAAACCTTTGGTGGTGGTAACGGCGCGCGTGCAGACCGTGGTGGTGCTGGGTCTGTCAATTCTCGCTCTGTCACGCAGCGAAGGCTCTGTGTATTGGCTGATTGCTTTGGCCGTGCTGTATTTTTCTTGTATCAACTTCATTCAGCCACAGTGGCGGGCTTGGATGGGCAGCGTAGTACCCCAGCGTCGCCGCGGCACCTTCTTCGCCTCTCGTACTAGGCTAACGATGGTGGCCTCGCTGTTTATCTTCATGAGCGGTGGTGTGTTACTAAGTCTTAGTGAGCGCTTCGATGTGGTGTGGCTTGGCTTTGCTATTCTCTTCGCCACAGCCGCTGTAGGGCGTGGCTTCTCATCGCGATACCTTGCACAGATGCATGACCCAGATGCAAATCCCCACCCTGCTGGGCGCAAGGGTTTCTGGCAGAGTCTGAAACAACTGCGTGCATCTTTGTCTGATAAGACATTTCGTGACTACAGTTTCTTCGTTGCGGGCATGCAAGGGGTGGTGGCGATCTCCGCGCCTTTCTTTGCAGTTTATATGCTGCGCGATCTGCAATTCACCTATATCGAATACAGCCTAAATTCGATCGCGTCGATCCTCACGCAGTTCCTCTTGCTCAACTTCTGGGGTCGTTTCAGTGATCGTTTCGGCAATCGTTTAGTAATGCAGATTGCCAGTGTGTTGATCCCCTTTATGCCGCTGTTATGGTTATTCTCTGCCAATCACTATTACTTACTTTGCGTGCAAGTGATGTCCGGTTTTGTGTGGAGTGGTTTTAGCTTGAGCACTGCCAATTATCTGTACGATATCCGGCCACATAAGAGTGACTTCGCAGTGTATGCCGCTATGCAATCAGCGCTCGGCGCTGTGGCGGTTTTTCTCGGTGCGATTACGGGCGGGCTGATAGCCTCGGCGGCACCTGACGTAGTTGAGTCTGTTCCGTTCCTGCGTGAGATTCGAAGCCCGTTATTCATTGTGTTTTTCGCCAGTTTCGCGCTACGTATGGCGATCGCTATCTGGTTCATTCCAAGAGCAGTGGAGCCTCGGGTGCGCAGGCGTCCAAAGATCTTGCAGGTCATTTACCGAGTGTCGCGCTTCAACGCCATCTCGGGTATCTCCCTAGACTGGTTAAGTGTGACTAAGCGCAGCAATACAACAATGGAGCCGGATGCTGAGCAGGACCCAGCAGAGCTTGGCGAGGAAAAGGAATCCTAGTATCTAGTCGGCGAGCCAGACATCCTTGCACCAAAGCCAGATGTTGTCCCAGCCCTCGTCGGAGGTCTTTTCATCCCAGAAAAGAATGGCGCCGTCTTGGCGGATGCAATAGTAGCCGCCATTGGCCTCACAAATTGGCAGGTATTTGCGTGGAAGTCCGAGGCTCCATGCGACGGCTGCCATTTCCGGTAGGTAAGTGTGCGAGTTCTGATCACTCACTGTGACGGGCTCTAAATGCCCACAGACTACATCACTGACCTGCATTAGATAATCGCGTAAATCGTCGGGCAACGAGACATAAAGTGCCTCTTCTATTTCAATGAGCAAATCCTCGTCCGGTAACTCGAGAGGGACCGGTACGGGTTCATTGCGCTCGCGTAGCATTTCAATTACATCTTCCATTCTAAGGTGCTGCTCCTGTTTCTCGCTCTTCCACGCGCGCGCCCGCTAGCACACCCGGTAGAGCATAGTTGCCTTCATGACAGGCGTATTCATATAAGCGGTCTTCGGTAGACTTCATCGGGATTTCGGCGGTCCACGGTGCGACGAATGTCGAAGGGTCGTTCAGAGTAACGCTATAGTTAATGGTATCTGCTGCGACGCGTGTGAAGCGCTCGCGTACAACTAGATTCTCACTCGCGCCGCGATAGCTTTGCAATGAGTTGAAGTTGCGAGTCTCAACGACGAGCGTGTCTCCTTCCCAGTGCCCTATTGAATCACCTAGCCAAGGCGCGTGTACCGAGGGTAGTGGGTCTGCATCGATGCGTATGATACGCGCATCGTGCACCATTTCGACAAGTATCATGACATAGCCAGGCGATTGCACAATCTGATAATGGTTGTTGTATAGAATCGGCAGCATGGGCGGACCAGAGCTCGAACCAAAGGAGAGAAGGCAACGTTCGGCAAGTGGGCGCGATTCTGGTCCCTTGAACGGTGCTTGGCTGCGTGCTTGTGCAGCGGCAGCAAGACGTTGTTGAGCAGCTTCGGTGAAGGCGGGAATGCGACCGTTGGGCGGGTCGACTATGAGGGAAGTGCGGCGTTCTCCGTTGTAGATGGCAACAGTGGTGCCATCGTCAAACCAGAAGTTGTTATAGCTGTCTTCCAAGTCGATCTGACCTTTCGTTGGAGGCGGACGATTTGGGTCGCTGGGTAGGTCTGCGAGCGCGCTGCGCTGTGCCACCTCTCGCTCCATCTCCTGTTGTTCTTGCTCGCTCAAGAAGGCTTTGCTGCCAAACTGAGTGGGGCGCTCTAGTGGGGTGATAGTGTTGTTGGTCCACATGCCTTGCAGGTCGGGTTTGCCATCCACGGTGCGCGGTGCGGTATAGGCGCCGGATTGTGCGTTACTAGTCAAAGGTAGAGGCAGTGTGAGGATGAAAATGCCCATAGCGGGGGCTAGGCGCAGGTGTTTGGCAACGCGAACTACTGCTACAAGACACTTAATCATTATTATTCTCCGAGTATCTAGCGTGCTCGTCAGTGAGTTAAGAAAGAGTAGCAAAGTCGTTCGAAACTAAGCAACTAGAGCGCACTTCTACGGTTTACGTAACCGCAACAAGTATTGATCGGTGCTGCGGTTTAGCATCGGGTCGAATATGGAGCGCATATGACGATCCTGAGAGTTCGCGAGCAGGTCGCTCTGCGCCTCGAGCACGAAACCTGCCTCCTCGACTACTTGTATTGCCGCCTCTTTTGGCAGGCGATGCAGTCTTCGATTGTCGCGACCGACTGCACCCTCGTGGTCGATGATGCCCACCACTCCATCCGGTTTAAGGACGTAATAGATATTGCGCAACATGCTGATGGCGCGTTGTGGATGACTATTGAAGTAGTCATGGAGTATCTGTGAGATCAACACGAAGTCGACGGAGTTTTCTGCAAGGCCAAGTTCACTGACAGGACGCTCTAGGCGCTGCACATTGTCGAGCTGACCGGCTAGGATTCTGGCCTCGAGTGCTGCGCTGCGGGTGCGCTCGCCACGGTCCTCTTCTAAGTTCAATCCGCTGGGTGAGTTCTGTGCATAGACAAGCCCCTCCGGCCCGACCGCCTTGGCGAGAATATAGGTGTAGTAGCCCCCCGCTGCATAGAGGTCTAGGGCTACCATGCCTGGGCGCAATTGTAGGAATTCCAGTGTCTGGATAGGCTTACGTTGCGGGTCGCGTATGCGGTCACTTACGTCCCGTCCAGGAGCGTTCAGCGCGGACTCCAGAGCCACTGCGTCTAGAGTCTGAGCGGTGCAATTAGTGGCAATGCACAAGGTCAGAAGCGTTGTGAGCAATAAAGGGTAATGTCGCACGTATTTTAGTCTCCGAATGTGACTTGGCACTGGCATCATAGGCTGGATTTGAGACAATGCCCATTTTGCACCATCCATTTCGTACTACAAGAAGGCACACCATGAGTTTATTACCCGCTGTCGAACTCGTCAGCCCAGCAGGCGCAAGCCCCGATGCCAGCATAATTTGGCTGCATGGCCTCGGCTCCGATGGACACGATTTCGCAGGTATTGTTCCCGAACTACATCTTCCTAGCACCATGGCCGTGCGTTTCGTACTTCCCCACGCACCGTCGATACCCGTGACAATTAACAATGGTTTTGTGATGCCCGCTTGGTATGACATCGTGGAGATCGATATAGGACGGACCGTCGACACTGACCAGCTTATGCAGTCAGCGAAAGCTGTCCACGCGTTAATCGAAAGAGAAATCGAAAGAGGCATAGATAGCAGACGTATCATCCTCGCTGGTTTCTCCCAAGGGGGAGCGGTCATCTTGCAAGCAGCTTTAAGCTGCCCTTACCCTTTGGCTGGCGCGCTATCTTTGTCGAGTTATTTTCCGACTAGCGACACGATTGTCCCACACGAAGCGAATCGTGAATTACCCATTTTGGTATGCCATGGTACGCGAGACCCAGTGGTTAACGAGACCTTAGGGAAGAAGGCAGAGGCAGATCTGCGTGCACTTGGGCATCCCACACAGTATCGAAATTATCCAATGGAACATTCCGTCTGTCTTGAGCAAATACGGGATATCTCTGCATGGATTCAGGAACGATTAGGCTAGTAAGTGACTCTACAAGCCAACGCCCCTTGCCATCAGGTAGGCAAGCACTGGGATGAAGGCAAGTAGCACCAATTCGATACGTAAAACGCGAATAACGCCTGCTGGTACTAGGATTGGTTCCACTTGGTTTTTGCGTTGGCGCAAGAAGAACACGGTAGGGTAGATGGACAGTAGCGCTACGAGTACGAACAGCGTGAGCTTGGCGTGAAACACAGGGTTGCTGCTGTAGAAACTACTTGGCTTGCCTACCCACAACCAAAGGCTGATGCCTAAAATGGCGACTAGGCCTGCGCTGAGTCCATATGCCGCATCCACCTTGAGGAGATTGCGCAGATCCTCGCGGGAGATCTCTTTGCCTATCGCGATGTTCTCAATTATTAGAGAGCCGGCGAGCACAATGACAGCTAACAGGTGGAGGTATCGAATCAACACGTCCATTTTTATACTCCACATACATTAGTCAGGGGATGGCAGTGAGGAGGCAACGCCGTGCTTAGATAGGATTTGAGCAAGCTTGCCACTTCGCAATGCGACAGCAGTCTCGGTATAACCGCCGAGCCCCTCACCACCAATAAACAGTTGTGGCAGGGTATTGCTATGAGTGATTTCCTGTAGTCTTCCGCGCACTTCTCTTTGCAAGTTCGGATCTAGAAACTCCCCTTGATCGAGCTCTATGACACGATATTCGACGCCTATTTGACCAAGCAATTGTTTGGCTGCGCGGCAGAACGAACACCAGCTTAAGGAAAAGAGTACAACTGCCGCCTGTGGCGCGGAGATAAAGTTATCGACTAAATCCCGCCCGTTGCGTGGGGTTTTATTGGCGCTTGATACGGTTTCACTCATTTGTAATTCCCTTGGGCGAAAAGAAGTATATTGTCGCACAAAATATAGGCAGTTTCTCCGGCTCTCATGATCTGAGTCAGCGTTATAGTCAACTAAGCTGTGCTAAAGTGCTCGCGTTGCTTTTCGAGCATAAACTATTTGGAGAATTGTCAAATGATTGGTTATATAACTCTTGGTACGAATGATATTCAACGCGCAGGTGCTTTTTATGATTCATTGTTGGCAGAGCTCGGTGCCGCTCGCACGATGGACTATCCAACTTTTATCGCATGGGGGACTAGCCCTGAAGGGACTGCGTTAGCGGTGATTAAACCTTATGACGGCAATCCAGCGACAGTAGGTAATGGGGTCATGGTGGGATTACAAGCCGACAGTCGCGAGACAGTTGAGCGAGTTTACAATAAGGCGATGGCATTGGGTGCTAAAGATGAAGGCCCAGCGGGACCTCGAGGCGATACGTTTTTCGCAGGCTATTTTCGAGACCCGGATGGCAACAAGGTGAATATTTTTTACGCAGGGCAATGAAGTAGGCCTTGCTATCGAGGCGAGCTGCCAATGGCTCGCCTTTGCCTGAATAATAATAAGGACAAGCTTTTAATGGATCATCAAAGCACTAACGAAGGCAGCTCAGTACCTGTCGAGCCAATGTTGCCTAAACCGGGCTTGCGAGAGCGCAAGAAGCGTTTGCGGTTGCAGCGCATCATCGATGTGTCGCATCAGCTATTCGTTAGTAAAGGCTTTCAAGATACTACGATTCAAGATATTGCCGACGAGGCAGGCATTGGGCTAGGAACGCTTTATCTATATGCCAAGGGTAAGGATGATCTACTAGTACTGGTGTTCCGCGAGCACCTGCTGCAAATGACAGAATCCGCCTTCGATATAATCGATCCAGAAGAACCGGTTATAGAGCAGTTGATGACCTTTTTCTCTGTGCACATCGACTATCATAAAGAGGATAAATTGCTCTCTAGAACAGTTCTTAAGGAGCTATCTTTCCCTACCAACCCTAAAAGAAGACACGATATCGAATTAATCTTCAATACAGCCTATGAGAAGTTGGCCTTGCTGTTAAAACGCGGTATTAAAGGCGGCAAGCTTAACTCAGGCCTCTATGTTGGCACTGCAGCCAGCAGTATCTTCGGCCTTTACTACCATCTCTTGCAGGGTTTTCTCTGCGGCTTCTTTAGCGAAAAAGAGTTTAAGAAAAATCTCCGTCACGCACTAGATATGCTCCTAGCTAGCGCCAATCTCGACGCCTAATGCCCCTGCCTACATATTAGAATCTTGCTAATTTCTGAAATTGACAAAGTGATGAGGAATAAACTCTCACTCTTGGCGGTTCCCATTTGCATTACACAGTCGTGGTGCTAGCATCTGACGCATTATGAACTAAATGAATTTGTTCATTTTTGATCATTGCGCTGGTTTTCGGCAAGTACGTTGAAGTTAGTTGTTAATTTTGGAGAAACCCATGTTCACGAAGCCCAAGAACAAGAATTATCGGCAGTGGAAAATTGCCCTCGCGGCTGTTATTTGTTCCGCTCTAGCAATGCCTTTGCACGCCGCAGAGCGTGTAGGGGATTTTTCTCTTCTCGATCAGAACGGCAAGTTTCACCATATTGCATGGTACGACGACCACAAGGCCATCGCCTTCTTGGTACAAGTCAATGGCAGCGAGGCGACACGCGCCGCTGTCGCTGAATATGAGCGCTTACAAGCTCAGTTCGATACCCAAGGTATCGAGTTCATGATGATCAATCCGCTGGGTCAGGCACGTGACTCGGTAAATGATGATGTCGCATCACTGGGTACTTCAATTCCAGTCTTAATAGATGATGCTCAAATAGTGTCGCAGGCGATGGATATCCAGCGCAGCGGCGAGACTTTTCTCTTCGACCCACGCAGTTTTGAGGTGATCTACCGCGGCCCTGTTTCAGGTCTGCAAAGTGCACTTGGTGAAGTGGCCGCCGGACAAGCGATCAGCGCGTCCATGGTCGCGATGACAGGGGCAGATATTCACTATCAGTCGAGCCAGCAGATTGCCGAGCAAGGCGTATCCTATAGCGAAGACGTAGCGCCGATCATCGAGCAGAACTGCGCGAGCTGTCACCGAGTAGGCGGAATCGCCCCTTTCGCGATGGATAGTCATGCGATGGTGCAGGGGTGGTCTCCTATGATTCGTGAAGTCTTAATGACCAAGCGTATGCCACCAGGTCAGCTCGATCCCCATGTCGGTAATTTCGCTAACGACTACAATTTAGCTGTAGCGGATCAACAGAAACTCATTCAGTGGATCGAGGCTGGCTCCGTGAAAGACGGCAGTACAGATCCTCTAGCTGAACTGACTTGGCCAGATTCAAAGTGGTCCTATGGCGAACCAGACCTGATAGTAAAATTGCCACCTCAGAATATTCCTGCTACTGGCATACTCGAGTATAGAACGGTCATTGTGCCTTTCGAAGGTTTAGATAGAGACCGCTGGGTGCGCGCTAGCGAATATCTTGCTGGCGATAGACAGGTACTACACCACACTCTCAATGCCGTAATGCAGCCCGGTGAGACTCGTCCCCGTGGCTTTTTGGGCGAAGTAGACCCTAATGGGGCCTACATAACGCCCTATATACCGGGCGCTGAGCCGCACATCGAGAAGCCCAATACCGGTGGCTTGCTCAAGGCCGGTTCTAAGCTTGCATTGCAATTGCACTACACGACTATGGGCAAGGAAACTGTGGATGCCAGCGAAATCGGGATTTGGTTCTACCCGGATGACCAGATTCCTCAGGAACGTCTATCTAGCGAGTGTGCCTGTATATTCCCGGATACGTGGACCAATATTCCTGCCTACGATCCAGACTTCGAGCAACAGCAGAGCATTACGATTGACGCCGACGCCTATTTGCAGAGCTTCATTCCGCACATGCACTTCCGCGGCAAGAGCATGAGTTTTGCCGCCCACTTTCCCAATGGAGAGGTGGAGCAGCTCATCAATATCGCCAACTACAACTACAACTGGCAGATCGACTATAAGCTAGAAGAGCCTGTCTTTGTGCCAGCTGGCACGAAGATCGTAGTGACCGCGGCTTACGATAACTCTAGCCAGAACAAGGCGAATCCTGATCCAGCGCGCACAGTACCGTGGGGCGATCAGAGTTGGGACGAGATGTTCTTCGGTCAGGTTTATTGGAAATATGTTGATCAGAGCGTATTCGTGAGCTCATCTGACCAATGATTTAGACCACAAGGAGATAGGGGGGAACGGACGCAACAAAAAAGGGAAAGAGGCTGGACGCTTCTTTCCCTTTTCCTTTTCTAGCGGCAGTGTTCGTACTGCAGCTTTCTACTTAGCTTTTTCGATCGGTGTGCGCAGGATGCCAACGCCTTCTACTTCTACTTCGTAGGTGTCGCCGCCAACCATTTCACGCGTACGGCCCATAGTGCCAGACCAGATGATATCGCCTGGCTCTAGAACGAAGTAGTGGGAGATGTAGCTCACCATATAGTCGAAATTGTAGAGCATGTCGGACGTGTTCTCGCCCTGACGCACTTCGCCATTCAGGCGGCCTTCGATCTTTAACTCGTTCGGGTTCAGGCCTGTGACGATCTTTGGTCCTACCGCGTTAAAGGTCTTACTGCCTTTCGCGCGTGTCCACTGCAGGTCGGCGCCTTGCCAATCACGCGCGCTGCCGTCGTTGCCAGCAGTGACACCGAAGATGTAGTCGCGCGCATCTTCCAATGCGACATTCTCGGCGTGCTTGCCGATGACCACGATAGCCTCGGCCTCGTAATGGAAGTTGTTGGAGTCCGAGGGAATTACCATTGTTTCGCCTGGTCCAATGATGGAGTTGGCGGGAACAATGAAGAGACCGGGATATGCAGCTGGCTCGCCAGTGATATGGCTACGGAAGTTTAGGGCAGTCATCACTACCAGTTCTGGGTCGACAGGCGCTTTAAGCATAACGGCAGACTCTGCCACTGTCTGGCCAGTGTGCGTGCCGCCAAGATAGGGGGCATCCGTCAGTTGGTGGATGGTAGTACCTTGCAGCTCTCCCCAAGATATCACCCCATTTTGCTCATAACGAACGAACTCAGCTGCTTGGGCCGAAGCCACCATAGCGCCTGAAACTAAAAGACCTGCTACTAACTTATTGAATGAATGCGTCACGCAATCACCTCCTCATTGTGGATTTTGGGCTACGACAAACCGTCTCGCGCAATGTCACGAAGCGGGAAGGCTTTGCCCTTTCTAATTATCTAGCGATTTGCGGATTGGGCCCGGAAGTGAGTCTCAATACTGCGCGCACTATCGTGAACCTAAATAGAAGTCGAATCAAGCACTGGAAAGAGGGCAAAGCTGCACCGCGCTCAATTGCAATTATTGCGGGGGCTAAAGTTTGAGTTTGTAGCTAATGGGCTTATGATTCCTATTCGCTGCACTTCCTTTCTAATGATAATAAGCCGAAGCAGGGTGCCCACAAATGTCGAATACTTCCCGTGTTCATGCTCGTACCGCCGTAATATGCAGTCTAGTCTGTCTATTCATTTTTTCGATAAATCAAACCCTTGCAGCGGATGCCTTGCCGCGTGCCATAGCCGAGGATGTTGGCATGTCTACTTCTCGCTTCGCGTTATTAGACTCAGTACTGCGGCAGCATGTGCAAGATGGCCATGTCGCGGGACTAGTGGCTGGAGTGGTGCGCCATGGCAAGATTGTTTATCTAGAGAGCATGGGCTGGCAAGATATTGAACGAGCATCCGCGATGCGAGATGACTCGCTCTTTCAAATCCGCTCAATGACCAAGCCAATCACCTCCCTCGCTGTGATGCAGTTAGTGGAGGCTGGCCTCCTGCGTTTAGACGACCCAGTTGCTGCCTACATTCCTAGTTTCACCGACGTTAAAGTTTTCGAGTCTCCTGACAATCCCGATGATGGTGCGCTGCGCCCG
>CAXBOY010000039.1:0-25127 GCA_963977405.1 uncultured Gammaproteobacteria bacterium
ACGGCATAGAAAAACACGATGGCCATGCCGATGATCACGCCTGTGGTGATGTCCACCTCGAGGAAGCGAGAGAAGACGATTCCTGCGCCTTGCATCTGTCCGCACACATAGACGAAAGACACAACGATAGCGCAAAAAACTGCAGTGAGGCGTGCACTCTGCGAGTAGTAGCGCTCGCCGATGAAGGCGGGAACTGTAAATTTGCCGAATTTACGCAGATAAGGCGCTAGCAGAAGGGCGAGCAAGACATAGCCGCCGGTCCAGCCCATCAAATAGTAGGTGCCGTCGCGCCCTAGAAAAGAGATGAGGCCCGCCATAGAGATGAACGATGCTGCAGACATCCAGTCTGCTGCAGTGGCCATGCCGTTGACCAAAGGCTTCACGCCGCCACCGGCTACATAGAAATCGTGTGTAGAGCCTGCCCGCGACCACACGGCAATGCCGATATAGAGGCCAAAGGAGAGGAAAACGAATAGATAGGTCCACAGCTGTACGTTCATGATTGCTCCTCGGTATCAGAGTCGGAGGAGTCGGCAGACTGAGTCTGGTCGAGCTTGTACTGGCGGTCCAATTTATCCATCTGGCGTATATAGACGTAAATTAGAATCACGAAGCCGTAGATAGAGCCTTGTTGCGCCATCCAGAAGCCGAGCTTGAACCCGCCGATGCGAAATTGGTCGAGGAAATCGGCTAGAAGGATGCCGCAGCCAAAAGAGATGAAAAACCATACGCAGAGTAAACGAAGGACAATCCTGACATTGGCTTGCCAGTACGAGCGCGCGTTTTTATCGGACATCGAAGGCCTCTTTATTTTTAGTATGTAATTTATTGATTATTCTATTTATTATTTAAATCATATGGCGCTTGGGATCGATGTTAGCACTAAAAAATTTGCGCGTACACCGCCTCGCGGAGCGTTAGAAGCTGCATTGAAACGCTTGTTTTTCAGTTAACCCACTGTGAGGGCGATTCGCCTTATTACGAGTTGAATATTCGATTTGATGGCGTACTATTCACTAGGTAAATGAAAGCTATGCATATCATCAAGGATTTAGCTCTATGGCGTTAAAGCGATGCGACCTCAATCTCTTCCTCGTGTTCGATACGATCTATACCGAGCGTAATCTCACTCAGGCTGCAAAGTCTTTGGCAATTACCCAGCCCGCGGTGAGCAATGCCCTGGCAAGACTGCGCAAGCTATTCAACGACGAGCTGTTCGTGCGCTCTGCGCGAGGAATGCAGCCTACACCAGTGGCAGATAGTATCGCGCAGAATATTTCCGAAGCGCTTGGCCTACTTAAGAGCAGTGTTTTAGAGCGTGAGGCTTTCGATCCGGCCTTCACGGAGCGAACTTTTCAGTTCAGCATGACCGACCTGACCGAGGCCGCGGTCCTTCCTAAGTTGATTCCATTTTTCGAAGAGACGGCTCCCAATGTGGCTTTGCAGAGTTACTATGTGAAGCGACAGGAGTTGGTACGCAATCTATCGCGAGGCGAGCTCGACTTTGCGGTGGATGTGCCCGTCATCGAGGACCCACAACTCTGCCACGCGTCTTTGTTTAGCGATGGCTATGTGTGTGTGCTGCGACACGGGCACCCGGCATTGGAGAAAGAGTTCACGCTTGAGACGTTTTTGGAGTTACAGCATATTCACGTATCGAGCCGCCGGAAGGGCTTGGGGCAGGTGGACTTAGCGCTGTTGAAGTGCGACGTGGAACGCAATATTAAGCTGCGCGTGCAACACTATAGAGTTGCTGCGGCTATCGTAGGCTCGACAGATCTTGCGCTAAGTTTGCCGCGCTACTTAGCTAAGGAATTTGACCTAGTGGTTTTACCTTTGCCATTCAACGTAGCGCAGCTAGACTGCCACCTTTATTGGCATCGGCAATCCGATAGTGATAGCTCTCATCGTTGGCTTCGCGAGGCTATGCTTGAACTGTTTAAGGGTCCGAAAGCGTGAATCAGCTTACTCGATAAACTCTTTAATATAGTTGAGTAGCTTGCGGCGATGCACACGCGCCGCCTCTTCGTTTTCCTTCGTGTAATTGCGCATAATTTGGCGAAGCGCCTGACGTTCCGCCAAGGGCCAAGTGGTGACAAAGGCACTGATATCTTCCTCGCCACCCTCCAATAACCGATCACCCCATTGCTCGATCAATTGTGCGCGTCGCACCTGTGCGTGATCGGGCGTGCGCATCTTGTCTAGCTCGGCTTGAATTTCTTCATGATTGCTGGCGCGCATGACTTTGCCAATAAACTGCAGCTGGCGCCTTTTTGCCCCATGACTATTCGGTAGTCGATTGTATTCATCCAGTGCCGAGCGCAGAGTTTCGGACAACGGCAGCTTCTCGAGTTGTTTCTTACCCAGAGTGGTTAGATCTTGACCAAGATCCTGTAGTGCGGTCATGTCACGTTTTACTTGTGACTTGCTGGGTGGTTCTAAGGACCAGTCGATTTCTTCGTGTTGCTTCATGCCGCATCCTGTCTTGGAGTATTTGGGCTTTAAGTGAGGCGAGGCTTAAGCTTCGCGTTATTCGCTCTCGTCGAAGCGGTTGTTGACTAGCGTAGTGATGGCATCTAGTGCATCCGCCTCATCAGGCCCGTCGATATGGATGTTCAATACGGTGCCCTTGCTAGCGGCTAACATCATGAGCGATAAAATGCTTTTGCCGTCGACCAGTTTGTCTTGGCCAACCTTGACGTGGCTGCTAAACGCCGAGCTCACCGATACCATTCTCGCGGCGGCGCGCGCGTGTAAGCCAGCTTTGTTGCAAATTGTGAGAGTTGACTTAATCATGACTCTTACGCTGTTTCCCTGCGGATTAATTCGCGGTGCATCACTTGCACGTTCTTGATCTTATCAGCAAAGTGCCGCTTGAGCCTTTCGCTTAGATAGACGGAGCGATGCTGGCCTCCAGTGCAACCTATCGCAACCGTCATATAGCTACGATTGTTTTCTTCAAATTTTGGTAGCCATTTTAACAAATACTGGCATAAATCTTCATACATGCTTTCAACTGTATTCTGCGAAGATAGCCAGTTCTGTACCGGCGCATCTAGGCCGGTAAGAGGACGCAGGTCGGCTTCCCAGTAGGGGTTGGGCAGGCAGCGTACATCGAAGACGACGTCTGCATCGATGGGAACTCCGTACTTATAACCGAAGGACTCGAACATCAAGGCAAGCCCACTATCATCTCGTTCTACAACGCGCGTTTTAATGGTATCGCGCAGTTGGTGCAATGACATATTGCTAGTATCAATGGAAAGGCTCGCGAGCAGCGCGATCTGCTCGAGCAACTTCGTTTCAATGTTAATTGCCTGGCGCAAACCTATCTTCTCGGTTGTCAGCGGGTGCTTGCGACGGCTTTCGCTAAAGCGCTTGATAAGAGTAGGGCTGCTGGCGTCTAGGTAGATGATTTCCGTTCGCAACGACATCAATTTGAGCTGCTCGATAATCTCAGGCACCTGCGTAAGGTCGGAGGGAATATTACGAGCGTCGATACTGACTGCAACTAATGGCAGCTCAGTGCTCTGATTGCTGACGCGCTGCGCGAGCGCCGGCAACAGGCTAGCGGGCAGGTTATCGATGCAATAGTAACCGTGGTCCTCAAGCATGTTGAGGGCGGTACTCTTTCCGGAGCCGGAGCGGCCACTGATAATTAGCAGTTTCACTTAGTCTATTCGCCTAGGGGTTGGTGCAGATTCGGATGCTGTAGCGCTAAGAGCCTGCATTACATTATCAGCTTTGACTTAGGCTGAATAGTTTCAAACGCGAGTAGCAATCTCGAATAACTGCTGTGGTGACTGGGCCTCACGAAGCTCTTGGCAGAAGGAGTCTTGGTGGAATAGTGTTGCTAGAGCACCTAAGACTTTCAAGTGTTCATCAGTCTCCTGTGCAGGCACGATCAAGACAAACAGTAGATCTACAGAGCGCGAATCTATCGCATCGAAATCGATACCTTCCTGCAAGGTTACCAGCGCCCCGGTAATATGATCACAGTCGGACACGCGGCAGTGGGGGATGGCGATGCCATTGCCGATTCCGGTGCTGCCCAGTTGCTCGCGGGCAAGGAGTGCACTATAGATATGGTCTGCGGAGAGGGTGCATGTCTCGTCTGCAATTAATTCGCTGACAGTGGTGAGGAACCGCTTTTTACTAACACCCGGCAACTTCGAGAAGCAGCGTTCGGGGGTCAGTATGGTATCGAGTCGCATTATGGCTTGGTCTCATTGAACTAAAAATTCGACGGTGATTTTAGCACTGCTGTCGCGGGTATTTGAGGTTTTTTTTCGACCTTAGGTGAATATGCGGCGTTAATTGATGTCTAGTCGAGTCGCTTGCGCTCGTTCGAAGGTGGAATAGCCAGGGATTCTCGATACTTGGCAATCGTTCGGCGCGCCACGTTAATGCCTTGGTCTTCGAGCAACTTTGTAATCTTGCTGTCACTCAGCGGCTTGCGGGTATTCTCTGCGGCTACTAATTTCTTTATAAGAGCCCGAATTGCAGTCGATGAGCATTCGCCACCACCGGCGGTACTTACGTGACTGGAGAAGAAGTACTTCAACTCGAAGATGCCCTTGGGGGTGTGCATATACTTCTGAGTTGTCACGCGCGAAATGGTGGACTCGTGCATGCTAACCGCCTCGGCGATATCGTGCAGCACTAGTGGTTTCATTGCTTCTTCGCCATATTCAAAAAAGCCCTTCTGGTGCTCCACGATGCGCGTTGCTACCTTCATGAGGGTTTCGTTGCGACTCTGCAGGCTCTTGATAAACCAACGTGCCTCCTGCAAGTTGTCGCGCAGATAATTATTGTCGGAGCTATTGTCTGCGCGCCTGACCAGGGAGGCGTAACCAGGGTTAATGCGAATCTTTGGTGCAGTTTCGGGATTGAGCTCAACGAGCCAGCGGCCGGTAGTGCTGTCTTTAGTCACGATGACATCGGGGACGATGTAACTGGTTGACGGAGGGGCAATATCGGAACCCGGGCGCGGATTGAGTTGTTCGATTACGGCAATGGCGTCGCGAAGCTCAGTCTCTTTGAGGCGCGTGAGACGCATTAGCTGTGCGTAGTCGCGATTGCCTAATAGCTGAAGATGGTCTTTCACCACGATCTTGGCGTGTTTGACGGCGGTGGTTAACAGGTCGTCTTCGAACTGCTGGAGCTGGATCAACAGGCATTCGGCGAGATTGCGATAGCCGACGCCAACGGGGTCGAATTGCTGGATGCGATGCAGCACTGCGACTACTTCGTCAGGATCGATATCCAGAGAACGAATGAGGCTAGCGTGTATTGCATCGATGCTAACGGTGAGCATGCCGTTGGGGTCGATGGCATCGATCAGGGCAAGGCCAATGAGGCGATCGGCGTCGGACATCGGAGTGAGGTTCAATTGCCACATCAAGTGGTCTTGAAGGCTTTCTGTCACGCTATTACGTGACTCGAAATCCATGCTATCGCCTTCACTTGAGCCAGACCCGGAGCCTCCGGTGGTGTAAGTGCTCTGGTAGATGTCGTCCCAGCTACTATCTACTGACAGATCCTGAGGAATGCTCTCTTCCCAGCGATTATCATCGCCATCGCTATCGCTGCTGGCGCTATATTCGGAGTTGTCTTTAGTGTCTTTGCTGGAGATTACGCGGTCGGCGCTGTATTCATCGCTAGAGCTGCTACTTTCACTATTGGTCTCTGCTGCGGCGTCTTCTTTGGCATGAAAATCGTCGAGACCTTCATCCAGTTCGAGCATTGGGTTAGATTCGAGTGCTGAATGGATTTCTTGCTGAAGATCGAGAGTAGAAAGCTGAAGTAGGCGGATGGCTTGCTGCAGCTGGGGAGTCATGGTCAGTTGCTGACCCATCTTTAGCTGGAGCGATAATTTCATAGTGATGCATACTTCATAATGTGAAAGTCTGTAGTTACGTGGCGGTGGCTTTATTGGGTAGTGGTGTTGAGAGGCACTTTGCCTCGAACCCAACGCGATAGCAAGTATCGTGCCGTAAGTCGCTAGCAAATTTCAAGCCCAATCGGCAAATTTATGCGGCAGTTGTGCTTGATCGTGGCGAATCGGGTTAAGGCTATTGAGTACACTTAGAGCTCCTAGTACTCCGATTCCGTGTCGCCGCCGGGTACTCTGGGCCGGAAGACGCCGTGAATCCATCCGTGGAGGCTCTACGGCGTCTTTGCGCTGAGAGTACCCGGCAGCGGCGCGTGAGCGAAGCCACTACCCTCGAGTTACTAGATTAGAGTTAGAGTGGGTCTGTTAAGCTAGATCTTGAAGCTCTGACCCAGGTAGACGTCGCGGACTTTTTGATTGCTTAGGATTGTTTCTGACGTGCCTTCTGCGATGATCTGGCCCTCGCTCACTATGTAGGCTTTCTCGCAGATATCTAGAGTTTCTCGGACATTGTGATCGGTTAATAGCACGCCTATGCCTTTCTCTTTTAGATGCGTGATGATCGCCTTGATATCGCTCACAGAGATTGGATCTACCCCTGCAAATGGCTCGTCTAGCAGGATGAACTGCGGCTCTGCCGCGAGTGCCCGCGCGATCTCCGTGCGGCGCCGCTCTCCGCCGGAGAGGCTCATGCCCTTATTGTCGCGGATGTGCGTGATGTGGAATTCCGCTAGTAGGCTCTCTAGCTTTTCGTTACGCGCATTGCGATCTAGTTCCTTGCGCGTTTCAAGGATCGCCATGATATTTTCCGCCACCGTGAGGGTGCGGAAGATGGACGAGTCCTGTGGCAGGTAGCCAACACCTCGCTGCGCCCGTGCGTGCATAGGCATAGACGTCAGGTCTGTATTTTCTAGCGAGATTCTGCCGCTATCGGCTTGGATCAGTCCCACTATCATGTAGAAACAAGTCGTCTTGCCTGCACCGTTGGGGCCAAGTAGCCCTACAATTTGACCGCTGCCCACGCTAATGCTGACATCGCGTACGACATGGCGCCCTTTATAGGCCTTCGCTAGATTGCTTGCTTGTAGAATATTCATCAATTGCTTTGTGGGCTGAGTGAGCCGCTGCAGGCTTGGCCCGAGGTCGCACCAGACTCAATTGTGTGACGAATCTGCGCGCAGCTTAGCGTGGTGCCGGGTTGAATGAAATTGGCGGCGCCGATGAACTCGACGACCGACTCTAGGCCCGCATAATAGTTGATAGTCTCGCTATTGCCTGTCACTACATCGTTCGGCTGATCGGCTTTTTGCTCGAAATTTGCCGGTGTACCAGTGACTCGTACTTGTTGCAGCTGATTATTCTGGTTGTATTCGAGCACGGCAACATCGCCTGTAAGTTCGATGTTGTTCTGGCGTACAAACACATTGTCGCGCAACGTGATTACCCGCAGGCCGTTCACAGTCTCAATGGTGGTTTCGCCGTCTGCGCTGTACTCATGGCTACCGGCCGCTTCCTGTGCATGGTTGCGGATAGTGGAAAATGAGAGTGATAGAGCAAGTGCGCCCATCATCAACGTGCTGGTGATGCGCTTAAGGTTGACTGCTTTGAACTTCATATCGGCCCTTGACCTGTGTAAGGAAGGTCAGTTTGTCCTGGCGCAGATCGGCATGCATGCCTATAGCGGTCTGTCGCAGGGTGTTAGTGGTCATCAAAACTTCGCGATCCGTTTGCATGGTTTCGGTGTTCGGGAATAGCGAAAGAAAACTGGTCGAGAGCGTCATTGTGTTGCCCGCGTCGTCGTTCTGAAAAAGTTCAACCTCGTCACTTAGATCGAGTTGGTCTATACGGTCACTTTGCTCGGCTGCGAGGATTCTGCCCGATCTAGCGACGATATTCCAGCGAGCGCCCGAGCCTTGGTAGAGGCGAACGTAGGGATTAGTAAGCTGTGTGCTGTTGTCGAGGTAGTGGATTTGCTCTTCTGCCTCGAGGGTGTATTCGATATTGCCGTCGATATCATAGAGGACAGTAGTGACGCCGTTGGAGTAGGCATCGTAGGTGATGGCAGCGCTAGTCTCTTCTACAAGGCTGCCTTGTGAGCGGCGTTCCTGCAAAAAGCCGCGGCCCGCATAAAGCGCGACCAATATCGCGAGCGAGCCGATCCAGAAGCGCGGTCCTGAAAGGAGTTCGCGCAGGTTTATCATTTTGTCGCTGGGCGGGGCGGGCGCGATGGCGTCGATGTTAGAGGTAGGGGGCGATGGCGTCATCGTAACGTTCCTGAGCCTGCAGAATGAAATCACAAACCTCACGCACAGCGCCCAAGCCACCGGAGAGCTGGGTCTGCAAATGGGCGATAGACTTTACGCTGCTGTGGGCGTTGTCGACTGCGAAGCCAAGGCGCACTGCCTTCATCACTCGTATATCGGGTAGGTCGTCGCCCACGTAGGCGATATTCTCTTTCTTGAAACCGTGCTGCTCGCATAACTCAGCAAGGGCCTCTAGTTTGTCTTCGCGGCCCTGCACTACGATCTTGATGCCAAGGTTCTCGGCTCGCTTGCTCAGTAGTGCCGATTTGCGACCGCTCAGAATCCCAACCTGTACACCGTTGTTTTGTAACAGTTTAATGCCTTGCCCATCGAGTGTGCTGAATGCCTTTATCTCTTCGCCACTATCGGCGAGAAACAGCTCACCGGCAGTGAGTACCCCGTCCACATCTAGTAGAAGTAAAGTGGTATCACGAGCCCGTTCCAGCGCGTCGCTGGGGTCGATATTGAAGAGCATAATCGTAAGTTTCCTATTCGTGAGCCAGTACTAAGGCCTAGCCCTTATACGACATTGGCCTGAAGTAGATCGTGCATGCGTATCACACCGCTTAGCGTTTGCGCCGCATCGACAACCAACAGGGTGTAGACACTAGTCTCTTGCATCATCAATACCGCCTCTGTCGCCAGGGCATTCTCTTGAATCTTCTTGTTCTTCTGCGACATCACTTCGTGGATATAGGTCTTGTGGATATCCTTGCCTGAATCGAGTGTACGGCGCAGATCGCCGTCGGTAAAGACGCCACATAGTGTTCCTGCAGCATCGATGACAGTGGTCATGCCTAAACCTTTGCGGCTAATCTCGAGCAGAGCGTCGCTAAGCAATGTGTCTGGGCTGACCTTCGGTATAGTATCGCCAGAGTGCATGACGTCTTTGACCTTGAGTAATAGTCGTCTGCCGAGCTTACCCCCTGGATGGGAGAAGGCGAATTCCTCAGGTGTGAAGCCACGGGCCTCCATGAGTGCCATCGCCAGTGCATCGCCGAGTACCAGCACTACCGTAGTGCTAGTAGTAGGCGCGAGTCCGAGAGGGCAGGCCTCCTCTTCGACACTGCCATCCAGATGGACATCTGCAACTGTCGCTAGTGGTGATTCCTTGTTTCCGGTAAGGCTAATTATGGGGATGCCCTTGCGTTTCAGGATCGGCAACAACGTGAGTATCTCGCTAGCGGTGCCTGAGTAGGAGATGGCGATCACCACGTCTTTATCGGTGATCATGCCCAGGTCGCCATGGCTTGCCTCGCCTGGGTGTACAAACATGGCGGGAGAGCCAGTACTAGATAGGGTTGCGGCTATCTTCCTGCCGATCAGGCCTGACTTGCCCATGCCCAGTACTACAACACGACCTTCACAGGCCAAGATCAGGGCACAGGCTTGCGCGAAACTATCATCGATGCGGCTCATTAAAGCGCCAATAGCGCGTTGTTCGATGTCGATCGTGCGCAATGCGCGCTGGATCAAATAATCTGTTTCAGTCATCTGCTAGTTTCTTCCAATCTGAGTCTGCAATAAGGCCGTGAGTCAAACGTTAAATTTGTTGGTACATGATGCTAAACCATGCCACGTACATCAGTAAGAAGACGATGCCAAAGCTGCGTCCTATCCTCTTTCCTGACTTTATGGTCCAGAAGCAAGTGCCTGCGAGTACCAAGGTCATGGCCAGCATTGTCGCATAATCTCGGTAAAACAACTCCTGCTCGATGGGGCCTGCCGCGAGCAGGCCAGGGAAGGGAAGCACTACAAGGAGGTTGAGGATGTTGGAGCCTACTATGTTGCCTAAGGCGAGGTCCGAGTGACCGCGTAATACAGAGGCAACGCAGGCGGCAAGCTCTGGGAGGCTGGTGCCCAGTGCCACTATGGTTAGGCCGATGATGGCAGAAGAGACGCCTAAGCGTGTCGCGATCGAGCTAGCGCCTCCGACCAAGGCCTCTGCGCCTATGACGAGTAACACTAGCCCAATGATAAGGCGCAGGCTGGCGCGGGTCGTGCTTATCGCAGGAATATCGGTATCTTCCTCGATTTCGGCCAGATCCGGCGCTGGCTCGCCGCGCAAACCACGGCGTACCAAGGCTAGTACACAAAGCGCCAATAGAGCGATTAATACAAGGCTGTCGATGATGCCGATATACAGATTAGAGAAGACGATGCCAGTGGCGACTGTAACAATCAGCAAGGCAGGCAACTCTCTTCTTACTAGTGAGTTCGGAGGCGTTATAGGGCGAATAAGGGCGGCAATGCCAAGCGCCACCCCAATATTGAATATGTTGGAGCCAAGGGCGTTGCCGATGGCTATGGGGGCTTGGTTCTCTATGGCCGCGACGGCTGAAGAGAAAAATTCGGGAGCCGATGTGCCGAATGCCACAATCGTCAGGCCTATCATCAATGGGGCTACCCCAAAGTTGAAGGCTATGGCCGAAGCTCCGGCTACAAATTTGTCAGCCCCCCAAATTAGCCCGACAAAACCGAATATCACAATGACGACGTCTAACAACATACATAGAGCCGGAAAAAGGGTGGGCATCAATTAGACGAAGGAATATTAATGTTTGCAAGTAGTAATTTATTGCGGTGGCCGTTTGATGTAAACTGCGCGCAGCTTTCTACAAGCTACGACGCTGAGTCTGATAGCTCCGCTCGACGGCCTATAAAACACTGTGAAACAAGCAGTTTTGTCAGACAATCTATACGCGTTCATCGATATAACAGGAGATAGCTCACGTGATCAAATTTAAGCATTTCGTTGCCATTGCCATACTGACCCTGACAGCCCCATTTGCCTTTGCAGCAGAGGAGATGTCTGCAGTGGACTCCGCCCGTGAGTCGGTGAATGAATTGCTCGCGAAAGTTGAAGAGTTAAAGCCATTCTTTGCGTCCGATCGCGAGCGCTATTTCGCAGGTATCCAGGATTCTCTGAACCTGTTTGTCGACTTCGATGAGGTTGCTACCGGTGTCATGGCTCGTTATGCCGAGCAAGCTACAGGTGAGCAGATCACGCGCTTCGGAGATAAGCTCAGGACGACCCTGACGCGCTTCTACGGTGCTGCGTTGGTGGGTTATGACGGTCAGGAGCTCGTCTTCCTGCCTGCGGGTCGTCCATCTCCAGAGCCCGAAGAGAATACCAACGTGCGTATGCAAATCACCGCGAATAACAGTACGGTCGAGTTGCAGTACACCCTCTTCTTGAATGAGGAGCGCGAGTGGAAACTGAAGAACCTGTATCTTGGGGGCATTAACTTGCGCCGCCAGTATTACACCCAGTTCTCGGCCCTTATGAATCGCTATGGCAATGACATCGATCAGGTGATTAATAATTGGCAGTAAGCCATGCTCACACTAAGATTTAGAAATATACAGGTTGTTTTATGATGATTGACGCAGGACAAATACAAGACTTACTGCGCGGCGCGCTTCCCGATTGTGAGATCAGCGTGAACGGCGAGGGCGGCAAGTTCCAAGTCCTCGCTATTGGCGACGTTTTTACCGGCCTCAACCCGGTAAAGCGTCAACAGCAGGTCTACCAAATTCTGAACCCTCATATTGCGTCAGGCGCGATTCATGCAGTTAGCATGCGCTTGATGACCGTCCAGGAAAAGGCCGCACAGGCCTGAACCCACTGACTCTTTAAATCGAGAAATTAATGGATAAGTTATTGATTCATGGGGGTATTAGCCTCAACGGAGAAATCCGTATCGCTGGGGCGAAAAACTCAGCACTGCCGATTTTGGCCGCAACACTGCTAACGCGTGAAACCGTGCAGGTGTGCAATCTACCCCATCTATTCGACATCACGACTATGTTGGAATTGCTCGGTTGCATGGGCGTTGAGCCAGTAATCGACGAAAAGCTCAATGTCGAGGTCAACGGCGGCACTATTAAGCATTTCAATGCGCCCTATGACCTAGTTAAGACGATGCGAGCCTCTATTCTCGTGCTCGGTCCATTGCTTGCCCATTACGGCGAGGCGCAAGTAGCGCTGCCTGGCGGCTGTGCTATCGGCAGCCGACCCGTGAACTTGCACATCAGCGCACTGCAGAAGATGGGGGCAGATATCGTTGTCGAAGACGGCTATATCAAGGCGAAAGTGGATGGCCGCCTAAAAGGCGCACATATCTTCATGGACATGTGTACGGTAACCGGCACAGAGAACGTCATGATGGCAGCCACTCTGGCCGACGGCCAGACGACCATCGAGAATGCCGCCCGTGAGCCCGAAGTCGTCGATTTGGCTAATTGCTTGATCGCGATGGGCGCTGACATACATGGTCAGGGCACTGACACGATCGTGATCAACGGTAAGACGAGCCTGCACGGTTGTAGTTATTCCGTCATGCCAGACCGCATCGAGACAGGCACCTACTTGATCGCAGCCGCTGCAACCCGCGGTCGCATCAAAGTGAAAGACACTCGTCCGGATATTCTGGAGGCCGTGCTGGCCAAGTTAGAAGAGGCGGGCGCTGATGTGCGTGTTGGTGATAACTGGATAGAGTTGGATATGCATGGTAAGCGACCTAAGGCCGTCTCTTTACGCACAGCGCCATACCCTGCGTTTCCTACCGATATGCAGGCTCAGTTCACAGCTCTGAATGCGATCGCCACGGGCACCGGTTCGATCACAGAGACTGTGTTCGAGAACCGCTTTATGCACGTACACGAAATGAATCGTATGGGTGCGTCCATGCATGTGGAAGGCAATACGGTCATCGTTACTGGTGTGTCTTCGCTTAAAGGCGCTCCCGTTATGGCTACCGACTTACGTGCCTCCGCGAGTCTGATTATCGCCGGGCTGGTTTCGGAGAATGAAACCATCGTGGACCGCATCTACCACATCGATCGCGGCTACGAGTGTATCGAAGAGAAACTGCAATCGCTCGGCGCACGTATTCGTCGAGTTCCATCATAGGGGGCGTAAGCGCCCCGGAAGTAAAGAAAGGCAAGCGAGTCCTATGACGGCGACGAATTATCAGAAAATTGTGATTGCTCTTACCAAAGGGCGCATCCTCGAAGAAGTGCTGCCCTTGTTCGAACAGGCCGGTATCGCGCCACTTGAAGATATTAATGTCAGTCGTAAATTGATTTTCGACACGACAGTTCCCGGTGTGCAGATCATGGTGATTCGCGGTACCGACGTGCCTACTTACGTGGAATTCGGCAGTGCCGACATCGGTGTGGTAGGCAAGGATCTACTGCTGGAGCATGGCAGCGATGATTTCTACGAGCCTCTCGACCTGCAGCTGGCCAAGTGTCGACTGATGACGGCGGCTCCAGTTGGCGCAACGCCGGTACTGGGACGCATGAAGGTAGCGACAAAGTTCGCCAACATCACCAAGCGCTACTTCGCAGAACAGGGCGTACAGATCGACGTCATAAAGCTCAATGGTGCGCTGGAGTTGGCTCCGTCTATGGGGCTGGCCGATATCATCGTGGATATCGTCGATAGTGGGAATACCCTGAAGGCGAATGGGCTAGAGCCCTTGGCCCTGATTGCACCAATTAGCTCGCGGGTCATAGTGAACAAGGCCGCCATGAAGATGAAGCACGCGGTTATCTTGCCTCTTCTACAACGCCTAGCTGCTGCAGTTGAGGCTAGCAAATGAGCGACGCTACTCTAAAGATTAGTCGCCTAGACAGCCGTGCGCCGGATTTCGAGCGCGCGATGAATCGCATGTTGAATCGCTCCTTACTCGGTAAACCAGAGCTCAACGCGGTGGTGTCCGACATACTCGAAGCCGTGCGCAGCCGCGGTGACGCGGCAGTCTTGGAGTACACCAATCGCTTCGATAAGCGCGATGCCAAAGACATGGAGTCGCTGACTGTTACCCGCGAACAAATGGCGATCAGCCTAGAACGCCTTCCAAAGCAACAAGCTCAAGCGCTGCGCACCGCGGCACAGCGTATCCGCGACTACCATGAGATTCAGAAGACGGACTCATGGCAATACGAGGATGCGCAAGGCTCTATATACGGGCAAAAGGTAACTCCTCTAGATCGCGTCGGTATCTATGTGCCCGGCGGCAAGGCAAACTATCCCTCATCAATGCTCATGAACGGTATTCCGGCCCAAGTAGCAGGCGTTAAGGACATCGTGGCAGTAGTGCCTACAGCGTGGGATGAGCGCGGCGACCTCGTTTTCGCGGCAGCTGCATTGGCGGGCGTGGACCGTATCTATACTGTGGGCGGTGCACAGGCAATTGCCGCATTAGCTTATGGTACAGAGAGCATTGCGCGCGTCGACAAGATTACTGGGCCAGGCAATATCTATGTCGCTCTCGCGAAGAAGATGGTGTTTGGCGAAGTAGGCATCGATATGATCGCAGGGCCGTCGGAACTAACGATCATTTGCGATGGCAGCACCGACCCGGACTGGGTTGCAATGGATCTCTTCTCGCAAGCCGAGCACGATGAGCAGGCGCAATCGATTCTAATCAGCAACGACGCGGACTATCTCGACAGGGTAGAGCAAAGCATTGCGCGCCTGTTGCCGACGATGGAGCGTCGCGAGATCATCACGAAGTCGCTTGAGAACCGTGGCATGATAATTCTTACGGAGACACTAGAGCAGGCGGCGCAAATTAGCGACAGCATCGCGCCCGAACACTTGGAGTTGTCCGTTGCCGATCCTAGCGCACTGGCGCAGCATGTTAATCACGCTGGGGCATTGTTCATGGGGGCTTATAGTGCTGAGGCGCTTGGAGATTATTGTGCGGGGCCAAGCCACGTATTGCCGACATCTGGCACGGCACGTTTCTTTTCTGCTTTGGGGGTTTATGACTTCCAGAAGCGAAGCTCGATTATTCAGTGCTCCGCCGCGGGTGCTGCCGAGTTAGCACAGATCGCGAGCGAGCTTGCGAGTCGAGAATTCCTTCCAGCACACGCAGCCTCTGCGGACTATCGTCGGCGCAAATAAACCCGTAAAAACTGGGTTAAATACTCAAGCCTTCTTAGTTGCTGGGGATCTCTGGTATGCGGTATTGGGATATGCCAGTGCCAAGTTCCACGGGAATGACCATCGATTCACCCTGCCGGTAAATGCTCAGATTTACCATTTGACCTGGCGCTTTGCGATTGATTTGGTCGATCGCGCCGATGACACTGCCGATAGTAATGCCGTCGATAGCCGTCATCACATCTCCTGCACTAACCCCGGCAAGTTCTGCTGGGCTGCCATCGTTGACCTGTTCTACTAGCAGGCCTGTGACATCCTCGCTTCCGAAGAAATTTAGGCTGCTTTCTTTGGTCAGCATCTCGCCGGTGATAACGCCAAGATAGCCAGGTGTGACCTCCCCAAAACTGATGAGCTGATCCACCACTCCCATAGCCTTATTGATAGGCACAGCGAAGCCAATGCCGTCGGAGCCACCCGACTGCGAGTAGATAAACGAATTGATGCCGATCAACTCCCCACGCGTATTCACGAGCGCACCACCGGAGTTGCCGTAGTTAATCGCGGCGTCGGTCTGGATATAATCCACAATGGGCAGGCCGTCCTGTGGAATGCCAAGCGCACTTACTATGCCACGTGACACCGATTTCTGACTTATCAATTCCTGGCTAGGGAAGCCGATGGCGAGAACGGTGTCCCCAACGCGCACGGTGTCGGAGGAGCCAATCGGAATCGGCGGCGGAAGGTCGCCAGAATCTATCTTCAACAATGCCAAGTCGGTGTTGGTATCGGAGCCTATCAAGCGAGCCGGGCTAATAAAGGTCTGCGAAGTGTTGTCGCCAAAGCGTACTTCGATGTCCTCTGCTCCCTCGATAACGTGTAATGAGGTGAGTACATGGCCTTCGTTACTGACGATCACGCCGGAACCAAGGCTGCTATAGGAGCGTTCGGCCGGAATATTCTTCAACAGATTGCGAAACAAGGGGGGAATCTCTTCCTCGGGTGGAAGTTGGATTTGCTGGCGAATGGTGGAGTGAATACTAATAATAGAAGGCGCCGCACGGTCCACCGCTTGGGCGAGGGAGAAGGGCACCTCTTCCGCTAGGTCGTCCTCGACAGGCAGCTGTGACAAAGCTTCGCCGAGACGGTCGATCTGTTGGTACTGCACCAGAATTACTGCGAAAAGGATGCCAGCGACAGTTGGCCAAATGATAAATTCTAAGAACTTTTTCATGAATTCTCGCAAGGACTCAGGCTGCATTGCATGAGTCTGATACCATACGCATCAATATAAATCGCAACCTATTGGTGCATATAAAGTGTGTGCCCATTATGCGAGTAATTAGCAGCCATGTGAAGGTGAATTCTGATGTCTACAAGCCGCGACGAAATTCTAAAGACCCTCAAGACACTATTACGACCGGAACAATTTAAAGATTATTGCCCAAATGGGATGCAGGTCCAGGGTAAGCCCCAGGTGCAGCGCTTGGTGTCAGGCGTAACGGCATGCCAGGCTTTGATAGACCGAGCGATAGAGGTGAAGGCGGATATGCTTCTAGTGCACCATGGCTATTTCTGGCGTGGGGAAGACGAGACGATCACGGGCATCAAGAAGACGCGTGTGGAAGCTTTGTTGAAGCACAATATTAATCTGCTAGCCTACCATCTGCCTTTAGATGTGCACCCGGAGCTTGGCAATAACGCGGCATTGGGGCGATTACTAGGCTTCAAGACGACAGGAGACCTAGGCAAGCAGAACAACAACAGCATCGGTCTAACGGGTGAGCTGGAAACGCCTATGTCGGGTGAGGAGTTAGGGGCTTTGCTAGAGCAGCGACTTGGTCGTGAGGCGCTCCATATTCCGGGTAGCGCAAAGCCAGTAAGGACAGTTGCGTGGTGTACTGGTGCGGCGCAAAACTTCATCGATCTGGCATTAAAATCGGGTGTAGATGCGTATATCACTGGTGAGGTGTCGGAGCAGACCGTACACATAGCACGCGAGACGGGCATCCATTTCTTTGCGGCGGGCCATCATGCGACGGAGCGTTACGGCGTACAGGCAGTCGCCGCGCATCTAGTAGAAAAGTTCGGGCTCGATCATGAGTTTATTGATATCGATAATCCGGTTTGATTTCGTGAAATAATGGGGTCAGGTTCCTTGATTTTGATAAAAATCAAGGAACCTGACCCCATTACCATTACCTGATAAAAATCAAGGAACCTGACCCCATTACCATTACTCCACTAGATGATCTCGCGAGCCTTCATTAGCTTGATCACTTGGCTTAGGCACTGTTCTACCGAGAGTGCTTCGGTGTCTAGTACCAGGTCCGCGTGTGTTGGCTCGTCATATGGGAATGACACGCCCGGCAGGTCTGGCGAGCCAGAGAGTTCCGCTGCTGCGTATAGACCGCTTGGGTCACGGCGACGGCTGACTTCCAAAGGCGGATTCAAATAGATCATCATGCAGTTTTCTTTACCGATCACGTTGCGCGCATGGTCGCGTGAGTCTTTGTTTGGCGCCACGAATGCCGCGCAGCAAATCAGGCCTGACTCGTTTAACAGTCTTGCTACATTCGCGCTGCGGCGCAAGTTTTCCGCACGGCCTTCCTGATCGTGGGGAAGATCTTTGCTGATACCAAGACGCATCGCCTTGCCGTCGAGAACGGTGCTCACTCGACCTAGGTCAAACAGGCGTCGCTCAAGACCATGGGCTAGTGTCGATTTACCCGAACCCGACAGGCCTATAAACATAACTGTTGTGGGGCGTTGGCCATAGCGTGCCGCGCGTTCTTCACGCGTGACGTGCGCTTTCACATCGCTGGTTTCGCAATGGACCGTTGAGTTCGCGCCTTCGGTGCTCACCATGCCCGCGGCGATGGTGACATTGCTCAGTCTGTCGACCACGATGAACGCACCGGTGCTACGGTTCTGCGTGTAGCTGTCGATGCACACCACCTGGTCGATATTGATCTCGCACTCACCGATCTCGTTGAGCTCCAAGGAGGGCGCTGGGCCCTTCTCTAGTGTATTCACGTCGGTACGGTAAAGCAGGGTAGTGATCTTGCCAGTAACAGTCTTAGTGCCGAACTTGAAGTCATAGAGCGCGCCGGGCAACATGGCTTTTTCAGTCATCCACACGAGAGTGGCCTTGAAGGCGTCGGTGACAACAGGGTAGTTGTCCGCGTGTACGATCATGTCACCTCGGCTGATGTCTATCTCATCTTCCATGGTCAGGGTAATGGCCATTTCTACGTGTGCCGATTCCAGTTCCTCGTCATAGGTCACGATAGATTTCACGCGGCTACGTTTCTGCGAGGGCAGCACTACGATCTCATCGCCTTTGCGGACGATGCCGGATGCTAGCGTACCGCAGAAGCCGCGAAAGTTGAGGTTGGGACGATTCACGTACTGCACCGGGAAGCGCAGGTCCTGCATATTGCGATTCTTGGCGATCTCCACTGTTTCAAATAAGGACATGAGTGTCTGCCCTTCGTACCAAGGCATGTTGGTACTTGGGTTCACTACATTGTCGCCATCGAGTGCGGACATGGGGATGAAGTGAAACTCCGCCGCAGGTAGCTTCTCGCTGAAGCGAATATAGTCAGCCTTAATCTTCTCGTAGGTCTCTTCGCTGTATCCCACTAAGTCCATCTTGTTGATGGCGACAACTATGTGCTTGATGCCGAGCAGCGAGGTGATGAAGCTGTGACGTCGTGTCTGTACCTGTACGCCATGACGCGCATCGATAAGGATAACGGCGAGATCGCAGGTCGAGGCACCGGTGGCCATATTGCGAGTGTATTGTTCGTGACCTGGCGTGTCCGCGATGATGAATTTGCGGCGCGCGGTTGAGAAGTAGCGATAGGCCACATCGATCGTGATGCCTTGCTCACGCTCTGCCTGCAGGCCATCTACTAGTAGCGCAAGATCCACCTTACCGCCGCCAGTAGTGCCAGATTTAACACTATCGGCCTTGATGGCATTGAGCTGGTCTTCGTAAATCATTTTCGAGTCGTGCAAAAGACGACCGATCAGAGTGCTCTTGCCATCGTCAACGCTACCGCAAGTGAGTAAACGCATTAACTCCTTGCGCTCGTGCTGCGCTAAATAGGCGTTGATATCCGTGCTAATGAGTTCTGATTGATGTGACATAGTGTAAGTGCCTGAACGTTATGCTTGTCGTGAGTCTGATTGGTTGCAATTAGCGGTATAGTTTAGAAATAACCTTTACGCTTCTTGTCTTCCATTGAGCCAGATTTGTCGCTATCGATTAGTCGCCCTTGGCGTTCAGAGGTGGTGGCAAGCAGCATCTCTTGAATGATTTCGGGTAGCGTTGTGGCCTCGGAGTCCACCGCGCCTGTTAGCGGGTAGCACCCGAGAGTGCGAAAGCGCACCATCTTGGTTACTATTTTTTGTCCTTCGCTGATCGGCATACGCTCGTCGTCTACCATGATGTCGACGCCGTCGATATTGACCACTGGGCGCTCCTTTGCGAAATACAAAGGCACTATCTCGATATCGTTCAAGTAGATGTATTGCCAGATGTCCAATTCGGTCCAGTTGGACAATGGGAAGACTCGAATGCTCTCGCCCTTATTGACCTTGCCGTTATAGATGTTCCACAGCTCCGGGCGCTGGTTCTTCGGATCCCAGCCGTGATTCTTATCGCGGAAGGAGAATACGCGCTCTTTGGCACGAGACTTTTCTTCGTCGCGGCGCGCGCCACCAAAGGCAGCATCGAACTTATACTTGTTGAGAGCCTGGCGCAGGGCCTGAGTCTTCATTATATCGGTGTGCTTCTCGCTGCCGTGGGTAAAGGGGCCGACGCCAGCATCGACACCTTCCTGGTTCGTATGCACGATTAACTCTAGGCCGAGTTTGGCCGCCATCTGGTCTCGAAACGCGATCATTTCCTTGAACTTCCACGTGGTGTCTACGTGGAGGAGGGGGAAGGGCGGTTTGCCTGGATAGAAGGCTTTCATCGCTAGGTGCAACATCACGGCGGAGTCTTTGCCGATTGAGTACAGCATAACGGGGTTGTCGAATTCTGCCGCGACTTCGCGAATGATATGAATGCTCTCGGCTTCCAGTTGCTTGAGATGGGTCATGTTGTAGTCAGTCATACTTTCTTAATTCGCTTAGCTATAGATGTATGGGAAGCGGCTGCGTAGGCAGTACCGCTATTTGGGGATACATTTTGGGGGAATCAACGCAATAGGGTTAAATCCGGGGCGAAGTGCCTAGTCTTCTTCGGTTTCTTTAACTTTCTCAAGGCCGAAGTCCTCGGACAGGGCGCCGGTCTGAGAGGCATTCTGTCGTGGAGCATAGTCCTTCGGGGCTTGCATCTCTCCGTCACCGTCTTCTTCGTCTTGATCGGACTGAATGCGGCCAAACACTGGCTCGCTGGAAGCGGGAAGCAATTTGCTCGCGACCTCGCCACTACATAGGTCTTGTGCGCCACTGGCCAGATGTTGGTAAACGTCTTTATAGCTCTCCGTCATCTGCTGTACGAGTTCGGCAGTTGTACTGAAGTGCTCACTGACCTCGTCGCGATAGTGTGAGTTGGCGCGCTGCAGGTCTTGTAGTTGCTGCTCCAGCTCGGTGATCTTGGTGGGGTTGTTATTGACACGCCCGGCTAAGAAATAGCCTATGGCGATGCCGATTGCGAGAAAGCCAATTCCGGTCAACCATAACATCTGTATTCAATGCCTCTTATTCAGTGAGTGCGCTCAATGTGGCGCCCCTGCAAATTCAATTGCGTAAGTATAGCCTGAAATGACCGCCTCAGCGCGAAGAAATTCCTCGCTATTCGCGACTACGCGCACACCCGGAATAAAGGTCGAGATTGCCATGACATGTGCCCCGCTGGTCGATTGGCCGTTATTTGCCGTAGAATGCGCAGCCTTGCGCGGCCTAAACTCATGCCTTGAACAATGCGACAGAACCAGATGCCCACGACAGATACAACAGTAACGACCCCAACCCAGCGCTATCAGCGCGATCTTGCCAGCGGTATCTTGCTGGAAGACTTGGCGCAGGCGCAGGCTATAGAGCATTTTCAGCGCCTCTACGACGAACTCACAGCGCAGAAGCCTTCGTCGGCAGATGCTCTTACGCGTTTGCTGTCCCGATTTAAGAAAGTCGAGCCTGCGCGGGTTAAGGGTTTGTATATCTACGGCGGAGTAGGGCGCGGTAAGACCTATCTCATGGATGTGTTTTTCGAGAGCCTGCCTTTCGAGAACAAGATGCGCACTCATTTTCATCGCTTTATGCAGCGGGTACATTCCGAGCTAACCCAGCTGAAGATGCAGAAGAACCCCCTAGAGCTAGTGGCGCGAAAAATCGCTGCCGAGGCGCGGATTATCTGTTTCGACGAATTCTTCGTCTCCGATATCGGCGATGCGATGATTCTCGGTGGGCTGCTAACCGAGCTAATAGAGGAGGGCGTTACGTTTGTGACTACCTCCAATATCGAGCCGGACTCACTTTACGCTAATGGCCTACAGCGCGAGCGTTTCCTGCCGGCGATCGCATTATTGAAGAAGAATACCACCGTTGTGCAGCTCGACGGTGGTGTGGACTACCGCTTGCGTAGCCTGCAGCAGGCCAAAATCTACTATAGCCCGCTAGGGCCAGAGGCGGATGCGGAGTTGCTGCGCAGCTTCTCTCGGCTCGCCGATCACGGCGAGGTGCTAAGTGATACGACGGTGGAGGTGCTAGGCCGGGAGATTCCCACGCGCAAGCGCGCGGAAGATATTATTTGGTTTGACTGTGAAGCCTTGTGTGGTGGGCCACGCAGTGCCTATGACTATATAGAGTTGGCCAAGCTCTATCAGGCGATCCTGTTGAGCAATGTCCCCTTATTCGATGGGAGTAACGACGATCTGGCGAGGCGTTTCGTTAGTCTGGTGGATGAACTCTACGATAGACACGTAAAATTGATCGTCTCGGCACAGGTGCCCTTGTTGGCGCTCTATCAAGGAACCGGGCTAGCTTTCGTGTTTGAGCGAACCGCTAGCAGATTGCTCGAAATGCAGTCAGAAGAGTACTTAGGAAGAGAGCATCGGCCCTAAGGGAGGGGTGGTGTTGCCATAGTCTGGCCCTAAAAGCAGCTTTTTACCTTTTTTCATAGGACAATGCTTGAATAATTAAAGTCGCTTCGGTAGTATTCGCGCTCCTTGAAGACAATGCTCCTTTGGTGAAAGTTAATGAAGACCTTTATTGCGAAACCGCAGAATGTTGAACACAGCTGGTTGGTATTAGATGCCGAGGGCCAGACCTTGGGTCGTATGGCTGCCGAAATCGCCACCCGACTACGTGGTAAGCACAAGCCTGAGTACACTCCGCACGTTGATACTGGCGACTATATCGTCGTAATCAATGCCGAGAAAGTGGCGGTTACAGGCAATAAAGTGAAAGATAAGATCTATCACTCTCACTCAGCGTTCCCAGGTGGCTTGAAGTCTATCGCCTTCGGTAAGTTGGTTGATAAAGCGCCAGAGCGCGTCATCAAGCTAGCTGTAAAAGGCATGTTGCCACGTACTCCTCTCGGACGTGCGATGTTCAAGAAGCTTAAAGTATACGCTGGCACCGAGCACCCACACGCGGCACAACAACCGCAAGCGCTGACACTGTAAAGAGGTTCATAACAAACGCTATGTCTACGACACAATATTACGGCACAGGTCGACGCAAAACCGCTACAGCACGAGTGTTCCTTACTAAAGGCACTGGCGCGATTACCATCAACAAGCGCACGCTGGATGGTTTCTTCGGACGCGAAGTGGCCCGTATGATCGTTCAACAGCCTCTTGAGCTTGTTGAGATGAGTGGAAAATTCGACGTTTACGTTACCGTAAAGGGTGGCGGTGCATTCGGCCAAGCCGGAGCGATTCGTCACGGTATTACTCGCGCATTGATGGAATACGATGGCGAGCTGCGTCCTACTCTGCGTAAAGCAGGCTTCGTAACGCGTGATGCGCGTGCGGTAGAGCGTAAGAAAGTGGGTCTACGTAAAGCACGTAAGAAGCCACAGTTCTCCAAGCGTTAAGCGATTGGCTGGCCGTTTTTCGCCTCCACAGGACACGAAAAACGCTACGCTGGCAAGCCGCTCAATGCTGTATCTAAGAGAAGCGCTTCTGTCTTTGATGACGGAGCGCTTTTTTTAAGCCCGAAAAATATAAATTCCTCTTATAAATCAAGTTCTTGCCTGCCTTTCGCTGATATTTCTACTTGAAAAAAACTGCGTTCTTCGCTACCATTGCCCGCATTTTTGCAGGCACTGTAATCGGGAACGAAACATCCCTCCCGTATTAAGTTTATATTCTCGACTTCCTTCACTTTGTGAGGGGATTTTATATTACCAAGCTCAGGAGATAACACGGTGAGTGAAGACGGTACTGATTCTGGCCGCAGACGTTTTTTATTGGGGTCTACCTCGGTCGTAGGCGTAGCCGGCGTGGTGGGTGCAGTTGTGCCCTTCGTTGGTTCTTGGAGCCCAAGTGCTAAAGCCCGCGCGGCAGGTGCAGCGGTTCGAGTCGACATCAGCCAGATAGAGCCAGGCTCTATCCTTGGCCCAATTCCCGCATGGCGTGGCAAACCGATTTTCGTTGTGCGCCGCACGCAAGAAGCGCTGGAGGCGTTGCCGACCCAAGACGGTCGACTACAAGATCCAGAATCCACTCAACCAGAGCAGCCCGAGTATGCAACTAACGAGTTCCGCTCGCGCGAACCCGAGATTCTGGTGTTGGTTGGCCTTTGCCCCCATTTGTTCTGTTCGCCGACACCTCATGTAGCCGTACGTGCCGAGTCATTCGATGAAATGTGGAAGGGTGGCTTCTTCTGTCCTTGTCACGGCTCTCGTTTCGACCTCGCTGGGCGTGTCTATCAAGGCTCACCCGCGTCGCGCAATATGCAGGTGCCGCCTTATTACTACGAGACAGACAGTGTGCTAGTTATTGGTGAAGACGGGGTGAATGCATAATGAGTACTGAGAACAAGAGTGGTTGGGTCGTCTCCTCGCTCGCCGGTCTAAGAGACTGGACTAACGATCGTCTGCCAATTGTCGCCGCTTGGGAGCGGCACATGAGCAAGTATTACGCGCCTAAGAATTTCAACTTTTGGTATTTCTTCGGTGTTCTCTCGTTGGTCGTGCTAGTGATGCAGTTGCTCACAGGTGTTTGGCTAACGATGAACTACACCAACAGCGCAGAGGGTGCCTTTGCTTCTGTCGAGTACATCATGCGTGATGTGGAGTGGGGCTGGTTGCTGCGTTATTTGCATTCCACCGGTGCTTCTGCCTTCTTCATCGTGGTCTATATGCATATGTTCCGCGGCCTGATGTACGGCTCTTACAAGAAGCCTAGGGAATTGGTATGGGTATTTGGCATGGCCATCTACCTTGTTCTCGTTATCGAAGGCTTCATGGGCTATGTATTGCCTTGGGGCCAGATGTCCTACTGGGGCGCCAACGTAATCGTGTCTCTTGTGGGCTCTATCCCGATTATCGGTGAAGACCTGCTGGTATGGGTGCGTGGTGACTACCTGATCTCTGGCGCAACTCTGAACCGCTTCTTCGCACTCCACGTTGTGGCTTTGCCTATCGTTCTGCTGGCCTTGGTAGTGTTGCATCTATTGGCATTGCACGAAGTGGGTTCTAACAACCCAGACGGTATTGAGATCAAGAAAAACAAAGGGCCGGATGGCATACCTTTGGATGGTATTCCTTTCCACCCTTACTACACAGTGCACGACTTGGTCGGTATCACTGTATTCCTGTTTGTGTTCTGTTTCGTGGTGTTCTTCGTACCAGAGATGGGCGGTTACTTCCTCGAGCACGCTAACTTCCAAGAAGCGGATGCGCTTAAGACTCCAGCTCACGTACCGCCAGTGTGGTACTACACGCCTTTCTACTCAATGCTACGCGCAGTAACAGTGCCATTGTTCGGGATTGATGCGAAGTTCTGGGGCTTGATCGTGATGTTTGGTGCTATCGCCATTCTATTCGTCGTTCCTTGGCTTGATCGAAGCCCAG
>CAXBOY010000040.1:0-24390 GCA_963977405.1 uncultured Gammaproteobacteria bacterium
CGCTCGAAGAGCAGTGGCTCGAGAAGAGCGAGGCCTTCGAAGAGTTGAGTCAGTAGAATTTCGATCCCGAATCAAAGCAATAAAGAGGGTGTATGCATGATACTCGAGGTTGCACACTTACAAGTCATCCCAGGGCAGGAGACTGAGTTCGAGGCTGCTTTTAAGAAAGCGCAGGCAATTATAGCCGCAATGGATGGCTATCTATCTCACGAACTGCAATGTTGTATCGAGGACGGTTCCCATTACCTATTATTGGTGCGTTGGACTACTGTAGAAGCGCACACTGTTGGTTTTAGAACTTCCGCGCAGTATCAGCAATGGCGAGCCTTGCTGCATCATTTCTATAATCCCTTCCCGCAGGTTCTCCATTTCGAGACAGTCTCCCTCACCTAAGCAGAGAAGTGTTGTCTTGGCGCAAAGTAATGTGAGTTTGCGCGGGCGTAGACTAAAGAGAACGCAGTCTTGCGAGCCGATCTTTTTCAACAATACAGCAACCGGTTCCTCCTGCGCCTGCGTAATAGCATTATCTAACGTAACCGGAGAACACTATGACTCGCTCAATTTTTGCTTTGCTAATAACGATGTTTATCACTCTCGGCGCGCAATTCGCCTATGCCCAGCCGGGGCGCGGAATGGACCCAGAACAACAACTTATAGAGTTGATTGCTGCCTTGGAAATAACTGCCGAGCAAGAGCCTGCATTCCGCGCAGCGATGATGAAGGTCAATGAATTGCGAATGGCTCAGATGGAACAAATGCGCGGTATGCGCGGAGACCAGGGTCAGGGCCAAAGTCGTGGTCAGGGGCAGGGTCAGGGACAAGGTCGTGGTCAAGACGCAGATGGCGCGCATGATGGCCATGGTGCCGGGAATGACCAGTCTAGCGCAGATGCCGGGGAAGCGGGTCGTGGCATGGAGATGATGGCTCAGCGACGTGCAGAGATGGCAGCAAAGACTAAGGTGATACTCGAGCCTGTGCTTAGTGGGGCGCAGATGACTAAATACAATGAACTAGAGGCAGAGCGCATGGAGCAAATGATGTCCCGCATGCGACGTCAATAGATTTACAGGCGTGGCCGCATAGGTCGCGAGGGATACGGATATTCAGAAGTAGGGGTAGGCGAGGTCCTGCCCTTTTTTTTGCATAGCGAATACTTGTGCTAACCTAGGTCATCGGAGACAGTGTCATTACAAGGAGGATTGAAACGATGATGACGACTAAGCATATAAATTATATAGAATTTCCCGCTTCGGACTTGGATGCGACCAAAAAATTTTTTGAAGACGTGTTCGACTGGGAGTTTCAAGATTACGGCCCCGACTATATAGCGTTCAACAATGCGGGAGTTGAGGGTGGTTTCTTTCGTGCGAATCTCGCCTCCACGACACAGAGCGGCGGCGCATTGATTGTCTTATTCACCGACTCGATAGAGGCATCCGTCGCAAAAGTGCAGGAGTGTGGCGGTACAATCACGAGAGCCATCTTCGAGTTTCCCGGTGGGCGCCGTTTCCATTTTACTGAGCCTAGCGGCAATGAGCTGGCTGTGTGGTCGAATATTCTCGATGCTGCTAGCTAGTACATAAGCGCGAGTGAAATTAGGTCTTGGAGACAGAGTATGTGCTCAGAGTATTCCAGTGGGCAGCTGATAGAAGTTTCGCCAACACTGCGAAGCCGTTAGTATGAGCGAACCCAAAAAGGGTTCCCATGGTTTTTGAGCACAATTATAAGAATTAAAGAGGCTGAAATGACCCAAGAAGCTCCAAATAGCTCGCCATCCTATACCGGTCTAGTGGTTGGTGGTCTCCTGATCTCCCTATGTGTCTTTGCCGTAGCAGGGTTTATTTTATACTCGTCCATATGTCCTTGCGACCGCACGCCAGGAGGTTTCTTGTTTGGTGAGCGAGTGGAGGCTCCCGTCAGCGATTGGTCGTTCGCGAACGAAGTGCCGTTGTGTCAAATACAGATATGGGCGGGCATCCGCCCGCATTCGATCAATCTCAATTGCATGGCCGCCCCGGATGGCAAACTCTATTTGAGCTGCTCCTTCTGCGCTAGCAAGTATTGGGCGGGCAATGTAGGTCCCGATGAGAAAGGGCAGCTGCGTCTCAACGAGCTCGTGTACCCAGTTCTATTCAAGCGCGTATTGGACAGTGCAGAGCTTGATCGGGCTTGGGCTGCACGGGTGGCTAAGCTACAACTTGTTGCTGACGAGCTTAATCCAGCACCCCCAGAGGATGCCGTGCGCCCTGAGGACTGGTGGTCCTTCAATATCGTCTCTGCGAAACTTTGAATCAATTGAGTTAGGAAGACAGTGCGGTGAAGAAGCTAAAGCAGGAACTGAAAAAGCGGCCTTGGTGGTTAAGTCTAATCTGGATTTTTTGCATCTATATGACGTTTCTATATATGCCATTCGATATGTTCACTAAGCCTTATGCCAGCTGGGAAGAGGTATGGTTTGGTTATAAGTTGACAGGCTGGCCGGCAAAACTGACAGAGCCTCTGCATTGGCTTATTTACGGGGCAGGAAGTTATGGCATCTGGAAAATGAAAGCCTGGATGTGGCCTTGGGGCGCAGTGTATTGTGCTCAGGTCGTGATTGCGATGTTTGTATTCGGTTTCTTGGAGGGTGACGGTACTCCCTCCTATCTTGGGATATTAGTAAGCTTGCTATTCATTATTCCTACAGTTGCTCTATGGAGAGCACGGCCTTTGTTTAAGGCCTAGGTGCGAGAAAAATATTTAGTGTGTCGAAGTTGACGAGGTGTAACGGGCGCGATGGAATCTTGGTTGAAAACTGTACAGTTAGAAGGTGAGTCGGTTCGTTTACGCCCATTGCAGAGCACAGATCGCGATGCTTTGCTCAAAGCCGCAGCAGATGGTGAACTATGGAAACTATGGTTCACTAGCGTACCGTCGATGAAAACGATTGATCAATATATCGCCACCGCATTGAATGACCAATCCCTTGGGCTTGCCTTAGCTTTCGTAGTGGAGCATAAAAGTAGCGGAGAGATCATAGGGTCGACGCGTTATTGTAATGCTGTAGCCCAGCATCGCCGAGTAGAGATCGGCTACACTTGGTATGCCAAGTCATTCCAGAGAACGAGCATTAACACGCAGTGTAAACAGCTGCTCTTGGAACATGCTTTTTCTTCGCTGCGCGCAATTGCGGTAGAGTTTCGTACACACTGGCACAATCAAGCGTCGCGCGCTGCTATCGCTCGCTTGGGTGCTAAACAGGATGGTGTGTTGCGTAATCATAGCATCGAGCCAGATGGTGCGTATCGCGACACCGTAGTCTTCTCGATTCTGGAAAGCGAATGGCCAAGCGTCCGTAAAGGACTGCAATATAAACTTGCGCAGCAACAGTTCTTAGCCTGATGTTAGAGTCTTGGGCTACCCATCGTGAGCACCGGCATAGTAATGAATGAGCTTTTGCTCTTGTTCTTGCTAACACTAGGTGCTGGGCTTGCGATGCCATTCGGGGCGCTGGTCGGCAGCGTTGGCCGGAGCGCAGATCGCATTGTTGAGAAAGAATTCAGCCACACGGTAATGGCTTTTGGTGGTGGAGCCTTACTCTCTGCTGTTGCTCTAGTATTGGTGCCAGATGGCATGGAAACCCTCGCTCCGCTCACAGCAGCAATATGTTTTTTGCTAGGAGGGCTTATTTTCATGGGCCTCGATATCTTAATGCTGCGATCCTCAACACCAGCGAGCCAACTAGCTGCGATGTTATTAGATTTCGTTCCCGAGTCTCTGGCGCTAGGTGCAGCATTCGCAATCGGCAATAGCTCGGCATTTCTGTTGGCAATACTCATTGCGCTGCAAAATATTCCCGAAGGTTTCAATGCTTTTCGTGAACTTTCTAGTTCTGCGAACTACCGCACCCGCACCATCATCTTGAGTTTTACAGCGATGGCATTTCTCGGGCCTTTGTCCGCAGTAGGTGGTTACTATTGGTTCAGTGATCACTCAACAGTTCTAGCGATGGCAGTGATGACAGCCGCTGGTGGTATTCTTTACTCTGTATTCCAAGATATCGCACCAAAAGTAAAACTGGAAAGACATTGGGGTCCTCCTATGGGGGCTGTGCTAGGCTTTATGTTCGGCATGGTAGGTGAAATGCTACTAAATTGAATTGCCGTTTCTGATCGACAACATAGTATAGGCCTTTGCTATGATGGGTTTATGCGTTAGCCCTGTAGAGAAGTGTATGAATGCTAGGACCAACGAAGCGAACATCGTGCTAATTCTATGCGTTATCTGCATGCTAGGCCTGTTCCCATTCGCGATCTTGCGATTCATGCGCGCCGACACTCTGGTGGCCGCAATAGACGCCGGTGGTTTTGTTGCCGCAAGCTCAGTATTCTTTTACGTATATCGCACAGGAAAGACGGTCTTTGCGGGACAGCTGCTGGCTAGCTTAGCTTTGAGCGGAATGACAGTGAATATTTTCGTTCTAGGTCCTTCCGACCTTTATTTTTTATACCCAGTAATTATTGCAAGCTTCTTCCTTGCTTCTGCGCGGCTGGCCTTGGGTCTCACGATCGTCACTTTAGCTGCGGTCTCTATTGCGCTTACACAGTTTGTGGGTCTGTTCGAGTTTTTCAAGTTATTCTTATCACTACTCGCCTGCATACTATTCGCCTTCGTTTTCGCCAATCAGCGCAATCAACAGCGCGATAAGTTATTGAAACTCTCCTCTGAAGATCCCCTAACTGGCGCAGGCAATCGACGCGCATTGTTCAAACGCATCGACTATTTAATTTCCAGTCACAAGCGCACTGGAGAGCCGATGTCCGCTATTTTGCTAGACCTAGATAATTTCAAGCATGTGAATGATCAGCTCGGACATATGGCAGGCGATACTGTATTGAAACGCGTAGCCGCAACGACTGCTGGGCGCATTCGCGCAACAGACGATCTTTATCGCAACGGTGGTGATGAGTTTATTGTTCTCGCTATGAGTTCAACGGAACGAACAGCTCGTAAATTGGCAGATGACATTCGCGAGTTAGTAGCCTTAGAGCTGGCAAATTTTGGTGAGTCTATTACGGTCTCAATAGGTGTTGCTGAGTTCTCGCGGGATCAGAGTGCACAGCAATGGTTGGAACGTGCTGATATGGCAATGTATGGCGCGAAGAGAGCTGGCAAGAATAGCGTAAGTGTAAAGTCACAAGAATAATGTTGCCGGGAATAAGCCTCGAGAACAGTGTCTTGTTTTACAATTTCCGTGCAAGCAAGGCCGAACATAGAACGAAAACAGCGGATCCGAATAGGCAGGCGGGGAGTCCCCATTGTTGATAAATCAAGCCGGAAAGAATTGTAGCAACTAGGCGACCCGCGGCGTTCGCCATGTAGTAAAAGCCTACATCGAGCGATACCCCATCTTGTCTTGCCCAAGCGACGATGAGGTAGGAGTGCACCGAAGAGTTAATTGCAAAGACGGCGCCGAAGATGAGTAAGCCTACTACCAACACCGTTTGTATATGCCATTCGAACAGAAGTGCTAATCCAATCGCGGTGGGTAATATTGTGAGTATGGCTGCCCAGCTATATGCACTGCTTCCGTCGGGTTTTGTTCCCGTAATGCGGGGTGCAAACGCCTGTATAGCACCATAGGCGATCATCCACCCTGCCAATAGGCTGCCCACGGCGAGGTAGGTCCAGCCGAGTTGGCTTTGCAGGTAAACGGGCAGAGCGATGACAAACCATATATCCCGTGAGGCGAATAGGAAAAAGCGAGCCGCGGACAGACGATTGATAGCGGCGCTTTTCGAGAAAATTTCGCGGAACTTAGGCTTGAAGCTAGCGACGCCTGCGCGTTGTTCTAAGAGGATGGCGCTGAGCACAAATGCCGTTGTTAGCAGTATCAGCAGGGTAGTGATTGCGCCGCGAAACCCCCAAGCTGCGAGCAGCGCTCCACCAAGAAAGAAGCCCGCTCCTTTCAATGTGTTTTTAGAGCCAGTAAGTAGTGCTACCCAGCGGTATAGGCCGCCATCGTCTTTAACTAATGACTTGATGCTACTCTTGGCGCTCATCTTGTTGAGGTCTTTCGCAATACCGGACAAGGCCTGGGCGAGCATGACGTAGGGAATCGTTAGCATGCTAGGTTCCGCGAGTAGCATTGCCAGCGCTGCTATCTGCAGAAAAAGGCCCGCACTCATTGTCATGTTCAAGCCGATTCGGCTCGCCAACCAGCCACCAAACAGATTGGTGACCATGCCGAAGAATTCATAGAGCAGGAACAGAGACGCGACCTCAAGCGGGCTGTAGCCTAACTCATGGAAGAACAGCACCACGAGCATGCGCAGTGCGCCGTCGCTAAGAGTGAACGCCCAATAGCTCGCGGTAACAACGATATACTGGGCGACTGGGTTATGCCGCAGCGTCGGACTCACTAATATCTTCCTATGCTAGAGATTGTCCTACTAAGCGGGCGAGTTCCATCATGCGATGTACATAGCCGATCTCGTTGTCATACCAAGCAAGAATCTTCACTTGTGTGCCATTTGTCACGCGCGTAGAAAGTGCATCGATTATGCTGGAGCGGGGGTCGTTCAAATAGTCGACGGAGACAAGTGGTCGTTCCTCATAGCCTAAGATGCCCTGAAGGCGACCTTGCGCAGCAATATGTAAGGCCTCGTTCACCTGTTCGACGGTCACAGCGCGTTCGAGTTCGAACACGCAGTCAGTGAGGGAGGCATTGCTAATGGGCACGCGTACGGCGATTCCGTCCAAGCGCCCCGTAAGCTCAGGGAAAATCTCGGTGATTGCGGTGGCAGACCCGGTGCTAGTTGGAATCAAGGAGATACCGCAGGCACGCGCGCGGCGCAGATCCTTGTGATACTCGTCTAGCACGCTTTGGGTATTGGTAATGTCATGGATGGTAGTAATGCTGCCATGCCGAATGCCGAACTCCTTGTGGATGACATCGACCACGGGAGCGAGGCAATTGGTGGTGCAGGACGCGGCGGTGACGATGTCGTGACACTGCGGGTCATACAGGTGCTGATTCACCCCCATGACGATATTGAGGCTGCCATCTTTCAAGGGGGCGGATACGACGACCTTGGCGATGCCCTGCTCGAAGTAGGGGGCTAGCGCTGCCGCGCTCTTAAAGGCGCCGGTGCACTCAACTACTACTTGTGCGCCGCTGCTTGCCCAGTCTGTAGCGGCAATCTCGCGATTGCGGGTGAACCCGATGCGTTTGGCACCGATGATGATTGCATCATCGCGAGCCTCTACTTGCTCGGGCCAGGTGCCGTGCTGGGAGTCGAACTTGAGCAGGTGGGCCGCGCTCTGCGCGCTGCCAGCGCACTCATTGATGTGAACAATCTCTAATTCCGGCCACTGCCAGGCCGCACGAAGGGCTAAGCGGCCCATACGGCCAAACCCATTTATCGCTATTTTGATACTCATGTGGGGTCCCTAGGAATAATTGGAGAGTATTATAGAGTGCCAATATGACAAATGCCCGAATTCATGGCGCTGTGCCTTGAATAATGGGCGAACGCTTACCACATAAGAGAACAGTCAATCGATTTGGAGTCTGGATACATGAAGTACGCGCGCCCCCTGTTTACGCTATTTACTATGGCTTTGCTTCAATTTGTTGCTGCTATTGCAGTGGCACAACCGTCTTATGAGAACTTCAAGACGAACGATGAGGCTAATAACATCGAGATATTCAAGCAGGCGAGCCCTTCGGTGGTCTATATCACCAATTCCCGCCTCGTGCGGCGCTCCTTTTATTCCTTAAATCCGCAAGAGATCCCGCAGGGTAGTGGCTCTGGGTTCATTTGGAGTCGCGACGGTTATGTCGTGACGAACTTCCACGTGATCCAACAGGCTTCACGCTTAACTGTTACTTTGCAAGATGGCACGTCCTATGACGCCGAGGTAGTGGGAGTAGAGCCAGACAAAGATGTCGCTGTCCTGCGCATTGAGGCGCCACGCGAGAAGCTGGCGCCACTCGCGATCGGAGATTCATCTTTATTAGAAGTTGGCCGCAAGGTCATCGCAATTGGCAACCCGTTTGGCTTAGATACGACACTTACAGTGGGGGTAGTTAGTGCGCTTGGGCGCGAGATCGACTCGGTAAGTCGTCGCAAGATACGCGACGTCATTCAAACCGATGCAGCGATAAACCCCGGCAACTCCGGCGGCCCGCTTCTGAACTCCTTGGGTCAACTCGTCGGGGTGAACACTGCCATCTACAGCCCTTCTGGTGCTAGCTCTGGCATCGGTTTTGCCATTCCGGTAAATATTGTGAAGAAAATAGTCCCCGAACTGATCACCTACGGCAAGGTCCAGACCCCGACCCTTGGCATTGCGCTGTTGCCGCCACAATACGCAGACTATTATCGGCAAAGTTCGCGTATAGAGGGCGTGATTGTCATGGACGTAATCGAGGGCGGTAGCCCAGAGCGCGAAGGCATGCGGGGGTTGCGAGAATCTGCGCGGGGTATCATGTTAGGGGATGTTATCGTCGCAATCGACGAAGAACCGGTGCTGAACGAAGACGATCTGCTGAATGCGTTAGAGAATCACCGCGCTGGGGATACTGTCACCGTTAGCACGCTGCGCGAGAACGAGAGGCGCAGCTATCGCATCGAGCTACAGGCCTCTAATTCGCCAGCACGTTAGCTTAGGCCGGGCTCACGCCCGGCGAGCCTCTTAACGCGCAGCCATTGCCGCACGGCGGTTGGCGACTGCAGCCCGCACCTGGTCAGGAGCTGTGCCGCCGATGTGGTTGCGAGACTGTACAGAGCCCTCTAATGTCAGCACCTTGAATACATCTTCGTCGATTTGATCGGAAAATTGCTGTAACTCGCTCAGAGTCAGCTCGCTAAGATCCTTCTTCTGCTCAATGCCATAGGCCACGGACTTGCCCACAATCTCGTGTGCGTCGCGGAATGCGATGCCCTTGCGCACCAAATAGTCCGCGAGGTCTGTGGCGGTCGCGTAGCCCTTGCTAGCCGCCTTGTAGAGATTGTCCTTCTTGGGCTTAATGGCGGGCATCATATCCGCATAGGCCTTGAGGCAATCTCGCAAGGTATCGATTATGTCGAACAGCGGCTCTTTGTCTTCTTGATTGTCTTTGTTGTAGGCCAGCGGCTGGGACTTCATCAGTGTCAGTAGTGATACTAAGTGACCGTTTACGCGGCCAGTCTTGCCGCGCACCAACTCTGGTACATCGGGGTTTTTCTTCTGCGGCATGATCGAAGAGCCGGTGCAGAAGCGATCGGGCAGCTCGACGAAGTCGAACTGCGCCGAGGTCCACAGAACCAACTCTTCTGAGAAGCGCGATAAATGCGTCATTATTAAGCTACCGGCAGCCGCGAGCTCGATCGCGAAGTCACGATCGCTAACAGAGTCCAGTGAGTTGCGTGTGGGTCCGTCGAAGCCTAGCAACTGCGCTGTGTACTCGCGCTGGATTGGATAGCTAGTGCCGGCTAGAGCCGCTGCCCCTAGTGGGCAGGCATTCAAACGGGTGCGACAGTCTTGCAGGCGGCTATAGTCGCGCTCTAACATTTCGTACCACGCCATCATATGATGGCCGAAGGTGATAGGCTGAGCGCTCTGTAGGTGAGTGAAGCCGGGCATGATCGTGTCCGCCTCGCGCTCTGCGAGATCGAGTAGGGCCTCCTGCAGGCGAGTAAGAGTGCCGCACAGGGACTCGATCTCATCGCGAACGTAGAGACGAATGTCGGTTGCGACCTGATCGTTTCTTGAGCGCCCGGTGTGTAGTTTTTTCCCGGTCATACCGATGCGTTTGGTAAGCTCGGCTTCGATGTTCATGTGCACGTCTTCAAGCGCTACGGACCATTCGAAACGCCCTGCCACGATGTCCTCACGAATTGCTTCGAGTCCTGCTACGATGCTCTGAACTTCAGTCTCGGTAAGAATGCCAGCTTTACCGAGCATGCTGGCGTGGGCAACAGAGCCGTTGATGTCATGGTGGTAAAGCCGCTTATCGAATGTGACTGATGCGGTGAATCGCTCCACGAACGCATCGGTGGGTTCGCTGAAACGTCCGCCCCAGGGCTTAATGGCATCGGGTGTCTTGTCGCTCATAGTGCTCTTCCGTTGTTTCGTCTGGCTGTTCAGGGCCGGGGATTATAGCAATATAATTCAGTGCCCTAATACAGTTGTCCCTACTCACGGTGCAGAACAAGAAATCTTAGTCCGTTTCACGTAGAATTCCCGCCTCAATACTAGTTAAGCAAGAGACCTTTTATGCCAGTCGATTTGATTCGTATCGCAACACGTGAAAGCCCCCTAGCCCTATGGCAAGCAGAGTTTGTCAAGGCAGAGATATTGCGCCGTCATCCCAATATCACGATTGAATTGGTGGGCATGACAACGAAGGGCGACATCATTTTGGATACCCCTTTAGCGAAAATCGGCGGCAAGGCTCTGTTCGTTAAGGAGCTCGAGGTGGCAATGTTGGAGAACCGTGCAGATATCGCGGTGCACTCCATGAAGGATGTGCCGATGGAGTTTCCCCAAGGTTTAGGGCTCGCCGTTATATGCGAGCGCGAAGATCCTACCGATGCCTTTGTCTCTAATAACTTTGGCAGTGTCGATGAATTGCCCCGTGGTGCACGCGTAGGTACTTCCAGTCTCAGGCGTCAATGTCAGTTGCGTAGCTTGCGCCCCGATCTAGAGATTGGTGACCTGCGGGGCAATGTTGGGACGCGCCTTTCTAAGTTGGACCGCGGCGAATTTGACGCGATCATTCTCGCCACGGCTGGTCTACTGCGCCTAGAGTTGTCTTCGCGGATTCAGCAGCGCATGAGCCCACTAGTTTCATTGCCCGCGGGCGGGCAGGGAGCTGTCGGCATAGAGTGTCGCAACGACGACACTGATCTGATTACATTGCTGCAAGAACTTCATCATCCCGACACCGCGGATAGGGTAGTAGCCGAGCGCGCGGTAAACACGCGTTTGAATGGTGGCTGCCAAGTGCCGATCGCCTGTTACGCCGAGTTAGAAGGAGAGCAGTTGTTTTTACGTGCACTAGTAGGCGAGCCAGATGGCAAACGCCTGTTGCGTTGCGAGATGCGTGGCGCCCGAACTGATGCCGAGCAGCTCGGCATTGCTGTCGCGGAGAACCTACTCGCGCAAGGTGCGGACGAAATACTTAGCGCTCTTTATGAGTAAACACGATGAGTGCTGAAGACAAGCTATCGTCTACAACGCCAACACATTCCCTCGGAGGCGTGAATGTTCTACTGACACGTCCCGCCTCACAGGCTGTAAAGCTAAGTAAACGCATAGAAGAGCAAGGGGGTACGGTGTTGAGCGTGCCTCTTTTAGAGATAGATCCTGTACAGGACAAACCAAGTGTCGAGCGCATAAAAAGCATGATCATGGCGCTAGATCAATACGATATCGCCCTGTTTATAAGCACCAATGCCGCAAGCTTGGGCATGGAATGGATTGGTCGCTATTGGCCGCAACTTCCTGTGGGCATAGATGCCTATGCGGTTGGTCCCAGTACGGCAGAGTTGCTTCAGCAGTTTCCTTGGTCTGTGCACTTCTCTGCGACGGGTGTTACGAGCGAACATCTACTAGAGCTACCTGGCTTGCAGGAAATCGCTGGCAAGCGCGTCGCGCTGTTCCGCGGCCAAGGGGGGCGCGAGCTTCTAGCTGAAACACTAAGGGCGCGTGGTGCGAGGGTGGACTACATCGAGCTCTATCAGCGACGAGAACCCCGCTATGATCGCGAGGAGATTCTTGCGCAAATGCAGGAGCTTCGAATCAATATAGCCGTCCTCACCAGCCAGCAGATTCTAGAGAGTTTTCTGCGCCTACTTGGCTTGCCTCTCCATGGGGAAGGGACGTCACAAGAGTCGCGGGACAAGTCAGACGAGGCTCTGCTAAGCTTGCTGCAATCTTTATGGATAGTTGTGCCCTCTGTCCGCGTGCAAGATGTAGCGAAGGCGGCGGGTTTCAGACGTGTAATTCAGGCTAGCGGTGCAGATGATGAATCGATACTCGATAGTCTCTCTCGCAGCGGTGTGCAAGCGGAGGATGTGTGACGGACTCTAATGCTCAACAGCCCAATGTAGATGCGAGCAACAATGTTCGGGCCGACACATCGAGAGTGCTGGAAGAGTTAAGTAGAAGTAATTCCGCTAAGGTGCGCCCTAGGCGTAACGGGTTACGTCGTTTTCTTATTCTTATGGTTCTACTGTTACCAGTGATCGTCGTGATCTCGTTTCTACTCTATGAGCAGTCTCGTACTGACGCGATATTGGCTGAACTTCAAAGTAGAGACATCGCACTGGAGCAGGCACTCGCACAAGTTCCGACCCTTATCCCCGAGCCAATGGCCCCACTTGAATTGAGCCTGCCCGACAATCTTGCCGACACCCGCATGCTCGATGAGCTAAGCGCAAGCTTAGACTCGCGTATCAATGCCTTGGCGCGAAACGCTGCCAATATGCAGGAGCGTATCGGCGCTTTGCCGCAGGCGCGATCGAGTGACGAATTAATGTGGGCGGAGGCCGAGTATCTTCTGCGTTTGGCGAATCAGAAACTACAATTAGAAGGCGATGGTGATTCAGCCCTCTTAATTCTCAGCGCCGTGGATGAAATGCTGCGGGACTCTGAGGAAATTTCAGTGCTAGGCGTACGTGATGTTCTTGGCAGCGAAATGCTTGCCTTGCGCAACATGGAATACGTCGACGTCAGTGGCCTTTACATGCGCATCAATAATCTAATGCCAATGATCGATCAACTATCACTACGTGACGCGATGGTCGATAACTACAATAAGCAGTTAACGCAGACACGTGACGAGATTGAGCTAAGCGATGAAGGGATGATCGATAGGGCGCTGGCGATGCTGCAATCTATATTCGTTTGGCAAGAATGGGATGTAGAGCCGGAGGCACTTCTACCTCCACCACAGGAAGCTGTGCTGAAGCAGAACTTGCGTTTAATGTTAGAGCAAGCACAATTATCGCTTTTGATGGCAGAGGCGCAAGTATATACCGACAGTCTCGCCAAAGGTAAGCAGTGGATCGATCGTTACTTCGCGATCGATACTGGCGCAGGTCGCACTCTTAAGGAAGAAATAGAAGCGCTCGCCGAGACTCGGATCACGGTAAGTCGTCCCAACATCTCTGGTTCTTTAGAGTTGCTGAGGCAAGTAAATGCAGGCCGTAATCAGTCGCTCTCGAACGATGGCCTTTGAGCATGATTAAATTTTTTATTTACACTATATTCGTCATAGTCATCGGCCTTCTAACGACATTATTCCTTGCGCGTGAGCCTGGTTATCTATTGGTGTCATTCGCGGACATCACATTCGAGACGAGTCTGTTTGCTCTTTTTGTCGCGACCATAGCGCTGCTAATTTTACTGCGTCTGCTCGTCTTGGTTTTTGATTGGATCAACCCGATGCGACTATTTAGTGCTGGTCGCAATTGGTCGCGCGCTCGGGCATTACCTGCCAACGAGCAGTACTTGAGGGACGAACTTTATACAGAGCTAGCGACTCAGCTTGCAGATGAAAATAGCAAACCGCTCACCTCTATAGAGCTAAGCAAGGTTTGGAAGAAACGAGTTAAGCAGATCATTCCAGACGACAAGCTAATCAGCATCTATGTGGATGCGTTGCTGCATAGCGGTGCCCTAAACGAGGCAGGAAAGGTATTAGAAGACGCGCTACAGAAAGCTTCTAGTGATATTCTACTGCGCCAATATAGTTTGTTAGGACTGCGACTTAACGATACCGATGCCGCTGCGCAATTGCGCATGGCAGAGGCATGGTTGAAAGTGCGTCAGAAGGATGCACAGCTACTTTTAGCACTAGGTAGGATCTCGCTGCGCAATCACTTGTGGGGGAAGGCGCGAGATTATTTTGAGCGCAGCTTGCGAGAACAAGCTGGCACGGAGGTGTTTGCAGAGTTAGCGCGACTACTTAATAGCCTAAAGGAGCCGCAGCGCAGCGCGCAATTCCTAGAGAAGGAGATTAGATTGATTAGCGAGTCTCTGCCGAGTTTTCCGCAGCCAAGTTAATTACTCGCCAATCCCTAGTTCTTCCCAGATTTCGTCGACGCGCTTCTTCACGTTCTCGTCCATGGCGATTGGTGTGCCCCATTCGCGCGTTGTCTCGCCGGGCCATTTGCTCGTCGCATCCATGCCCATCTTCGAGCCGAGCCCAGATACTGGCGAAGCGAAATCGAGGTAATCGATCGGAGTGTTCTCGATCATCACGGTATCCCGCGCTGGGTCCATGCGTGTCGTCATCGCCCAGATCACATCGTTCCAATCTCGGCAATTAACATCATCGTCAACAATCACGACGAATTTCGTATACATGAATTGTCGCAAGAATGACCATGCGCCCATCATTATGCGTTTAGCATGCCCTGGATATTGCTTCTTGATGCTGATGATCGCCATGCGATAAGAGCATCCTTCTGGGGGAAGATAGAAGTCTACGATCTCCGGATACTGTTTCTGAATGAGGGGGATGAACACCTCATTGAGTGCCACACCAAGCATCGCGGGTTCGTCAGGCGGACGACCCGTGTAAGTGCTGTGATAGATAGGGTCCTTGCGATGAGTCATCTTCTTCACCGTAAAGACGGGGAAGCTTTCCACTTCATTGTAATAGCCAGTATGATCGCCGTAGGGACCTTCATCGGCCATCTCGTCTGCCTCGATCACGCCTTCGAGTACATACTCTGCGCTAGCGGGAACCTGTAGATCGTTTGTTAGACACTTGATCACTTCCGTTTTAGATCCGCGCAGTAATCCCGCAAAGGCATACTCTGATAGAGTGTCTGGAATCGGGGTGACGGTCGCCAAGATTGTGGCTGGGTCTGCGCCGATTGCAATCGCAACGGGGAAGGGTTCGCCTGGGTGTTTTAGTTGCCATTCCCGAAAGTCCAAAGCACCGCCGCGATGGGATAGCCAGCGCATAATGAGCTTATTGGGGCCGAGTAACTGCATGCGGTAGATGCCGAGGTTCTGACGCTCTTTCTCGGGACCTCTAGTGATAACTAGTGGCCATGTAACGAGTGGGGCTGCGTCACCTGGCCAGCAGGTTTGTATAGGCAGTTTGCGCAAGTCGATGTCAGCCTCGTCGATGATGACATCTCGACAGGGTGCATTCTTTTTTACGTCAGGAGCAATATTGAGCACTTGCTTGTAGGCAGGCAGATTCTGCCAAAGTTCTTTCCAACCTTTAGGTGGAGTTGGTTCCTTTAGGAAAGCGAGCAAGTGGCCTACGTCGCGAAGGCCTTGCAGATCTTTCTGTCCCATAGCCAATGCCACTCGGCGTGGATGGCCAAAGAGGTTCGCTAACATGGGTGTCGTGGAGCCTTTCAAATTCTCGAATAGCAGCGCGGGGCCACCGGCTCGCAATGTGCGATCGCTGATCTCGGTGACTTCGAGGTTGGGGTCGACTTCCACTGTGATTCGTTTTAGATCGCCTTCCTTCTCTAGGAGGGCAATGAATTCACGTAGGTCTTTGCACGGCATGGGTAAAGCTCCGCAGGGTGGGGACCATTGAGTCTTGCCTATGGTGAGAGCAAGTAAGCTCACCATAGGCAGGCAACGCCTATTTGCGTTTCATCGAATTGAAGAATTCGTCGTTGGTCTTCGTGTCCTTGAGCTTGTCGAGGATGAATTCTGTTGCTTGAACGTCTTCCATGGAGCTGAGAATCTTGCGCAGAATCCACATGCGCTGTAGCTCTTCTTCGGTCGTTAACAACTCTTCGCGACGTGTGCCGGAACGACGCACATTGATAGCAGGATAGATGCGTTTCTCGGCAATCTTGCGGTCGAGATGCAGTTCCATATTACCGGTACCTTTAAACTCTTCGTAGATCACTTCGTCCATCTTGGAACCAGTTTCTACAAGGGCTGTGGCGATAATCGTGAGGCTGCCGCCTTCTTCGAGATTACGTGCTGCACCGAAGAAACGCTTCGGGCGTTCAAGGGCGTGCGCGTCCACACCACCAGTCAGTACTTTGCCTGACGAGGGCACTATGGTGTTGTAGGCGCGAGCTAGTCGGGTGATCGAGTCGAGCAGAATCACAACGTCTTCTTTATGTTCAACAAGGCGCTTGGCCTTCTCGATAACCATCTCTGCTACTTGCACGTGACGAGCAGGTGGTTCGTCGAATGTACTGGCAACCACTTCGCCGCGCACTGAGCGCTGCATCTCGGTTACTTCCTCTGGACGCTCGTCGATAAGCAATACGATGAGGCGACACTCTGGATTATTCTTGGCGATCGATTGTGCGATGTTCTGCAGAATAAATGTCTTACCCGCCTTAGGAGGGGAGACGATCAAGCCACGTTGTCCTTTTCCGATTGGTGCACATAGATCGATTGTGCGCGCACTTAAATCCTCGGTGCTGCCATTGCCAATCTGCAGGTGCAAGCGTTCGGTTGGGAACAGCGGAGTAAGGTTTTCGAAGAGGATTTTTTGCTTGGAATTTTCGGGTTTTGCGAAGTTTACTTCGGAGATCTTCAGTAGGGCGAAGTAGCGCTCGCCGTCCTTAGGGGGTCTAATCTTACCTTCGATCGTATCGCCGGTACGTAAATTAAAGCGTCGAATCTGACTGGGTGAAACATAGATATCATCGGGGCCTGCGAGATAAGAGGAGTCGGCTGATCTTAGGAAGCCGAAACCATCTTGGAGGATCTCAAGCACGCCGTCACCGGAGATATCTTCTCCATTTTTAGCGTGTTTTTTCAGGATTGCGAAGATGATGTCTTGTTTGCGAGTTCTCGAAAGATTCTCTAGCCCCATTTCTTGGGCTGTATTTAAGAGTTCTGCGATGGGTTGTTTCTTTAAGTCGGTTAGATTCATGATGATTTAATACGTAGGTTTGTGAGGTAAGGACAAACTTAGACCACCCGCATAGCGCGACGCCAATGGGTCGGCAAATAGGTCTGAGAGCTTGTTAGGATTTTAAACAGAGTGGTCTGGCTGTTCTTTCGTAATGTGTATTAGTTTAAAGGTTTTAGTTTAAAGCGTAGTTCTGGAGCAATGTAGATAAGAGACAAGGTCGTCAGTCGAACGAGACGATGAACGCAATATAGAACGTGTAAAACGTGCTGTCCAGAAAAATTTTGTCTTTATTTGTGACGCTTGGTGGCGCTGACCGAGGCTTGGTAGCTCATCAATGGAGTAGCCCGCACGCTGAACAAACAGGCTGCCGAGAGGATTTCAGTCAGGGCAGCCAGTGCTAAATCAGATAACGCTGTCGATAAACGAGGCCAACTGCGTGCGAGAAAGTGCGCCTACTTTAGTGCCTGCGACTTCGCCATCCTTGAAAATGATCAAAGTTGGGATGCCGCGAACACCGTATTTAGGGGCAGTTTCAATATTTGAATCAATATTCAGCTTGGCAATAGTGAGTTTGCCGTCATATTCCTCGGCTAACTCTTCTAAGACAGGGGCGATCATTTTGCACGGACCACACCACTCTGCCCAGAAGTCCACGAGCACTGGGCCAGAAGCCTTCAATACATCTTGTTCGAAACTAGCATCGGAGATTTGAACGATGTTGTCGCTCATAAAGTCATTCCTTCTAAGTTAGATAAACGGTGTCCGTAAATGATTCGGTTCTGCGCTTGCAGGGTCAGACTATGATAAGGCCTGATTTGCTGGTTTCAAGTGTGAAATTGCAACCCTGACCCGAAACGGCCTAGGATTTGAGAAGCACAGCCACCTTTTTCGCGAAATAAGTCAGTATTGCGTCTGCTCCTGCGCGCTTGATGCAGACAAGAGACTCGAGCGCCACTGCTGACTCATCTAGCCAACCGTTGCGGGCGGCAGCCATATGCATCGCGTATTCACCACTGACTTGATAGACCAAGGTAGGGGCGCCGAACTCATCCTTAACGCGGCGTACGATATCCAGATACGGCATGCCAGGTTTCACCATGATCATATCCGCGCCCTCAGCTAAATCGAGAGCGACCTCATGAAGCGCCTCATCCGAATTGCTCACGTCCATCTGATAAGTGTGTTTATTGCCTTTGCCTAAGTTAGCACTGGAGCCGACTGCATCGCGGAATGGGCCGTAATAGCTCGAGGCGTATTTTGCCGAATAGGCCAATATGCGCGTATGGATATAACCAGCCTGCTCTAACGCTTCTCGAATAGAGCCTATGCGTCCGTCCATCATATCCGATGGAGCTACGACATCAGCGCCAGCCTGCGCGTGGGAAAGCGCCTGTTTGATAAGCGCCTCTACCGTGACATCGTTCACTACATAGCCTTGCTCGTCGATAATCCCATCTTGGCCATGGGTCGTATAAGGGTCTAATGCCACGTCGGTGATGATGCCAAGATCGGGAAAGGCCTCTTTCAAACTACGGATGGCGCGCTGTACTAGGCCTTCTGGGTTCCACGCTTCATGCCCATCGAGGGACTTAGTGCTTGCATGGGGCGACGGAAACAGGGCAATAGCGGGTATATCGAGAGCTACCAGTTCGGCAGCCTCTTTGAGAAGTTCGTCGATGCTTAGCCGGAAAATGTCGGGCATAGAGGGGATTTCTTGGCGTTGGCCGCTGCCCTCGACGATAAACATTGGAAAGATCAGGTCGTCAGTGCTCAAGCGATTTTCACGCATAAGGCGACGGCTAAATTCGTCGCGACGCATTCGGCGCATACGTGTGGCAGGGAACAGGCGAGCAGCCTTGTTGGGGAGCTTTGTGGTATCGTTTGGCACTTTTTGAGTTCTCAGTCGGTCAGCAGGAAATTCAATGCGTTATAGCATACCAAGCGCTGATAGCAAGAATAAACCCTTAGCGCTGTAACCTGCGGCAGTAAACGCGCGTCCATTGCGTAAGCATTTAGACAATAGAGATAAAAATGAGCAAATTGAAAATTATATTGGTACTAGTTTTTGCCGCCGCACTTACTGCATATTTCACACTCGATCTAGGCCGTTTCCTAACCCTGAGCTACGTGCAATCGCAGCTAAGTGCGATTCAGACCTATGCCGATGAAAATTTCCTGAGCGCTGCTGGCATTTACTTCCTGATTTACGTTGCGATCACCGCACTATCTATACCGGGAGCGGCAGTAGCGACCTTGGTGGGCGGCGCCATCTTCGGACTAGGATGGGGCACGCTGATCGTCTCCTTCGCGAGCTCTATAGGGGCAACCTTGGCATTTATGACTTCGCGTCTGCTATTGCGGGACTGGGTGCAGAGTCGTTTCGGTAGCTCCTTGAAAGCCATCAACGCTGGTGTCGAGAAAGACGGAGCCTTCTATTTATTCAGCCTCCGCATGGTGCCAGTGTTCCCGTTTTTTCTCGTTAATCTATTGATGGGGCTTACCCCTATTAAGCTGGTTCCCTATTTCTTCGTCTCGCAGATCGGGATGCTGCTCGGCACTGCAGTCTATGTGAATGCCGGGGCAGAGCTAGGGCAGATCGAATCTCTGTCTGGTTTGATTAGTTTGCCAATCGTCCTGTCGTTTGCCTTGTTAGGTATTTTGCCCTGGATCACCAAGGGCATTCTCGGGTTTGTGCGCAGGAGCAAAGTCCCAGTTAACTTTACGAAGCCTAAACATTTTGAGGCCAACGTCGTGGTAATTGGCGCGGGTTCGGCAGGATTGGTCTCCTCGATTATCGCGGCAGGTGCCAAGGCTAAGGTAATACTTATAGAGAAACATCGCATGGGTGGCGACTGTCTCAATACGGGCTGCGTGCCAAGCAAGGCGATTATCCGCAGTGCGCGTATAGCCGACTATATTAAACGCGCCGCAGAGTTCGGCATTGATGGTGCTAAGGGGCAGGTGAATTTCCCGAAGGTGATGGAGCGCATTCAGTCTGTCGTCAAGGCGATCGAACCCCATGACTCCGTCGAGCGCTATACCTCGCTCGGAGTGGAGTGTGTAGCGGGAGAGGCTATGATCACATCGCCTTGGACTGTGCAGGTTGGCGAGCGCACGATCACGACCCGCTCGATCGTATTGGCCACGGGTGCGCGTCCCTTCGTACCTCCGATTCCCGGCCTAGACAAAGTGGATTATCTGACCTCCGATTCGCTCTGGGATCTGCGTGAATTACCTAAGCGCCTACTAGTGTTAGGTGGGGGTCCGATCGGTTGCGAGCTCGCACAGAGCTTTGCTCGCTTGGGTGCCCAAGTCACGATTGTGGATCAGGCACTGCGCATCATGCCACGAGAGGATGAGGACGTTGCCGAGTTAGTGATGGAGCGATTCACTCGAGAAGGTGTGCGCGTGTTGGCTGGCTATAAAGCTGATTCTTTTGAGCGCGATGAGCAAGGCGGCGTATTGCATGTGCAAGGCGAGAACGAGAGATTAGCGCTACCATTTGACAAGGTGCTCATCGCGATAGGGCGTAAGGCCAATGTCGAAGGATTCGGCCTTGAGGAATTACAGTTACCGCTGACACAGCGCGGTACTATCGAGGTAAACGAATACCTGCAGACCGTCTATCCAAACATTTATGCCTGTGGCGATGTGGCCGGCCCCTATCAGTTCACGCACATGGCTTCTTATCAGGCTTGGTTTGCGGTATTGAACGCGATGCTGGGTGGTCTGAAAAAGTTCCGCATCAATTATAAGGTGGTGCCTTGGGCGACTTTTACAGATCCGGAGGTTGCACGAGTAGGTTTGAGTGAACAAGAAGCCAAAGAGCAAGGGATTGAGTACGACCTGACCCGTTATGGTATTGATGATTTAGATCGTGCGATTGCCGATGGCGAGGCGCATGGTTTTGTTAAGGTTTTAACGGCGCCAGGCAGCGATCGCATATTAGGCGCAACGATTGTTGGCTATCACGCTGGGGAGTTGCTCACCGAGTTTGTGCTCGCAATGACCCACGGTTTGGGTTTGAAGAAGATTGCCGCAACAACTCATATCTATCCAACGCTGTCCGAGGCTAATCGCTTTACGGCGAATGCATGGCGTAGCGCGCGCATCCCGAAGAAGCTGTTGCCCTGGGCCGAGCGATTTTTTCGCTGGCGCAGGGGCTAAGCTTTAACGCCTACGGAAGGCTTGGAATAGACACAGACCGATAAGGCCGATGAAGCCTAGCATGGAGAGTTCGGCGATGGAGAGTAGGCCAAGAAAGCGCCAAGAGACCTCTGCGCAATTGCCATCGCCCTTGAGCAAGAAGTTGAGCATATCCATGAATGGGAAGTTATCCATGATATAGCTAAGGCCTGGACCGCAGGCGGGCACTAAGTCTGCGGGCAGATGTTGCAGCCATATCTGGCGACCCGCGAAATAGCCACCCGCCACACACATAGCAGCCGCCGCTAAGGCATAATTTTTCACGCCCTTCTCGGATGGGTTATGAATGGCCGAAGCTAGACAAATTAAGCCCACTAGAATCACGAACACGCGCTGTGTGATACACAATCCACAAGGCTGTAGAAGCATTACGTGCTCCATATAAAGGGCAACGCCGATTATGGAGGTGCAGGCCAGGAAAATCATTAGATTAAGGTTGCGCGTGCGGGGGATTAAAGCGTCGAGAGAATTTGCCATCGGTTAACTCACTGCCACTACTGGCTTAACTATATGAAATTTATATATATTCAGGAATCTGTTTAGAGCGATTATATGCAATGCGCTCCATTTTAAACAAAATTGTCGCGATGTATACGGTGGAACTTGCCCTGAACCATCTGGGCTGAGCTCAGATAATCGTCGCTTGTGCCGATATATGGCATACTGAACCGGCAAATCGTGTAAAGGGTTATCAATATGTTGAAAAAAATCTCGTCTCTACTTGGCCTGTTTAGCCTTTTAAGCATTGCTGTCTTTACCTCTCAGGTAATGGCCTCGTCCGCTGCGCCGGCCGCGCCTGGTAGCAATAGCGAGTTCCCCTATGTAGAGCTTAGCCCTAGCTTCGTTACAAATTACGATGGCGGTGGCCGGCTACGCTACCTAAAGGTCGATGTCACGGTTCGCACCAAGCGGCCAGCGGACGAGATGATCAGACATCACATGCCCTATATTCGCAGCAAGCTAATCGAACTCTTCGCTAGCCAGCTTGAGGAGAACTTAACCTCTACCCAAGGCAAAGAGCATTTACGCGAACAGGCACTCGACTCGATTCGAGCCTCACTAGACTATGTCGAGGGCGGCGGTTCTGCCGACGTTCTAGAGGTGTTCTTCACGTCGTATGTGATTCAGCAATAGCATTGAATTGACGGAGGTATTCGTCGAAATCGATGTCATCACTCGCCTCAATCTCGGCCTGTTTCGAAACGGACAGGCGACTCGCCTCTTGGAACTCTTGTAGCCTCTGCGCTGATAATTTCTGTGCTCGGAAATGTGCGTCTGTGGCAGCTGCTTGGGACATGGTATAGCGGCAGAAGGCTTGGCCAGACTCTCGCATCGCAGCAAGGAGACGTGCCGAGGGCGTAAGCGACGGATCCGTGATTTTCTTCTGTTGTGTTGCGCATGCCGCTGTGTAGGTGTCGGTGTTGTGGACGTCGTCCAGCAAAGTGGCGGCGTGATTGATATCGACCATCAGCTCGTTGGCCCAAGCAGAGAATGCTACCGGTTCGCCATCGCGCACTAGCTTCAAACCTGGCGCTCTGCCTTCATTAACTACTCGAGACAAATTCTCCTCGATCTCCGCATAGCTGGCCTGCGTGCACTCAGGGCTTGGGGCAAGCAGACAATAGACTAGGAATGAGTCGAGGAAGCGAATCTGTTCTGCATCGAGTCCATTGGGTAGGAAGGGATTCAGGTCGAGGATGCGCACTTCGATGTATTGAATTCCGCTCTCGCGCAAAAGGGTCAAAGGACGTTCGCCGGACTGACCTACGCGTTTCGGGCGGATGGTGCCATAGAACTCATTTTCTAACTGCAACAAATTGGTATTGATCTGCAGGTAGTTGCCATCTTTCTTCATGCCGATTTCTTGGTATGGGGCATAGGGGGTAGAGAGTGCCTCTTGCAAGCTATCGAGATAATTGTCGAGCTTGTTGTAACAAACGAATAGCGATTTCTGTGCCTCACTTTTATAGCCCAGATTGCCCATGCGCAAGGCAGTGGCATGGGGTTTATAGAGAGTATATTGATCAAACTCTTCTAACTCATGTGGACGCCCCTGTGTAAAACACTTAGATACTGCGGGCGAGGCGCCGAAGAAATAAGGCAGTAACCAGGAATTGCGATGGAAGTTGCGAATTAGGTGCAGGTATTGCTGAGTTTGGAACTCTTGTGGCGATAAGGGAGAGCCCTTTATTCTCTGATAGTCTGGCCAAAAGCTCTCTGGCATCGAGAAATTATAGTGAATGCCCGCAATAGTCTGCATGGCACGCCCGTAGCGATGTCCAAGACCTTCCCGGTATAGAGTCTTTAGCTTGCCGATGTTGGAGTCGCCATAGAGTGCGAGGGGGATGTCGTCGTCACTCTCCATCAGGCAAGGCATGCTCGATACCCAGAGGCGCTCGTTCTGAGGCAAGACGCTATAGGTGTAGATATGGAGGTCATTGAGAAACTCGAGGGTCTCGGCGATGCTGGTGTTCACCGGCGTAATTAGCTCGAGCAAGGCTTCTGAATAATCGGTTGTAATATGCGGGTGAGTGAGCGCCTTTCCCAAGCCGCTGGGGTGAGGTGTCTGCGCTAAATGACCGTCGTTTGTGACACGTAAGCTCTCTTTCTCGATCCCTCTATGGATCTGTCCCCACTCGGTGCGAAACTCGTTAAGTCCGAACCGGCGTAGACTTTCTTCTAGTGGCTTAGTCAAGCTGCATCCTCTGTGTTCTCATGATTTGCTTAGCATGCTCAAAGCACAGGGGCTAGGTCGGTATCTTGAGACTTGTCGTGTGGTCTTTCTAAGTGCGGCGATTATGCCAAATAAAGTGAATCTCGGCCATGAAGGCGCGCCTGAATAATGCGCAGGCTTTTTGCGTAAACTGTTGAAGCACCCAAGATTAGAGGGCGCTACTGCGTATAATGTTTCATTGCAGTCCGTAAGCGGCGATCTTTTTTGTCCGGTTTGGCAATAGGTTGCTCTAATTGCGCGTGTAAGCGCCGCTGTTCCGCGAGCTGTGTGCGCTTGTCGATACTCTGCTGGGTCTCCTCATAGAGCAGTGCCGCCTCGGGGGCGCCGCGTCTATGTTCGGAAAGGCCCTTTACGACAATAGTGCGGGTGTCCCAACCTTGGCGAACCTCGAGCTCCATGCCTATGCTGACGTCTCTGCCTGGCTTGAGTTTATTGCCGGCACTCTGCACCTTGCCAGTCTCCACTGCCTGCTTGGCAATAGAGCGCGTCTTGAATAGGCGCGCCGCCCACAACCATTTATCGAGTCTTATGATTGAGTCAGTAGTTTCGGTATCTTTGCTCATTGTTTGGCTAAACCTTTCATGATCTCGGCGAAATCGTCGATCTGTATGAATTCCTCCTG
>CAXBOY010000041.1:0-23589 GCA_963977405.1 uncultured Gammaproteobacteria bacterium
CTTTGGTTCTCTGATCCCTTTGATTACTTTGATTACTTTGATTACTTTGATTACTTTGATTACTTTGATTATCTAGCCTTACACCCCCTGAACGGGGGGCTTGCCTCATTATTCCTTTTTGATAAGATTCTGCTCACGGATCGCGCAGGCTTTTCGTGTCCTTCTATTTCCTTATTCAGCAGTACTCGCCCGGAGAGAATATTCAATGAAAGCTGCCACTAAAAACCTGAACACCGCCGCGCGCACTTGTGCAGCCCTTCTTACAGTAGGTCTGCTTAGCTCAACTGCATTTGCGGCTGATGCACCCGCTACAATTCCAACGTCTTTCCTAGGCACCTACAATCTGACCTATGAAAATGCTCAGGCAGGTTCGCCATTGACTAACGGCACGGCTGTGCAAGTCATTATCGCTGCGAACAATACGATTTGTCTTGGTGGTTATACATTAACCAATCCAGTGCTTCGCAATGATAATGGCCATGAAGCGATTTGGACAGAAAGCACAGTGGGCGTCGACATCGCACTGTCTAGCATTATCTCAGGATTCAACGAAATCAATGTCGGTTCCTCAACAGGCACATGGTGGGGTCAACTACGAGGTAGCAAGTCGAGTACCTCTACTACCGGTTGCGGCGCGGTTACCACCCCCGCCCCAGACATGACTAAGATCAACGAGCTATTCGCTCTAGCCCAGTCGAAGTTCGCGCAGTACTTCCCATCTAGCGCAAATGCAGTCAATCAAGAATTGGATGGTTTTATTTACCGCGCCTATCCTGATGGGATTTATCTCGCGATCAACAACGGCGATGTCTATGTGATGGGTGGGACATTCGGCAATGAGCCGAGCAAGCAAGGTTCGCTCGAGGCAATTCTTTCGGAGTTGTCAGGAACCAATGTAGATATCGATATTCCTGATGCGGCCCAGGGTGACTATAAGCTAGTGGTAACCGGCAATATCATCACTACAGTTGCAGGAATCACGATTCCGGTTACGTTCCCAGCGATTACGATCGATAAAATTGCAGCGCCCTCTTCTACGGATATCGACGATATTCGCGAGGCTGTGAAGAAAGCATTAACTGATATCAATTTTGTGGGCACTATCAATGTATCCGAAGTGTCATCTACAAGCAGCGATTTCAGCTTTAAGATTGAGTTCAAGGGTTCCGTTACTTCAAATGGCGTAACCAGCACAAGCGACTACAAACTGAACTACGCCTACACCAAGTTGTAAGCTCAGCAGTCGCTGTATAGAAGGCCGCCCTTGTAGCAAGGGCGGCCTTTTTTGTGTAAGGGGTAAATCAAAGGGGTCAGAGTAACTTGATCGTTTTTTGATCAAGTTACTCTGACCCCTTTGATACCCCTTTGATCACGTAGGGAAATGGATGGCCAACCAGATCGTGTCTTGGTTTGGGTCGGTCCACTCTACTCGGTGTTTCTGCCGAGCTGGGATCGCCACGTAGTCGCCTTGGTTCAGTTCGGTTTCGCTGCCATCTTCCCAGCGAATTTTCGCCGCGCCCTTTAGCAACAGCACCCACTCGTGACGGTCTTGCTCATACCATGTGTCTGGCGCGCTGCGTTGACCGCGCGACACGATGCGCTCGATTAGGACGTCCGACTGTTCCCAGAGTGGCTGAAACACCTCTGTTTCGCTCGCATCTGCTAGTTCCCTAAAAATATTGCCGCTTGCCTTCATTCGCCGCCTCTTTGATTTTTTCCTGTGCCCCCTTGGGGCCTAGGCCGTATAATACGCCCATAGGTCGCGAGCTGGAGCTACATGTGCTCGCTCCTGCCCACAAATTAAAAAAGGGAGAGATTATGCAGCACCTAGTTCGTCGTTTCGTTCGCTCGATACCGGGCCTGATAGCCATGGCCGTGTTCAGCTTCGCCACCCTTAGTTTTGCGCAAGCCCCTAATATCATTGGAGAATGGCGCGGTACCTATAACATCAACATCGGCGGCGACCGCGACATCGTCTTTACTCTCGTTGAAACAGACGGCGTAGTGACAGGCTTGTTCGACGATGTCGGTGCCGGCATAGAAGGCGTGCGCATCGAGAAGGTTTCCATCGAGGGCCAGGAGGTGCATTTCTCTATTCCTCGCATCACCGGTGAATACTTCGGTACCATTCACCGCGACCTAGGCGTAGATGGCCAGCCCATCCGCATCGATGGCGACTGGAGCCGCGCGGGCGAGTTCGTCCCGATTACCCTGTACCGCACTCAGTAAGGAGGAAGATCGATGAAATATCTACATACGATGATTCGCGTGAGCGACCTAGATGCAACCCTCGACTTCTTTTGCAATAAGCTAGGCTTAAAGGAAATTCAGCGCCGCGAGGTCGAGCAAGGTCGTTTCACTCTCGTATTCCTTGCCGCTCCGGGAGACGAAGACGCGCAAATTGAACTGACCTATAACTGGGATCCAGAAGAATATGGAGAAGGCCGTAACTTTGGTCACTTGGCCTACTGCGTAAAAGACATCTATGCCACTTGCGAGCATCTGCGCAACGAAGGCGTGACGATCAATCGTCCGCCCCGCGATGGCCGCATGGCGTTTATCCGCTCGCCCGACAATATCTCTATAGAGCTCCTGCAGGAAGGCGAGCCACTGCCTCCACAAGAGCCATGGCTAAGCATGGCCAATACAGGCAAGTGGTAGGCCGCGACCAATTTTCAATTTAAGTTAGGATGTCAGCAATGCAATTACTAGACGGAAAAGCTACCTCGGAACAAATCAAGCTCGAGATCGCTGAGCAGGTCAAGCTCATCAAGGCAGCTGGCGGTCGTGTACCCCATCTCGCCGCCGTGCTCGTCGGCAACGATGGCGCGAGTGAGACCTATGTGAACAACAAGGTTCTGGACTGCCGCCAGGTGGGTTTCGAGTCGACTCTGATTCGCTTACCGACCGAAGTGACTGAAGAGGAACTACTCAAGCGCATAGACCATCTCAACCGCGACAAGAACATCGACGGTTTCATCGTGCAGGTACCGCTACCTAAGCATATCGACGAGGCGCGCGTTACTCTCGCGATCGACCCGCTTAAAGATGTCGACGGTTTCTCCCCTGCCAGTGTCGGGCGCATGTGCCTTGGCATGCCGACATTCGTTTCCGCAACACCTAACGGCATCATGGAATTGCTGCGTCGATATGAGGTGGAAACCGAGGGCAAGCACTGCGTCGTCGTTGGCCGCAGCAATATCGTCGGCACGCCTATGTCGATCCTGATGTCGCGCAACAGCAAGCCCGGCAACGCCACGGTTACTCTAGTGCACAGCCGCACGCCCAATATGGCCGAGATATGCCGTAGTGCAGACATCCTCATCGTCGCGATCGGTAAGCCAAATTTCGTCAACAGCGATATGGTGAAAGAAGGCGCTGTGGTAGTGGACGTGGGCATCACGCGAGTGGAGGATTCAACACGTCCTTCAGGCTTTAGACTTGTTGGCGATGTGGAGTTCGAGGCTGTGAAGGATAAGTGCTCATTCATCACTCCGGTCCCAGGTGGTGTTGGCCCGATGACACGAGCGGCTTTATTACTGAACACACTCAAAGCCCAGAGTATGAGCAAAGAATCGGAATAAGCTTAATTGGAGTTCAAGTACCGATCAAAGGGGTCAGAGTAACTTGATCGATTTTTGATCAAGTTACTCTGACCCCTTTGATCCAACTCTGGCCCTTTTTATTTTTCGTATCTCTACATCACGGAGTATTTTCATGTTCGAACACCTAAGCCCCTTGGCAGCCGACCCGATCCTCGGCCTTATGACCGCGTTTCGTGCCGATGAGAACGCCCACAAGATAGACCTTGGTGTTGGCGTCTACAAAGACGAAGCTGGCACAACTCCTGTAATGCTTGCTGTTAAAGAGGCGGAGACCCGCCTACTGGCCAGCCAGTCGACCAAGAGCTATGTTGGCCCAGCGGGCAATGCGGTCTATAACGAAGAGATTGCCAATCTTATTCTAGGCAGCGAGCTCGCGAATAAGACTAAGGCGTTACGCTGCACGTTTCAAACTCCGGGCGGCTGCGGCGGCCTGCGCCTAGCCGCGGAATTTATCAACAAGAGTAAGCCAGGCGCGCGCATCTTCGTAAGCGACCCGACTTGGGCGAACCACATCCCGCTACTCGGCGATGCGGGTCTACAGATCGAGAAATACCCCTACTACGATTACGAGAGCCACAGCATTCGCTTCGACGACATGATGACTTCGTTGCAGCACGCTAAAAAGGGTGACCTGGTGCTGCTACACGGTTGCTGCCATAACCCTTGCGGCGCAGATCTCAATCACGACCAATGGCGCGACATAAGAGACCTAGCCCTCAAGAACGGCTTCACTCCCTTCATCGACCTCGCCTACCAAGGCCTCGGTGATGGCGTGGACGAAGACTGCTTCGGCGTGCGGCTGCTCGCAGACGCCCTGCCAGAGCTCATCATCGTGAGTTCATGCTCCAAGAATTTCGGCTTGTACCGCGAGCGCGTCGGCGCATTGACCGTTATCTGCTCGTCGCCCGCTTCCATGAAGGCCACCTCGAGTCTGATCGCTGGCACTGCGCGTGGCATCTACTCAATGCCGCCAGACCACGGCGGCACCGTAGTTGAGATGATCCTCACCAACCCTGTAATGCGCGCCGACTGGGAACAAGAACTCACCCAGATGCGTCAGCGCATCAACGGCCTACGCACACTATTCGTAGACCGATTAAACGCAGCAGGCGTGGACCGTGATTTTAGTTTCATTCAGAACGAGAAAGGCATGTTCTCCTTCCTCGGTATTAGTGTGCCGCAGGTGCAGACGCTCGTGAAGGATTACAGCATCTATCTGGTGGACTCTAGTCGCATCAATGTGGCGGGCATTAACAATGCTAACATCGATTATCTGGTGAACAGCATTAAGAAGGTGATTGGTTAGAACATTGATTGTAGGAGCGGGCTTGCCCGCGAATGGATTGCGATTGATGATGGTCTCTGCAAGCGGCAGATCCTTCGCGGGCAAGCCCGCTCCTACAGAATATCAAAATTTAGCGCTTCGCCAGCACCGGCTTCAACGCAGCCGCCATCTCACGTAGTGCCTTCTCAGTTGTCTCCCAATTGATGCACGCATCCGTGATAGAGACGCCGTACTTGATCTCTTCCAGATCGTCAGGGATTGGCTGATTACCCTCGCAAAGATTGCTCTCTAGCATCACCCCGATAATCGATTTATTGCCAGCAACTATCTGATCCGTAACGCTAGCGAGAACGTCTAGTTGCTTCTCATGGTTCTTCTGCGAGTTGCCATGGCTACAATCCACCATGATGTTCACCGGCAGGTTCGCCTTCTTCAAATCTTCCTCACAGCGCTGCACAAACTCCGCCTCATAGTTCGGCGTTTTGCCACCGCGCAGGATCACGTGGCAATGAGGATTGCCGGAAGTGCGGAACGCCGCCACCTTGCCCTCTTCCGTGATACTGATGAACGAGTTTGCCGAAGACGCCGAACGTATCGCATTCACAGCCACCGTAAGGCTGCCGTCCACATTGTTCTTGAAACCAACCGCTGAAGAAATGCCACTAGATAATTTACGATGAGTAGGCGACTCGGTAGTACGCGCCCCAATCGCCGTCCATGAAACCAAATCCTGTAAGTACTGTGGAGAGATCAGATCCAAAGCCTCGATCGCGATCGGCAGGCCCAGATTATTAATATCCAGCATCAGCTGCCGGCCGATGCGCAGGCCTTGCTCGATGCGATGGGTATTGTCCAAGTTAGGATCATAGATCAGACCTTCCCAACCTACAGTGGTGCGGGGCTTCTCGAAGTAGACACGCATGACCAACATGAGGGAGTCTTTCAATTCCTCTGCTAGGGGCTGGAGCAACCGCGCATAGGCCATGGCCTCTTCAACATTGTGAATCGAGCAGGGCCCGACCACGACGATCAGGCGCTTGTCCTTACGGTCCAAAATATTCTTAACGCCCTTATGCCCATCCAAAACGGATTGCAGGGCACGGCCAGTAACCGGCATAGCCTCCTTCAATTCCCGTGGGCTAGGCAACTCTTCCTGCAAAACAATATGCAGATTGTCGTTCTCTCTCTGGTCCATAATAATTCTCTTGTCTCTCGTATATTCTTTATATGGGGCGCTTATGCCTACTTTAAACATTCTGTTGTTTAACAGCGCAATTAGTTCAGTGAGGAAAGTGGAGCGAGGTATTAGGCGCTGAGACACGCTACAAGCACATCCATGTGCGCTCTACGCCGGCCATCCATGGCCGTCGAAGGTCTCATCGCCTAATACCCCACTCCTCTTCCTCGATATTCATGCCTACGATTTGGCCAGATGACTTCAGTGTGCAACCTTCACTGATAGCGGATAAACTCTGCCGCAGCTCTCTCTGGCGATTCTAAAGTAAGGTCTAAGGCGTGCGGTGATGCCTGACAGGACCTTCGACGGCCATGGATGGCCGGCGTAGAGCCCACATGGATGTGCTTGTAGCGTGTCCTGACAGGTATTACCGTGCGGCTTAGGCCGAAGCAAGAACTCCATATCCCTAAGCCCAGCCTCAAACCAATGCCAAAATAGTGCCACAGCAACCAAGCGCACCACCACCGCAAACTATCTATCACGATAATGCAAAATCAGAACAACCTACTCCTGCCCCCGAAAATGCTGCAAACGCATACCCGTGACGAACAGGCCGCAACCGTAGAGTAGGAAACCACCGAAGCACAGGATGCCCATCTCTATTATGCGCTTCCAGGTCCCCCATTCCAGCCACCGCTCCCAATCACCCGCGAACAAGTATAAGAATGTGCACATCAACATATTCGCGACTATTAACCGAATTAGGAATAAACCCCAACCCGCCTGAAACTTGAACACCCCCTGCATCATCAAGCCCCGCATCAGCAGGAACGCATTAAGCATCGCCGCTAGTGACGTCGCCAGCGCCAGCCCCGTGTGGGCGAAATCGAATACGAACACGAAGAGAATGTTCATCACCATATTTGCCACCATCGCGATTATGCCGATGCGCACTGGTGTCGACGTATCCTGGCGCGAGTAGTAACCCGGTGCGAAGATCTTAATCGCCATGAACGCCAGAAGCCCTAGTGTGTAGGCCTGCAGGCTGCTAGTTACCTTGCCCACATCATCCACGCTAAAACTCTGCCCCTGAAATAGCGTGATTATTAGCGGCTCCGAAAGCAGCACCAAAGCCAAGCTTGCAGGCACTGCGATCAGTAATACCATGCGGAACGCCCAATCGAGCATCGCCGAAAACTCCAGCGTGGACTTGTCCGCGTGCTTACGAGACAGGCTCGGCAGCACCACCGTCGCGATTGCGATACCGAAGATGCCAAGCGGCAACTCCATCAAACGATCCGAGAAATAAAGCCACGATACGCTGCCCGATACCAACAAAGAGGCAATGAACGCATCCAAGAGAAGGTTGATCTGGCTGACAGAGACCCCGAATAGCGCCGGGATCATCAGCTTCATGACCCTTTGCACACCCTCATGCTTGGGCTGCAGTTTGGGCAGTGGTAGTAGCCGCAGTCGCGCCAAATAGGGTAACTGGAAGACTAGCTGGCACACCCCCGCGATCAATACGCCCCAAGCTAGAGCCACCTCCGGCTGTGCCATATAGGGGCTAAGGAGCACCGCCGAACCGATCATGGCGATATTCAGTAAGGCTGGGGTGAGCGCAGGTATCGCGAATTTGTCGTAGCTGTTGAGGATAGCGCTGGCAAAGGCAGTGAGGGAGATCAGGAACAGATAGGGGAAGGTAATCTGCAACATATCCACAAATAGCGCGAACTTAACTGGATTGTCACGAAAACCATAGGCAATCGGTATTGAAATATAGGGCGCCGCTATCACCACGATGATGGTCAGCACCAGCAGCACACTGCTAAGGCTGCCAGCCACGGCGTCGACTAACTCTTTTACCTGCACATGGGCGCGCTGGCTGCGGTACTCGGAAAGCACCGGCACAAATGCCTGGTTGAACGCGCCTTCTGCGAAAAGTCTGCGGAGGAAATTGGGGATCTTGAAGGCAAGGAAGAATGCGTCCATTCCATCGCCGGGACCGAACATACGCGCCAAGACCACATCGCGGGCGAGGCCCAACACGCGGGAGACGAGAGTCATGCTGCCGGTGACGGCGCTAGAACGAAGCAGGCCGCCCCGTCGCTTGGGCGGCCTGCTGTTCTCGGTCTGATTTTCGTCAGGTGTATCGCTCATCTTGTGAAGCTCATTGTATGTAGGCTATCCATGCGCTAAAACTTCTCAAGACGTGTTGCGGGCTTTATTTGTTCAGGGCGCGCAACATCCAAGCGGTTTTCTCATGGAGACGCATACGGTCTGACACCAACGCCGCGGTAGACTCATCATCTGCACTCTGTGCCAGTTTCAGCACATCGCGACAGGTCTTCACGACTGTCTCGTGACCCTTGGTCAATAGATCTACCATGTCAGAATCTTTAGGCACGCCATCTACCTCTTCTATTGAGCTCAGTTTTACGAACTCTTTATAAGTGCCTGGCGCTGCCACATCGAGCGTACGAATACGTTCGGCGATCTCATCCACAGCCAAGGCTAATTCTGTGTAGTGCTCCTCGAACATTAGGTGCAATTCCCGGAAGCGTGGACCTGTCACGTTCCAGTGAAAATTGTGCGTCTGCAGATATAGAGTGTAGGAATCTGCAAGCAGGTGCTTCAGACCTTCAGCAATATTTGTGCGATCCGTTTCCTTAATTCCGATGTCAATCTTCGTCATCATCTAGCTCCTTTCTTGCTGTAAGTTTCGGCTAGGAGTATGACACAGCAGAGCCATCATTTCCAATTTCAATATGTTTATCGAATATTGATAGTATTTATATATCTAATTTTTATTTTAGATATGCATCGCAACAATCTGTTTTAAATCAATTAAAAACACTAACTTAAAGCAACATATAAGGTTTGCACATCGTCATCCTCATCAATCGCGTCTAAAAAGGCCTCAACCTCTTCGCGCTCTGCCTCGCCTAGTTCCACGGGGTTTTTAGGCTTATAACCAAGCTTGGCAGAATCGACCGTAAAGCCGAAGTCGGGTAGGGCTTTGCAGACGGCGTCTAGGTCTGTGGGGTCAGTGAGGAACAGGGTCGCGCCGTCATCGGCAGGCTCTAAGTCCTGCGCACCTGCCTCGATAGCAGCAAGATCTGGGTCAGCATCGGGCGAGTTAGGGGTGGCCTCTATCATGCCGAGATAGTCGAAATCCCAAGACACGGAACCCGAGTTACCCAACTGCCCCTTGCGAAACAATACGCGCATGCTGGAATAGGTGCGGTTGGAATTATCGGTGAGACATTCCACGATAACGGGCACCTGATGGGGGGCGAAACCCTCGTAGGTGAGCTTCTCGAAGTTAACGCCCTCGTCGAGCAAGCCAGCACCTTTCTTGATGGCGCGCTCCAGAGTCTCGCGGGTCATGGAGGCCTTCTTGGCCTGCTCAATCGCCAAGCGTAGGCGCGGGTTCATGTCCGGGTCGGCGCCATTGCGCGCTGCCACCATGATCTCTTTTGTCAGTTTAGTAAAAATGCGGCCCTTGGCATTAGCCGCAATCTCTTTGTGTTTTACTTTCCATTGTGCGCCCATGACTTCTCTCAAATCCCATGCAAAATTGAACAATTAGGGTCGCTGATAATACGGGGAATTGGCACCGACCACAAACGGCTGTAGAGGACCGTGGCCTCGCTAGAGTTGGATCACGAGTCCTGCTGCGGCATCCGCGTCTTCGGCGTCGTGCGTGACCATGACTGCAGGTAATCCTGCGGCCTTAAGCCCAGCGAATACAAACTCGCGCACCTCGCGGCGCAGATGGGTATCGAGTCGCGAGAAGGGCTCGTCTAGCAATACAGCTTTCGGCTCGGATAGAAGCAATCGCTGCAGTGCCACGCGGGAGCGCTGCCCGCCGGACAGTGTCTCCGGGTCACGCTCTGCAAAGCCCGCGAGCCCGATGGAGGCCAGAGCCTGTTCTATACGCGCCTCTTTGTCCTGCACTGTTTTCGGCAAGGCAAAGCGCAGATTGCCCCCTACCGAGAGATGGGGGAACAACAGGGCATCTTGGAATAATAGACCGACATGGCGCTGCTCGGCGGGTAGTTCGTTAATCACCTCACCGTCTAGGCGGATAAGCCCAGAGGCTTTGAACACAGGTGCTAGAAAACCTGCTAAATAGGCGAGCAGGCTAGACTTACCCACCCCAGAGGGCCCCATTACGGTCAGCACTTCGCCACCACGGATCTGCGCGTTTAGGGCGAGCAACTGCTTGCCCTCCAAGCTGATGTGAATGTTCTCTAGCTGTAATTGGTGCTCTTTCAATTCAATCCCCTCATGCCGCGCCTATTACGCCATAGCAAACGCGGCAAGAATAGCGCTAGTGCGAAACCCAGCATCGGGATTAGCGCTTGTAACAGAGCCCACACCGCGATGATGCCCCGACTTCCGCCCGAGGCCAACGCGACGGCTTCGGTGGTGAGGCTAGGCACGCGCCCTGCTCCGATCAACTGCGTGGCCAAATATTGACTGACGCTCACCGCGACGGCCACGGCTGCAGCGGTCAAGCAAGGAGCGAACAGGAGCGGCAGGCGGACTCGCCAGAAGATGCGCCAAGGCGAGGCACCAAGCGTGGCGGCGAGCTGCCCCCAACGTGGGTCTAGTCGCCGATAGGCCTCGGCAAGAGTGAGGAAGGTATAAGGCAGCACGAAGATGAGGTGCGCGAAGATCACCAACTTTATATCCGGCGCCCAGCGCAGGAACTCCGTGGCTACGATCAAGCCGAATAGGAAGGCGATCTGTGGCACAAGCAAGGGTAGGTAGAGAAGCAGCATAGAGGGCGACAGGCGCCGGCCCGCGCGCTGCTCACTCTCGAGTACCGCGAGCACCATCACGATGGCAATCACAGTCGAGACGAGCGCGATAAGAAGCGTGTTCGCCAAGGGCTGTGCGATCTCGGCTAGCGCCCTACTCCAAGTCTGCGTCGTCCACGCACCGGGCAGATTATCGGGGAAGCGCCAGAAGCCCGCGAAGGAATTGATTAGCAGTGCCAGCACACCACCAACGGATACCAATACCGCCAAGCCAACCCCCAACTGCCCACTCAGCTTAAGAATTGCTTCGCCACTGCTGCGCTCGCCGCGGCTTATCCAGCGCCGCCCTAGCGACGCTCCTAACGACTCCATGAGCCGCCACATTAGGAGCGCAACAACGGTAACTCCCAGCTGCAGCAAGGCGCCTGCCGCCGCAACAAAACGATAGCTGAGGTCGGGGTCGTTGAACCATTGCAGCACCATAACACTTAGGGTGTAGGGCAGGTTCGGCCCGAGTATTAAGGAGACATCCACGGTGGCAGAGGCGAAAGCAATGACAGCGTACACCGGCAGGCGGATGAGCGGATAGAGCGCGGGCACCACTGTCAGTAGCCACGCCCGGCAGGGCCGGTAGCCCAGCGAGCGTGCTATCGCCACGCGCTTCTCTGGTTCGATCTGCGGCAAGGCCGCTAAGGCCATTAGGAGCAGAAAAGGGATCTCTTTGATGACAAGCCCGGCGCTCATGGTCAGGCCCCAATAGTCATTCACTATCAACACATCGGGCGGGCTATTGAGCCCATTAAGCTCCGGTGAGATCAGACGCATGAACAGGCCCGATGGTGCAATCAGGAAGGCCAGCCCGAAGGCAGCGGCGGCATGGGGAATCGCCAGAAGTGGCGCCACTAAGCGGCGAATCCAACTCTCTAAACGGGTGCCTACCGTTCCGGCTAAGAACAGCAATACTAGGCTGAGGGCAAGCAAAGGCGTTAACAGCCCGGCCATTAGGCTGACCATGACGCTATGAGCCAAGCCAGGGGTCGCAAACAGTTGTGTGAAGTAGGTGAGCGTCAGTCGCTCGCCACCCAACACCGGCAGATAACCGAACGCAGGCAAAAGGGTGAGTGCGAGCCCAAGTGCCACCGGCGCAATGAGCGCTGTCAGCACCAATGCTGGCGCAAGGCGTACACCGATGTTGGCAGACAACGCCTTAGCGTGCGCCATAGCGCTCAACCCAGGCACGCTCTAGAGCGCCCATCCAGTCCGGATGGGGTTCACGCAGGGTATTCCCCAAAGCCTCCGGCGTTAAGGAGGCAGGCCCGGCTTCGATAGATTCGAATAGGGCGCGCTCCTGCGCAGAGAGCATCTCCATACTCAGCACCGTGGCGCTGCCCATGATCTCTGGGTCGTAGGCATGGGCCTGGGCCTGCGCGGACAAGAGGAAGTTGGCCAACACCATAGCACCCGCCTTAGCCTGTGCATTGAAGGGAATGGCGAGGAAGCTTACGTTACCTATGCTTCCCGCGCTTGGGACATAACTGCGCACCGTCGGGGGCAGTTCGCCGGCGATTATGCCTGCATTCGCCTCGGAAGGACTGAAACTCAAGGCTAGGCTGATCTCGCCGTCGCCCATCATACGACGCAGCTCCGTGCCGCCCCCCGGGAAACTACGTCCGGAGCGCAGTAACTGTGGGTGCAGGGCATCAAGAAACTCCCATAAAGGCGCGGTGATGCTGTCGAACTTTGCTTGGTCGATCGGGCGATACAAAGGCGCGCTATCCACTGCGAGTTCAAGTAGTGCCTGTTTCAGGAAGGTGGAGCCGAGGAACACTGGCGGCCGAGGATAGGTAAACTGCCCCCGATTGCTCTGCGTCCATTGCAATAGTTCGCGCATATCGCGTGGCGGGTTTTCCACCGTGGCGCTGTCGTAATAGAACACGAGCTGAGAGCGGGTCCAAGGTGCCTCGTAGCCCTCGACCGCAATCGTGAAGTCCTCGCGCATCTCTGGATGATTGTCGGCATCGACTAGCGCGAAATTGGGTAGTTGTTCCGCCCATGGCCCGAACAGTAGGCCATTGCCCTTCATCGTGGCGAAATTCTCTCCGTTCACCCACAGCAGATCGACAGTGCCCTCTTGATCATTACCCGCCAGCTTCTCAGCGAGCACGCGAGAGACGCCTTCAGCTGTGTCGCTGAGTTTCACATGAGAGACCTCGACACCATAGAGTGACTGTAGCTGCTGTGCAGCCCAAGCGATATAACTATTGATCTGTGGATCGCCGGCCCAGGCATCGAAGTATACGGTCTGGCCCCTAGCCTCGCGCAGCACCTGCTCCCAATCATCGGTCTCGGGCGTAGCGGCGAAGGCAGGCAACGCTAGCAGGCAAGCCAACACGGCAAAGCTCACGCCTCTGAATGGTCTGCGCATCCTCAAGAGTCCAACTTAGCGTCCGCGGCGGCCAATTCCTCGACGGGCTCGGAGCGCGCGAGTATGCCCATGCGCTTACCGCGGCGCGCCCGAAAGCGTTCGTCCAACACCTTGCCCAAGACTTCCTGATGGAAGCGGTCGCAGCCGATGCACAGGTTCTGATATGGACGGCCGTCGGGACTTTGAGTCTTCGAGGCCTCGATGAATTTCTCCTCGCTCCAACCTGCATACTCGCCCATTTTCTCCGGCGCGCCGGCACTGATTGCGCGGATCGCGGGATGATCTGCAAGATCGTCTAGGATACTGAGCAACGACTCTTCGGCAAGATTGCCTAAGGGATGAGCGGTCTTGAGACAGCAAGGGTAGACATCGCCAGTGGGGTCGATAGAAACCTCCGAGCCGGCCTGACCATAATTGAGAAAGTTCAAGCCTCCCGACCAGGCGTTGCAGAAATTATCTTCTAGTGTCGCCGTCGAAAGACCATTCTGCCATGCCCTGCCCCTTGGCCAGAGCTTGCCTATCCACACCTCTTCGGTGGCGCCGAACATATTGTAGAGCGGAGTATCTGGGCTCATCTGCAGACGACGCTCGTCGAACAAAGCCGCATTCTCGACCCCCGCGTCGGCAAACATTGCCTGTAGCTTATCGATAAGACTGCGGCGCTTATCCCCTTCCATGCCGACATGATAATCATCCATGCCAGAGACTGAGATTGTCCACACGCCGAGGGCGAGCAACTCGTCGATGATCTTCGGAGTAAGCAAGTCACCGGTAGTCTGCACCACCACCTTCACGCCGCCCACGTTGCGGTATTTATCGCGAATCGCCTCCAGCGTGGGATATAGGACGCGCTCACGCACGGGCTCTGTCATGACATCTCCGCCAGAGATAATGATGCGCCCGATACGCTCTACACTCGTCGACTTGCCATCGACCTCGACCTGCTCCCGATAACGCATGCTCTCAGGTAAATTTGCAATGATCCGCGGCGCATTGCGCTCGGCCTCTGCGACTACCTCTTCTAGCTCGTCGCGTATATACGGGCGAAAGCGGTCCTCATAGCAATGCTTACAGCGGCGATGACAATGCCAGCACAAAACGTAGTAAATCGACTCCATGGTAAATCCTTGCTTCGTTCGCAATCGTTAATGCCTCGCTCGATTCAAGAGAGGCTATCGCCAGATTTTAAGCACTAAACGCAGACTAATTCAGCCGGGGTACTGACTCAAGCGCCCGCCGTTAGTCGGCTTGGAAGACATGCAACATGACATTGCTTTCGAGGGACCAGATCTCGCCTTGGGCAAACTTTGCCTTAGCCTCGTCCAGAGTGCAGGTGACGACATCGCGCGCACCAAACTCATCGACATAGAAACCCACAGTGCCTTCGCTAGCCTGAGCCAATGAATATGCAGCGACCCAGTCTTGCAACTGTGCAAGCGACTCGCCCTCGAATTGCCGTGACATTGCGCGGGCGATCTCCAAGACCGAGGCCTCTTCTTCCACGAATTCCTCAAATACGGCGATCTTATCTTGTTCCAACATATTGCTTGTCTCTCTAATAGACGGGCCTTAGCCCAATTTGTTGCAGTAGCATTGCATCAAGCTTGCGGCACGACATTCGGCGCTCGCACCTTGACCACGAATGGGTAGGCAAAGACCACGGTAAGAATCAAGGCCGCACCGGCATAGAAAGCCATACCCAGCTCTCTTTGCTCGCCGAGGATTAATACGGCGAGAATGATCGCATAGATCGGCTCCATATTGACGGCCAGTGCCGAGGCATAGGCAGATAAATGCCGCAGCGCGCGTAAGGACAGGACGAAGGGCAAGAGAGTACACAGCAAGGCGAGGCCGAGAAGATAGCTCAGGTCTGCACTGCTAGGCAGTGCGAACATCTGTGCCGGATCTGGCCATAGTGCGCTAGAGCCTGTATCGCTTGGCGACCACAGCACGAGAAGCAGCCCAAGGGCTGCCACGAACAGGCCACCACTGAGCATCTCCAGCGCTGTAGCACTGAGCGCGTCGGTACGGTGGATGAGGCGCTTGTTATAGGCGCCAAAAAGCGCGGCAAACAGTGCCGATATTACACCCACTAACACACCCACATTCATGTTCTCGGGCGTTCCTCCCACTATCAAGGCGATGCCTGGCACCGCGAGCACGCCGAGCCAGAGTTCGCGCATTACGAAGGGTCGGCCAGTTACCAAAGGCTCTATGACGCAGAGAAACACCGGCACCATCGCCATGCAGGTTGCCGCGACGGAGGCGTTAGCGAGTTTGACGGCACCATAGAAGCCAAGCCAGTGAATAGCCACCAATACGCCCACGCCACTAAAGGCCAAGATGTGCCGCCGAGACAATGCGGCTAGCGAACGCCAAACCCGCGGCGCACAGAACAGAAGCACGGCAACTAACAACATGCGCCACAGCACCAAGGGCATAGCAGCCATGCTGATCAGCTTGCCTATAATCGCGGTGAAGCCCCAAAGGAACACGCAGAAATGGATCTGCAGCCAGGCTTTTTGGGTTTCGGGCATCGTGTAAGGCTTCTCGGTGGGCAGATTAGAACTGCGAGTTAGTCGATTCGATAAGGGTCTAGCAAAGATGAGCCCATAGGGTAAAGAAGCGCAGAACAATTACCAAGCCCAATCGCTCTTTATGGGGGTTTGTCACTATTGGGCAGAGCGGCTAGACTCCTGTTTTCTCAACGACCACGGATGACGAGGCGATGAACTACGCAGAGGCGATGCAGAAAGGGCAATTACTGAGCAGCGATCCCTTTGTCTGCATATTCGACGACTATGTTAGCGCACTAGAGATCGAGCATATCTTGGCTGCGGGCGACACACTGCTTGCGCCTGCCTTGGTGACAGGGCCTAACGAAGGCGTTATCAGCCCAACTCGAACTAATCGCAATTGCTGGATTGCCCACCGTCACGACGAGGTGATCGAGGGGGTCTGCCAGCGCATAAGCAAGCTCGCGGGACTGCCCCTAGAGAATGCTGAGTCGCTACAGTTAATTCACTACGATCATCATCAGGAATACGCCGCCCACTTCGATGGCTGGGATGCGGAGTCGGAGGATGGCAAGCGCTGCATGTTACGTGGCGGCCAGCGCCTAGTGACCGGCCTACTCTACCTCAACGATGTGCCCGCCGGCGGGGCCACCTCCTTCCCGAAACTGCAACTAGAGGTACAAGCGCGCAAGGGTCGCCTGCTGCTATTCCATAATTGCATGCTCGGAGGCACAATACGCCACCCTAACAGCCTGCACGGGGGAATGCCGGTAGAGGAAGGCGAGAAATGGGCCTGCAATCTGTGGTTCCGCGAACGAGTCTTTCGTTAACTCCCATTAATAAACACACGACTACACACAAACTCGAACAGAAGAAGAAAAGAGATTATGGAAAATTCAAGAATACGGTCGCGCCTACGGGCGATGGGGCCAGGCCTGGTAATGTCTTCAGCGGCGGTTGGTGGATCACACCTAGTGGCGTCGACTCAGGCCGGTGCGCTGTTCGGCTGGCAATTGTTATGGTTAATTCTATTAGTCAACGTACTCAAATACCCTTTCTTTCGTTTCGGGGTGCAATACACGATCAACGAGAACGAGAGCCTAATTCAGGGCTACCTGCGTAAGGGCCGCTCTTACCTCATCGCCTTCACGGCCCTTAACGTAGTGGCGGCAGTTGTGAACACAGCGGGCGTGCTGATCCTCAGCGCCAGCCTGTTGCAGTATTTCCTCCCGTGGAGTCTATCCCTAACAACTCTTTGTTGGTTTCTGCTCGGAACCTGCCTCGCCATATTATTAGCGGGTCACTACAAGCTGCTGGACCGAGTCTCTAAAGTGATCATGTTTGTCCTGACGGTGACGACTGTGTTTGTGGTGCTAGTGGCGTGGCAGAACGGTCCGACCGCACCAGCAGATTTCGTGAGTCCATCACCATGGCAACTCTCTGCACTAGCGTTCATCGTGGCGATGATGGGCTGGATGCCGGTGCCAATTGAGATCTCGGCGATCAGCTCTTTATGGACGCGCTCAAAGCAGAAGCTTACGCAGGTAAATCTCTCCGATGCATTATTCGATTTCAATGTGGGCTACGGGGTAGCGGTATTGTTGGCGGTAGTATTCCTATCACTTGGTTCGCTAGTACAGCATGGTTCTAACCAGGAGATAGCGCTAGCTAGTGCGGCGTTCGCGCAGCAGCTAGTGGCAATGTACGCGGATACGATCGGGCAGTGGTCGCGCTACTTAGTAGCGGGAATCGCGTTCCTGTGCATGTTCGGGACAACCCTGGCGGTAATGGATGGCTATGCGCGCACATTGGATGAGTCGTTTCACTTACTAAAGAGGAAGCCGAAGCCGGTAAAGTCTTGGACACTAAATGCGTGGATTGTGGCGCAGGCGTTCTTGGGGATGGCGATTATCCTTTTCTTCCAGAGCGCTTTAGCACCGATGCTGACGTTCGCAATGACACTAGCCTTCATAACAACTCCTTTCTTCGCATGGCTAAACTTCGACCTAGTGCGCAAGACACACATCTCGAAGGGCATGAACATTCTCGCCTGGATAGGAATGTTCTATCTGACCCTTTTTGCGATTGGTTATGTTGTTTGGTGGTTCTTTAATTAGTTTGATGCTCCTTTGGTCACTCTGTATATAGTGCTCCGTAGGTCGCGCTGGTTGCCGGGTAAAGATTTTCTGGAAACGCCAAAAAGCGCACATGGATGTGCGTTTTTTGGCGTCTCCAGTAATTCCCCTCCCGCTGCGTGGCTCGACCAACGAAGCACTGACCTAAAACAAACTTAATCGAACCAAAAAAAAGGGCCACCGAAGTAGCCCTTTAAACACAAGTAGTAGTGTTAAAAGTTTAGAGATCGCTTATGTATAGGTTGCGCTTGATGCTGCTGCCTAGTAGGCGGGCTGGCCAGCGGAACGAGCTTACGAACGACACTAGCACCGCCGCCGCGTAGGGGATCGCCTGGATAGTTAGGACTACGCTCCAGATGCTTAGGTCTGGGCTACCGAACTCTCTCGGTACTAAGCTTAGCATCAACACCACCGACAGCAGGCTGATCAACATCAGCGACTCCTCTCTGACCGCGCCTAGCGCCTCTAATACCGCCGAAGGTCGTGCCTGTTTCGGCGTGCGCACGAACGGCATATTATCTGTGAACAAACCCTTCAGTGTTGCCAAGCCTACTGTGTGGGACAACGCTAGGCCCGCGATTGCCGCCGCTACTGTTTGACGCAGATTCGCTTTTACTCGCGACCGGTACAGATACACCATCTTCGAAAGTTTGAACGCGAATAAAGACAATGGCAGCACCGAGAACATCACTAATGGCGCATCGATCTGAGTTGGCGACACGATCATCGCGATTGACCACGCGATGGCCGCGAGGTTGAAGATCAAGTTAAAGCCATCCGCCACCCACGGCAACCAGCCCGCTAAGAAATGGTAGCGCTGTCCGTTCGTCAATCCCGACGACTTCGTGCTGAACAGTTCAGCCGTGTGACGACGGAGGATCTGCATCGCACCATAGGCCCAGCGTAGGCGCTGCTTCTTGTAGTCGATAAAGGTGTCAGGCATTAGCCCACGGCCGTAGCTGTAAGAAAGATACATGGCCTCGTAGCCAGCCTCGAAGATGCGCAGGCCTAGCTCCGCGTCCTCGGTGATGCACCACTCGCCCCAGCCACCAACCTCTTCCAAGGCCGAGCGACGCACTAGTGTCATGGTGCCGTGCTGGATGATGGCGTTGCGCTCGTTACGCGTGACCATGCCGATCTCGAAGAAACCGCGATATTCTGCGAAGCACATTGACTTGAAGGCGTTGTCGTCTTGGTCGCGGTAATCCTGCGGCGACTGAACGATCGCGATGCGTGGATTCTCGAAGGCGCCCACTAGATCGCGCAGCCAATTTGGCTCGACCTGATAGTCGCTGTCGATAGCCGCGATCACCTCTGCGTCTTTATGGGTGTTTTGTAACGCATAGTTCAGTGCGCCCGCCTTGAAACCCGAAAGCGGTGACACATGGAAGAAGCGAAAGCGCGCACCCAACAGCTCGCAGTGCTTCTGCACGGGCCGCCATACGGCCTCGTCACGAGTATTATTGTCGATCACGAGTACTTCGAAGTCTGGATAGTCGAGTGCCGCTAGCGCGTTTAAGGTTTCGATCATCATGTCTGCAGGTTCGTTATAGGCAGGCACATGAATAGAGACTTTAGGTATGCGCGAGGGATTCAATACCGACGGCTTCATCTGGCGATTGCGCACTGTATACCAATGCGCCTCTGCCCACTCGTGAGCTTCGGTCAATAGAATCGTAACCACGCCCAGCATGCCAATCACTAGTAGCACACCGACAATCAGCGATGTGACCGTGAGGTATTGCTGAGAATAGTCATAGATGATCCACACCAACACCGTAGCCGTAGCCGAGGCGACCAGGGCCAACAAGCCATAGCCCTTAGTCTTCAGCGTCTTGCTGTTAATGCAGAATAGCCCCAGCATGATCACGGAGGTAAGAATGGAGATTACCGCCAATACATGCCAGTCCGGCACGCGCACGATGGGCTCGGCGAAGGAAAATTTTGGTTTACGGTCGACATCGTAGACGCCCCAATAGGCTCCTACACCGCCTTCGTTCTGTGCCTTCCAAGGTTGATCGAAGGCTTCCATGAGGAAGTACTCGTAATTCTCTTGCTCTGCACGGTGCAGGAAGCGGCGCAGGAATAGCGCCTCGTTAGCCTCGCTAGCGACAGCGCCCTCTCGTGTTCGACCGTCTGAAGGCCAGCCTACCTCGCCGATCATGATCATTTTATCGGGGAAGGCCTCTTTCAACTCATCCATCTTCTCGACGATGAAATCGACCGCATAGTCCACGCCGATGCCTTCCCAGTATGGCAGCATGTGCACGGTAATGAAGTCGACGTGTTCAGCCAGCTCAGGGTTATGCAGCCACACATGCCAAGGCTCGGCGGTACTAACAGGTTGCGCGATTTGAGAGCGAACGCGATCGAGGAATGCCGCTAGGTCGGCCACACTAAATTCGCCGCGAAGATGAGTCTCGTTGCCCACCATCACGTGATTGATATTGGAATAAGCATTTGCGAGTGCTACCCCGGCCTCGATCTCCTGCTGGTTTACTTGGGCATCGGTGCCGAGCCAGATGCCTAGGGTGACATCCATATCCGCATCGCGCGCAAGCGCGGGGACGACGGCGAGACTGCTAAGGCTTGAATAGGTGCGCAACGCACGCGCCTTGTCAGACAGCAGTTCGACGTCAGATCGAATTTGCTCTTCGGTAGGCATTACATTAAAGATTGCGTCCTGACCACGCTGGAAAGGAGCGAAGGCGAAACCGCTGATCTCCTCTGGCCAAGGCACCACTTCGGTTGGGCGATTGACGAGTGCCCAGATTGCAAAAGTCACTACAGCGAATAATAGTGCTACGAACAGGGTCGAGATACGCATAATTTCAATGTCGATTCTATAAATGAACAAGCGGGACAAACGGCGCGCATGGTAGAGTTACGCCTGCCCATCGTCAATAGATCAGGGCACTATATATTTTATAAAGAAGCACTTGCAAACGGTTTGATTTCCCACACTTTTTTTCCAGTGGTAGCGCATCGCGCAAAGTCCAAAAAAACGCCCTAATCCGGAGCACGAAACCACCACCGCCAACGCACGATATCTGATCGAAGCATCCAAAAGGAGACTCTTCATGTCAATGTTACGAACCGCGTTTTGCGCAACGCTTCTCTGTTTGCTTAGCCAAGGCAGTTTTGCCGAGCGGATCGAGGTCGCACTAAAAGACAATACCGCCTTAGGCGTCTATCTCCTACTGCCCTCTACAACCGGCACTGCGCCTGCCCCCTTGTTGATCCTAATGCCTGGCGGCAGTGGTGAAGAGGCCCTTGCTCGGGACTTGCAGTACTGGCTTGGAGAGGAATTTCAGCAACGTGGCTGGGCGGTTGCTATACCGGTCTCTCCGAATCAGCGCTCCTTTCGCGGCGCCAACAACGCCTTAGTGCCGCAACTCATCGACGCGTTGCAAGAAGATTCACGTATCGCCGCCGGCAAGGTCTTACTCGCGGGCATCTCCAATGGCGGAATGTCTGCGCTGGAGATTGCCTCTGCAGAACCCGAACGGTTTCGTGGAATTGTTGCAGTGCCCGCACTAGTCCCACAGGGACTCGATGTTGAAGCATTGGCAGGAATGCCCATCTACCTGCGCATCGGCGACCAGGATGAACTCACATGGATGAATCGATTGGATGAAACTGCACAGACCCTAAGCGATGGGGGCGCGATTGTAGATGCCGATCTAGTGTTCATGGCGCCCCATATGTTTCAGATGGAATGGGAGACACTCGACCCGTGGCTGGAGGCGCTACCGGGCGCTACTAAATAAGTAGCACCCGCGCGGTTTGCTCTTTAGAAGTTGTGTTCAACGAGCGGGCTAGTCTCTGCATCGTAGTCGACGCCCTCGACGCCGAAGCCGAACAAGCTAAGGAAGTCGCTCTTATAGCCGTTGAAGTCGGTTAACTCGAACAGATTCTCTTCGGTTACTTGCGGCCATATCGCCTCAACCCGCTCCTGTACGCCACGGTCTAACTCTTTCTCGTCGACGCGGAAACGGTTCATGTCGTCTAGGCGCGGCGCGTCGGTATACAGGCATTCTGTAAACAGACGCTGCAATTGCTCGATGGGGCCCTCATTGCTGCCGTCTTCCTTCATTACCTTAATCAAGATCGATAAATACAGCGGCATGACAGGTATCGCGGCGCTAGCCTGCGACACAAGAGCCTTGAGCACAGACACATGGGCATCGCCCTGGATCGAGGCAAGGCTAGTGCCGATGGCTTTGGCTGCGCGATCGAGGTCTTCCTTCGCCTTACCGATAGTGGCATGTCCGTAAATAGGCCAAGTGAGTTTGTCACCCAAGTAGGTGTAGGCGACTGTCTGGCAACCCTCAGCCAGCAGATCGGCATCGCGCAATGCCTTTATCCACAACTCCCAGTCTTCTCCGCCCATTACCTTAACAGTAGCAGCAATCTCTTCCTCGCTCGCCGCCTCTACTGTGACATCGCTGACCTTGAGGCTATCGGTATTGAGGTTCTTCGCGGTATACGGCGCCCCGATAGGCTTGAGTACTGAGGAATACACCTCTCCCGTAACCGGGTCCGTGCGGCGCGGCGCCGCAAGGCTATAGACCACAAGGTCTACTTTGCCGATGTCTTTTTGCAGCAGCGCGATTACCTGCTCTTTGCAGGCAGTTGAGAAGGCATCGCCATTGATTGTATGGGCGTAAAGGCCAGCGGTCTCTGCCTCGGCATGAAATGCGGCCGTATTGTAATAGCCCGCGGAGGCAGTTTTGGTCTCTGTCGGAGGCTTCTCGAAGCACACACCAAGAGTCTTTGCATTGCTGCCAAACGCCGCTGTGATGCGCGAGGCGAGTCCGTAGCCGGTAGAGCAGCCCAACACTAAGACATTCTTGGGTCCGCCTGTGATAGGGCCCTGTGCCTTGGTAAAGTCGATTTGCGTCTTAACATTAGCGGCACAGCCCTGTGGGTGGGCATTAATACAGATGAAACCGCGAACTTTTGGCTTAATAATCATGAATCGTCCTTATCTAATGTACAGTATTGCTGTGAGGGTCGAAGCGAAGAAGGCTGCCCCGTCAAAGGCGGCCATTATAGAGCCGATTGCAGTGTTGACAACACCCGTTTAAGTCGGCATAGTACCGCGTCTTAATTTCGGCTACTAAGAAACACTTTCTTAGGGTCTGATTTACGCGTTTGACCAACATGAACGTCTAGTCAGACACGCCATATAACGTATTCATAGTGAATTGCATAAGCATCAAAGGAGCACCAGTTGGCTAACACTGCACAAGCCCGAAAGCGCGCCCGCCAAGGCGAAGTACAACGTCGTCACAACGCGAGCTTTCGCTCAATGGTTCGTACTTATCTGAAGAAGGTCCTCGCGGCTATTGATTCTGGTGACTACGATAAGGCAACAACTGCATATAACGCAGCAGTGCCAGTAATTGATCGCATGGCCGACAAGGGCATTATTCACAAGAATAAGGCCGCTCGTCATAAGAGCCGCTTGAACACTGCAATTTTGGCGCTTAAAGCCGCCTAAGACCTTCGGTCTATATTGCAGGATTAAAAGAACCGGCGCGAGCCGGTTTTTTCATGCCCAAAATAAAGCTAATTTCGGGTTTGGTGGTTTGAGTTTGGTGGTATTAGTTCAGTGCTGGAGCGCGCTGCACGGTAGGGGCTGCTGAGAGACGCCGTGAACCCATCCATGGGG
>CAXBOY010000042.1:0-22985 GCA_963977405.1 uncultured Gammaproteobacteria bacterium
GCTGAGCAGGGGCGCAATAATCTTCGCCACCAAGAATATAGGCGTGAGACTCTAATGCTTCCTGTAGCTCGAGACCAGCCAGAGGACCGCCGGGAAAATCCTGCTTGGGGTTAATACCGACAACGATACCTGCGTTGGCATTGTGCTCATTGCGCGAGTATTGACTCATGCCGTTTGTTACAACGCGAGCAGTCTCAGAGGTTGCAGCTACCACCGTGCCGCCAGGGCACATGCAAAAGCTGTAGACGGCGCGTCCGTTCTTGGCGTGGTGAATCACCTTGTAATCGGCCGCCCCAAGCATTTCGTGCCCAGCATACTTACCGAGGCGTACGCGATCGATCTGCGTCTGCGGGTGCTCGATGCGAAAGCCAATTGCAAAAGGTTTCGCCTCTATAAATACACCCACGCTGTGCAGCATCCGGAACGTATCCCTAGCACTGTGACCGAGAGCGAGCACTACATAGCGACTGTGCAGCATTTCGCCGTCGGCAAGGCGTACGCCTTCCACGCGATCTTCGCTGCGCAAGAGCTCCGTCACCTTACTCTCGAAGCGAACCTCCCCACCGAGCGCGATGATCTCCTCGCGCATTTTTGCAACCACACCAGTAAGCCGAAACGTCCCAATATGGGGTTTGCTGACATAGAGGATTTCATCCGGTGCTCCTGCACGTACGAACTCATGCATGACTTTGCGGCCATAGAATTTCGGGTCTTTAATTTGACTATACAACTTGCCATCGGAGAATAGACCCGCTCCGCCCTCGCCAAACTGGACATTAGATTCTGTGTCTAAGATGTTCTTGCGCCATAGAGCCCATGTATCCTTCGTGCGACGGCGCACGTCTCGGCCGCGCTCTAAGACTATGGGCCGAAAGCCCATTTGCGCCAGTATCAACGCTGCGAAGAGCCCGCAAGGACCGAAGCCGATGATCAGTGGTCGTTCACTGTGGTGGGCTGGCGCATCGCCCACCGGATAATAATGGGTATCTGGCGCTGCACGAACGTGTGGATCTTGGGCGAAACGCTCCAACAAAGCCGTTTCGTTCTGCGCTGTAAGATGAATGATGTAGACGAAACTGATAACGCTATTTTTCTTGCGGGCGTCATAGCTGCGCTTGAACACTGTAAAATTACATAATTCCTGATCTTGCATGCCTAAGCGAGCTAAGATCGCATCACGCAATGCTTCAGGGGAATGGTCCAGCGGAAGAGAGAGTTCTGTGAGCCTAATCATGTCAGCAGTCCTGGCCGGTGACCCCGGCAGAGGGTAATTAGCAACTATTGTACATCAGCGCATAGGTTCTATGTACGCTAGAAGCGCGATGAAAGCGCATGTTAGCTTGCTTGCTTGCAGGGCAACACACTAGAATCATATTAATCCGCAAACCCTTATACGACTCTTAACGTCACAAGCCGATGGGGTAACTCTTGCCTGCTAACCACGACAGAACTGAGAACGATCACTCTCAAAGAAGCTCCTTATTAGAGCTAATCCCCAATGCAGCATTGGCATATGACGGAGATCGTGATGTTTTCTATTTCAACGCACTTGCAGCGCAGTGGTTCGGTATCGAACCTTCGTATGAGCCGTTCGAGCGCAGTGCTTTAGTCCTGCAAGTCACCAAGTTTGGCGAACCGCATCCTTTAGACAACGAGAACACGCCATGGCGCCGCGCTTGGGGCGGACACAAAGTACAAGGGCTTGAAGTAATCTTCAATGTTGGGAATCAGGACCCTCGTTTTATCCAATGCTATAGCAATGGCATCGCTAATAATTACAATTCGACCTCGATCGTTGTGGTCACAATGATCGACATTTCCACTACGAATTCAGATTATCAGGAGCTCCTTAGTGATCGTGCGCAAATGCGCAGCATCATCGATGTAATGCATGCAGGCACATGGCAATGGAATCTTCAAACCGGTGAAACTAGTATCAACGAACGCTGGGCGCAAATTGGAGGCTATAGCATTGAAGAGCTATCCCCCGTCACAGTCGATACGTGGTCGAAACTCACGCACCCCGATGATGTAAAAGAGTCTCGCCAGCTTCTCAATGAACATATAGCTGGAAAAACCTCACACTACAGCAGCGTGTTTCGAATGAAGCATAAGGATGGACATTGGGTATGGGTTCAGAGTCGTGGGCGAGTCTATCAATGGGACACGCAAGGCAATCCGATTTGGATGGCTGGCACCAACATAGATGTCAGCAACGTCCGCGCAGCCGAAGAGGATGCCCGCTCCACCCATGCCAATATGCAAGCCCTGATCGACGCATCATCAGACGTGGCCATTATCGCCACTGACATCAATGGTCTGATTACAGTCTTCAACACCGGTGCGGAAAAACTCCTCGGCTACTCCAAGGAAGAGATCGTGGGCAAACTCTCTCCTGCTGCATTTCATCTCGAAGAGGAGGTCGTTGCGCGAGGGCAGGAATTGAGTGAAGCAGAAGGTTACGAAATTTCAGGTTTCGACGTCTTTATACATGCCGCCCGCCAGAATGAAACCGAAACAAGAAAGTGGACCTATGTGCGCAAGTCTGGCGAGCATAGGATAGTGAGTCTCGTCGTAAGCGCGGTGCGCGATGACAACGAGAACGTAACCGGTTACCTTGGCATAGCAGTCGACGAGACAGCTCAGCACGCGGCGGAGGAGCAAGCACTGCTCGCCGCGCAACGCTTCACCGGCGCATTCAGTTCTGCGGCAACCGGGATGGCCCTCGTATCCTTGGAAGGGCGTTGGATGGAGGTCAACGACGCCCTCTGCGAGATGCTTGGCTACGCCCGCGACGAGCTACTAATAACTGATTTTCAGACCTTAACACATCCGGATGACCTGCAGAATGATCTAGATTTGCTGGGGAGACTGTTGAATGATGAGATTTCTAACTACGCGATGGAGAAGCGCTATTACAAAAAAAATGGCGAATTAATTCAAGCCAAGCTTTGGGTTGCTATTGTAAAAAGTAGAAATGGCGCCCCAATACATTTCGTATCACAGATTCAAAATATTACGGAAGAGTATTTAGCTAAGAAAGCCCTAGAGAGCAGCGAAGCGCGACTGCGCGGACTCTTCGACCTATCGCCGGTAGGCATCAGCCTGATGGACTATAAGACAGGTAAGCAAATAGAGGCTAACGATGCCTTGGTAGCTCCCACAGGCTATACCCACGCGGAGTTTATGACCCTCACCGATCGCGAACTCACACCTCGTGAGTACGCACCTTTGATGAATAATGCTATAGAACAGCTGCGCACTTTCGGACGTTTTAATCCTTTCGAGAAGGAATACATTCGTAAAGACGGCACTCGTTATCCGATACTCGCGCAAGGCATCCTGATGCAGGATCCTTCAGGGCGAGAAGTTGTCTGGTCGCTCGCCGAGAACATCACCGAGCGTAAGCGCCTAGACAAAATCAAGAACGAGTTTGTCTCTACTGTTAGCCATGAATTACGCACACCACTGACGTCTATTTCCGGCGCACTTACGCTCGTAATAAGTGGTGTCTTGGGCGAGGTAAACGAAGAAATACACTCGATGCTCAAGATCGCCTCGAAGAGCAGCGTGCGCCTCAGCGCCCTAGTCAACGACCTACTCGATATGGACAAACTTCTCGCAGGAAAAATGGAGCTGAAGATAGAGCAAGTCGAATTGCTGCCACTGCTCGATGAGGCAATTAGTGGCATGGCCTCATTTGCCCAATCCCATGATGTAGAAATCGTGCAGATTGAAGACACAACGATGAAAATCCAAACAGACGGCACTCGCCTTATCCAAGTACTGACCAATCTCCTCTCCAATGCCTGTAAGCACTCTGAGCGCGGAGGGAAGGTCGAACTCCATCATATAGCCGGTCCTGACGACAGTGTTATTCTCAGCGTAGTCGATCACGGCAAGGGTATACCAAAAGATTTTCGCTCGCGTATCTTCCAGAAATTTGCTCAGGCTGATGGTTCAGATTCCAGCGACAAAAAAGGAACTGGCCTAGGTCTAGCGATCTGCAAAGAACTCGTTGAAAGAATGGGCGGCGTAATTGGCTACGAGTCCCATGAAAACCAAGGCAGCCACTTCTGGATTCGACTGCCAAGAGCGAGAACGCAGCGAAATATAGAGAATCAAAAGCCTCTTGTGTTGCATGTCGAGGACGACCTCGAATTCGCCAAGCTCGTGAGCATACAGATAAACAATTGGGTCAGCATGGATCTTGCTACAGATCTCGCCATGGCCAACCGAAAAATACGAGAGAATCATTACGATCTAATTCTGCTCGACCTGCTCCTTCCCGATGGCAGTGGGGAGGCATTATGGGAATCTCTCCACCTATCACAAGCCGATGTTCCAATCGTCATTTTATCTGGCCACGAAGTCCCACGAAGGCTAGCCAATAATGTTGCCGCAGTACTGATCAAGGACGAAACAACTCTGCCGAGAATCATCTCGACACTGCAACATATTTTCGAAATGGGGGAAACATAGATGCGCAAATTGCAGAGAGTAGTACATGTTGAGGACGACGAGTCGATACGCGCTATCGCAAAAATCGCCTTGGAGCGAGTTGGCAACTTCACACTACTAAGTTGCGCATCGGGTGGCGAGGCACTAGAGAAGACTGCACAGTTTGCCCCAGACATGATCCTGCTAGATGTAATGATGCCCGGACTCGACGGTCCAACCACCTTGCAAAAACTAAGAGAGACTATGGATTTGACCGAGGTCGCCATAGTGTTCATGACGGCTAAAGTGCAATCTTCCGAGATCGAATATTATAAAAGCATAGGCGCCTGCAATGTGGTACTGAAGCCTTTTGACGTGATGACCCTGTCGGAACAACTAAGAAAATATTGGATGGAATTCAATGGCGAATGAGCGCGAAGTAAGCATACAGAAAGAGATGGCAAAATTACGCAACGAGTTTCACGATCGGCTAATAGTCGAGTTAGAGGAATTTGTAGCCTACGCAAGTTTGACAGATCAGGAGATTTGCCGCACAGAAACCCTCCAGAAGCTCTACGAAGCAAGCCATCGTCTTGCTGGCTCTTCGCTTACTTTCGGTTATTCAGATACAGGCGCTTTACTGAGACGCTTAGAGGCCGCGCTAGACGCCATTCTCAATCATGGTCACGAGATCGATGTAGCTTCGTTACGTAGAAAGCTTGATGTTCTCGCTCCTGCCGTATCTATCCCTGTTGAGTTGCGAACCGATACAGATCCTGCCAAGTCGGACACTGAGAGTTCACACACAACTCCAACTGTTGCAGAGAAATTGCATATCTATGTTTTAGAGAACGACTCAGAGACAAGCGAAATGTTAAAAACTGGTCTATCCAGTTTTGGTTATAAGATAAGTACGTACACAAGTATCGAGGCGCTGTGCGATGCAACCAGCAGTAAAAAACCAGATGGGCTGATCATTGATATTGCTAAAGAAGACATTGCCAAACAAACGCTTGCAAGGACTACACAGAGCCTGCGCAAACATGGTGCCGGAGTAATCCCCATTATTGTAGTAAGCGAACACGACAGCTTCGCTGAGAAACTGGATGCCGCACGTAATTCGGTCGTCGCTTTTCTCAGCAAGCCAGTGAACATCCCCGCTCTTGAGTCCAGCCTTGAGTATGTGTTGAAACCGCAATCAAAGTCTCCATATCGAGTTCTCTTAGTCGACGACGACGTATACTCGATGGAACATCACCGCTTGATGTTGGACAAGTGGGGAGTCATGGCCCAAGCCTTATCAGAACCTGCCAAAATCCTCGACGTAATCGAAGAGTTTCAACCAGACCTTATGATCTTCGATCTGCATATGCCATCCTGCACAGGAGTCGAATTAGCGGAGGTAGTGCGCTACCACACCCACTGGGTTCATATCCCTATTATTTTTCTTTCTAGCGAACGCAATGAAGATCGACAAATGTCGGCAATGATGACGGGTGGAGACGACTTCATTGTGAAACCTGTAGCGGAGGAAAGTTTCGTCGCCACCATCATGAGCCGCTCGCAACGAGCAAGACAATTGGCAGAGCTGATGACGCGCGACAGCCTAACTGGCTTGCTCAAGCACACCGAGATCAAAGAAAGACTCGGCCACGAATATTCCCGCGCAGAGCGCAACAATAGCGTTGTCACCGTGGCCATGCTCGACATCGATAAATTCAAACGCGTGAACGACACCTACGGCCACCAAACCGGCGATGTCGTCATCGCCACTCTCGCTCATTTATTGCGCCGAGGGCTACGCACAACAGATATCCTCGGCCGCTATGGCGGAGAAGAGTACTTAGTACTGCTACCCGACACAGAAGCCAAGAACGCCGCAAGCAAACTAAACTTGTTACGCAAAGAGTTCGAGAAAGTAGAATTTCGTCATAAGAACGAAGTGTTCACCGTTAGCTTTAGTGGCGGCATATGCCAATCGGATAAAGTAAAAACCCTCGACGAATTCTTAGAGCAGGCCGACCTAGCGCTATATCGCGCGAAAGAACGCGGCCGTAACCAGATTGTACTGTCCGACGATACGGACTAGACTCGCCCCCTCCTCCACATACAAAAAGCGACCCCATGGCCCGTTCGAAAAGCAGTAATCGTTGGCTCGAAGAGCATGTGAATGACCCCTATGTCAAAAAGGCTCAGGTGGACGGCTATCGTTCGCGCGCCAGTTATAAACTCTTAGAGTTGATCGACAAAGACAGGCTAATTAGGCCAGGAATGACAGTGCTGGACTTGGGCTCGACACCTGGCGGCTGGTCGCAAGTGGTGGCACCTCTGCTTGGCAAACAGGGCAAAACGATCGCCTCTGACATACTACCGATGGACCCGATTGCGGATGTTATTTTTATCGAAGGGGATTTCACGGAACAGGAAGTGTTCGACGCGATACTTGCACAGCTAGACAATGAAAAAGCGGATTTGGTGATGTCAGACATGGCCCCCAATATTAGTGGCGTAGACGCTGCAGACCAAGCCAGCTCCATGTATTTGGTTGAGCTAGCCCTCGACATGGCCATTGCTGTGCTAAAGCCAGGTGCAAATTATGTAGCAAAGATCTTCCATGGCGAGGGCTATGATCAATACTTGAAGGACATGCGCGAGCACTTCGACAAAGTAGTGGTGCGCAAGCCAGATGCCTCGCGCTCGCGCTCACGCGAAGTCTACGTTGTCGGCAAAGGCTTTAAGTCCTAGCTACTTAATTTTAGACTTGCGCTTATTGCGCTCGTTCAGTGCGAGAAATTCTACTAGTTCTGCCTCAGCCCACTTATTCGCCTCTTCTTCGGTCGCAAAACCATCCTGAGTCTTGGACACGACATTGCGCTTAGAGCTTGCGCGGCGCAATATCTCTGCGCGCCACAGGCCACTAGTCTCGTCCTTACTTACTTGGGAGTTGTATCGCTTATTGATGCTCATTACTTGATCCTGTGTCTGCCTGGCTCGTGCCTTTGATTAGGGCGCTACTTATACCCGAAGGGGCCGCCACTGACCAGTGTAAGTTCCCTGCGCATAAACACTTCCGTTTTCTGTGGCGATATTGTCTACTGATGTCATTGCACCGCGACGAGTAAGTCTATGTCTAAAGTAAGCCGCTACACCCCCGCCACCGCTATCGCTGTTGTCGTCGCCAATATGGTCGGCACAGGGGTGTTCACTAGCCTCGGTTTCCAAATCATCGACATCAAATCCAGCTTTGTTCTGTTGATGCTGTGGCTCGTCGGCGGAATTGCTGCAATGTGCGGTGCTCTGACCTATGCAGAACTGGCCAGCCGCATGCCCCGCTCTGGTGGCGAATATAATTTCCTCAGTCAGATCTACCACCCCTCTATCGGTTTCGTTTCTGGCTGGGTCTCGCTGACGGTGGGCTTCGCGGCGCCTACTGCATTGGCAGCAATGACCTTTGCTGCCTATTTCGATTCGGCCGTGGGGGCCAGCATTCCTATCAATCGCAGCTTAGCCGCTGTGGTTCTGGTGGGAGTACTCACATTCGTGCACGGGCGTAACCACGCCGCCAGTAGCGGCCTTCAGAACTGGTTCACTATCATCAAGGTATTATTGATTGCCCTATTCGTTGTGGCGGTATACAGCAGCGTTAGTACCCCACAAGCTCTGCACCTGCTGCCTAGCAGTGGCGACGGCGCCCTTTTGGCCTCTAGCGCCTTCGCGGTATCGCTGATCTATGTTAACTATGCCTATACCGGTTGGAACGCCGCCACCTATATTACGGGGGAGATCGAACGACCGGAGCGCTCCGTCCCTATAGTCCTTATCGGTGGCACCGCTATCGTGATCGTGTTGTATTTGGCCCTCAACGCAACATTCCTCTATGCCGTGCCAATGGAAGCGTTAGAGGGGCGCATCGAGATCGGCGTAATTGTCGCCGAACAAACCTTCGGCCCAATCGGTGCGATGCTGATGGGCGCGCTTCTTTCCCTACTCTTGATCTCAACAGTCAGCGCGATGCTAATGGCCGGCCCACGGGTGCTCCAAGTAATGGGAGAGGATTTTCGATTATTTCGCATGCTCGCGGTGAAAAATGGCGGTGGCGTGCCTCGCACAGCCATTTACGTGCAGGGGGCACTCGCAATACTGTTCATCGTCACCTCCACCTTCGATTCCGTGCTGGTGTTCTCTGGCTTCATCCTCGGCTTGAGCTCGTTGGCCACTGTGCTGGGCGTGTTCGTACTACGCTTCCGTAAAGGTAAAGACGAGCACGAAGGCGTGACTTCATATCGTACTTGGGCCTACCCACTACCCCCACTGCTATATAGCGCCATCATGCTGTGGACACTCTGGTTTATCTCCGTTAATCGGCCTATAGAGGCGGCGGTCGCGGCAATCGTCATAATCCTCGGTTTCATCAGCTATCTTGTCACCGAACGGCTCTCTGCCGCGCGCGCGTAAATTTAGTACACTGCGCATGTGACATATTCAACAAGGAGCTCCCATGTCTCGATGGATTAAAGTAGACGAAGACATCAACCGGTACATCAACAAGCATCTCGCACCTGAACACCCTGTGCTACAGGAGTTGCATAAAAAAACCTCTGTGATGGAAGGCGCTGGGATGCAGATATCCCACGAGCAGGCGCAATTCATGAGCGTCTTGCTCAAGTCGATTCGCGCGAAGAATACCCTCGAAATTGGCGTCTTCACAGGCTATAGCACTCTCATTACCGCGCTCGCACTGCCAGCGGACGGCCGTATCATTGCCTGCGATATCAGCGAGGAGTGGACCGATATTGCGAAGCCCTTCTGGGCAGCAGCCGGGGTAAGCGACAAGATCGACCTGCGCCTTGCACCAGCAACGCAAACGCTTAGTGATTTGATCAAGAGTGGCTGTTCCGGGCAGTTCGACTTCGCGTTCATTGACGCCGACAAAACCGGATATGAAGATTACTATGAATTGACGCTAGAGCTATTACGCCCCGGCGGCCTTATAGCGCTAGATAACTGCCTGTGGGGAGGCTCGGTAATTGACCTCGACGATCAAAGCGAGGACACCAAGGCGCTGCGCAAACTCAACGACAAGATTAGTAGTGACCGACGAGTACAGGCCTATTTGGCTCCTGTTGGCGATGGCATCTACCTAGCGTCCAAATTATAGCCTGACCACAACCTCGTATAGCAGCAACGCTGTCAGCACGAATATAGCGAGCATGCCTATTAAGAAGATGTTTCGACGCAATAATACGACATTAGCCCCGGTATGAATCCAGGCATGGAGCAACCGACTCAATGCGAACGCCCAAGCGGCCAGCAGCGCCAAGAGACCCACCGCATTTAGCTCAATTAGGGCGATTACTAGCACATAGAAGAGCACCGGCACTTCGAACTGGTTGCGGATATTATTGTTGATTTTCTGTACGTATTCGGGCCAAGCATCATCATGAAGTGCGCGACGTGCATTGTTAACTTCGCCAGCGCGAATAGCTTTTATCTTGGCGAAAATTAAGGCGCTATACACAGTCAAGGTCAGTAATATCTGTAGTAATACAGGTAGGTATAGCCAATTGGGGTTCATCATTTATCGCTCCAACCAATGCAAAATGCCGCCGTGAATGTTGGCCACTTTCTCATGCCCAACATCCTTCAGTATAGTAATCGCCATCGCCGAACGCTTGCCGGAACGGCACAGAGTAACCACCGGTTTATCTCTAGGTACCTCGCCCACCCGCGCACGTAGTTCGCTAAGGGGAATGACGGTGACCCTTTCCAGCCCAGCTATTGGCACACCAATCTCTTCGGCCTCGCGCACATCCAATACCGTCAGTTCTGCCTGATGCTGTAGCACCCACTCCGGTTCTACCTCGGGGATGCCCGCGAAGGTGACCCGCAATTCAGCCCAATCCGGTTCATCCGGCAGTTTACCACTGGCTGGCTTGCCACTGCGCAGGTTGTTCGGCAGCGCCTCGTCTATCTTCTTGGGGTGAGGCAATTGCATCGCCTTCATATACTCCACGAAGTCGCGCTCGTTCGCGCCACCACCCACACGAGGATTGTAACTTTTTTCCTCTGCTATGGAAGATCGAGTACGCCCATTGTAGTCATGTGCTGGGTAAACGGCGTAATCGTCTGGAAGGGAGAATATTTGTTCAGTAATGGAATGATATAAACGTGCTGGATCGCCTTGCTGAAAATCGCTACGGCCACAGCCGCGAATCAACAGTGCGTCTCCGGTGAACACCATCTGCTGCTGCGCAAGAACAAAGCTGGTACAACCACTAGTATGCCCGGGTGTTGCCCGTGCTTCTAGCTCAACCCCTTGCACTCCGAAGTGCTGCCCATTTTCAAGCAAAAGATCGACATTCTCTGCACCTGCACTCACAGAGATCGCGATCTTACAGCCAGTCTTTTGCTTCAATAGCCACGCAGCCGTAATATGGTCTGCGTGGGCATGTGTATCCACCACCAACTTTAACTGCAAACCCAGTTCGTCGAGTAAGGCTAAGTCGCGTGAGGCCTGCTCGAATACAGGATCGATCAGCAGTGCCTCATGGCTAGCTTCATCGGCAAGAAGATACGTATAGGTAGATGAGCTAGCGTCGAAGAGTTGTCTGAATAACATCGTTGGCTCCAGTGCCGTTGAGCGTGAATCGACTCTTGTCGAGTTTAGTCATTGAATTTCGCACGGTGTGACTTCATTAATCGCAATACATCTTTCTTGGTGACAATTCCTTCGATCTGATTCTCATTATCGACAATTGGAATACAGGAAATATTTCTCGAGAGAAACAAATCGATTGCATCGAACATGTTTGCCGTCTTTCTTAAGGTTGTTGGCTTGCGGGTCATAAAAGTATGCACGGGCTTATGCAGCAGCAACTGATCCTTATAGGTCTCAAGCGGGGTGCCAAAGGTAGGGGTAAGCTGTCGATAGACGTCGCGGTCCGAAATGACTCCGGCAAGTTTGTGGCGCTCTACCACCAGCACATGGTTGAATTTTGCGCGGTCGAGAATATCCTTCACCAGCTTAAGCGTGTCATCGAGCTCTACCGTTGCGACGGGACGGCTCATTATCTTATCTAGGGTCATACTCTCTCCAACACTACACAGAAAATCCACTTAATGTAGGCTATTTTAGGCTCGTTGAGTAACAATTCCACCTCACCTCGGTCTGATGTGGGGCATGCTTAAGAAATCTAGCAAATAAACCGCCCCAAAAGGAGCTCTGACATGAAAAGCTTTTTACAGCCACTTCTATCGCGATCGCTATTAATAGGCTTATTCGTGTTCGCCCTTGCCAGCACTGCCAGTGCGGCAGACGAGACCTTCAACTGGGCCCCTTCTCTCAATGTCGGCGATGCACTCCCAGCGATTAGTGCCGTGGACCAAGACGGCAACGAGCACAGCCTCGCGCAGCTAAGCGGCGAGAACGGGCTTATCCTGATAATGAGCCGCTCCTTCGACTGGTGCCCCTTCTGCATTCGACAACTCCAGCAACTAGTGGAGTCTGAGGCGCAATTCAATGCCATTGGCTTCAATGTGGCCACCATGACTTACGATTCGGTAGCAACCTTGAAAGAGGCGGAGGAGGAATACGAGACCACATTCCCTTTGCTGCACGATGAAGATAGTGCGCACATCAAGGCGATGGGCATATTGAACATGCAATACGAGCCCGGCAACCGGGCCTATGGAATACCCTATCCAGGGATATTCGTGCTCGATAACAATGGCGTAATACGCGCCAAATTAGCCGAGGAAGACTATCGCATGCGCCCAGATTTCAGCCTTGTACTCGAGGCCGCTCAGGCAGTCGAGTAGGCCGCTCTATAGGATGGGACCTTGCCCAGTTTATTGCCGGTTGAGGTCCCAGTCATAGGGCAAGTTAGCGCGCCAGCGCAATGGCTCTGGCAGGTCACGATAACGGCGCACGAAAGCCTCAACTCCGCCATCCGCATCGAAATCCTCCTCGAACCAGTCGAATATCTGCGAAAAACGTGCTCGGTTGCCATCGATCTCCACACCCTTCGTGTCATCCTGTAGAAACATCATTGCCTGCTCCTCTAACTGCCGCACCAATTTATCGGCTCGATACGCTTCCGGTCGGAGATTGGGACAACTTAAAGAGGCACATACGATGGCAAAGTGGATGCGCGGCTCGCCCATAGGCCTTAGAATGGCGTGTTCGATTTGATCGAGTGTGACTGACTGCCCGGCGATGGTGCCTACGGTTTTTTTCCAGACCGGCGTAAACAAGGAGCCTGCATCGCGGATGCTGTCCATGGGCATATTGTCGATAACCATTTTAATGGCATAGACATTGTAGGCATTGATGTAGAATGCGAGACGCTCTTCGGAACCCTCCAGTGCTTCTGGACGGATGTTCTCGATTTGAGAGATAAGTTGTGGGTAGCGGGGGTCCGATGCCAAGGCCTTGTAATCGACGCCATGATAGCGAATACCGCCGCGCTGCACCGGCTTTACATATTGCGCTAATACCGCATCGAGTAAGTCCCAGTCATCAGCCTGCGCCGGGTTGGGGCTGAGCAATACAACGGCGAGAGTCATTACTCCACAGAGCACATTACTACTCAATGTATCGTGCAAAAACTGGGTAATCGGCATCGCTTCTCCTAGCGCACGGACTTTAATTAATACGCACGAATAAGACTGTTGGTTCGCGTTTATGTTACACAAAGTACAAGATGAGCAAGACCTTAAGGCGCTGCGCAGTGGCGAGCCGCTAGCGTTCACCGCGCTCGTCAAACGCTACCACCGTCAGCTACTAGTGGTTGCCCGCGCCATCGTCGGCGATGTGTGGGCCGAGGAGGTACTGCAGGAGGCTTGGGTCTCCGTGCACCGCGCCTTGCCCCGCTTCGAGGGTCGCTCTAGCCTACAGACTTGGCTCTATACGATCGTGCGCAACGAGGCGCGCACGCGCCTAAGCAAAGAGTCTCGCTATGTCTCACTCGACGCCATGGCCGGCAGCCACGACGACTCGCTAGACGCCCTCGATATACACTTCAAGAAGAACGGCCACTGGCAGAGCTCCCCCGCTAATTGGCACACCGACTCGCCCCTCCAGTTGATGGAGCAGGATCAGTTGCGTCGCTGCATCGACCACACCCTCACTACCCTCAGTGCCGACCAATGTGCCGTATTCACAATGCGTGATATTCAACAGATGGAACTGCAGGACATCTGTAACATTCTGGAACTGAGCAACTCTAATGTTCGGGTATTACTGCACCGTGCCCGCCTTAGTTTAATGCAAGTGATAGATCGCTATCAGGAGACTGGAACATGTTGAGTTGTCGCGACATTGCCAAGCAGGCAAGCGACCATATAGACAAGAAGCTGACCTTTCGTCAGTCCTTGAGCTATGGCTTTCACTTGCTCCTGTGTGGCTACTGTCGAAAGTTCGTAGGGCATTTGCGCACTACCATCGATCTTAGCCACCAACTTTCCGGCCAAGACCAACTCTCCGACGAGGAAGCAGCCAGCATCGCCACTAAGGCATTAGAACGAGCAAAATCCGAATAGTTTGATATACCTAGCGAGATCGAAAGTGATGTGAAAGCAGGGACGGCTTTCTGAGAATACTTCGCAGCTTGTGAACACCGCAGCGGGCATACAAAAATTGTACATCCCACTGCAGCACTGAAACTACGGTCGGCTTAAGAGCCTAGGCGATAGCGCAACTTCACGACCAGCGTGTCAACAATCGGCTCGTTCCACGCTTCCATGAACATGCCGCCATACTCGTCGAACATAGTGTTCGGCACATTCGCGCCACGGGTATAGACCACGAATAGATCCGACAACGGCGCGATCTCCCAGCGATAACGCGCCTGGAAGGTCATACGGCTGATGATGAAATCATCCGGCGTAGCATTGGGCTTGGGCACTACTGTTAGATGCTCAAGCTTGTTTGGATTGACCTGATAGAACTTGTCCTCGTATGCCTTCAAACCAGTCCACTGCATACTAAAGCGCAGCTGCTGCTTTGCGGAGACAAAATAGTCCATGGTCAGTTTCGGTGACCACTGCGTGGCCTCGAACGAGGTGTAACGGCCCGAACCCTTATAGACCAGCAAAGCCTCTCGGTCGGTATAGTCGACGTCGAGGTTGAGCGAGAAGGTATCGATTGGGCGATAGCTGAAACCGCCAGAGTAAGTAATACTTTTTGGGCCAAGATCTTCTTGATCTGCCCCTATCCCCAAGCTATAGGAGAAAGGCTGACCTGGGTCCGTACTCCAGTTCAAGTTCATCGCATAGCGTTCGGGGATACGGAACTCACCACTACCACGCCCGAGACTATCGTCGATGCGAGGCGGGAAATAACGTAGTCCCGTGCGCAATGAACTATTATCCAAGAAAGTATAATTGCGATTAAAGAACAAAGCGGTTCGAGTGGGCTGCCCAGACGTGTTCCACTGGTTAGTAATATTCACACTATTGCTCAAGGAGCGCAGGCCTTCGATATTGGACTGATCGAGACTAAACGTATAGTCACCTTGAATTTGGTCGTTGCGGCTAAGAAAGCCCAGATCATTGATGTCGAGCGTATCGTCCAAATAGCCTAACGCTAAGCGGTGCTGACGGCCTCGCTCGGGTTGATAACTGATATCGCCAAACACACCGTTGCCGGTGACACCATCAACGTCACTGTGAAGATACTGACCATCGGCTACCCATTTCGTGTCTGCCGAGAAATAATGCACATCAATGCCATTAACCGTGGCATCAACGCTGGAATGGGAAACGTTGGTGCCCATCCAGCCTATAGCACGGCGACCACCACGGGAGGTGTCTTCGTATAGAAGTCGCGCCACCGAGAAGTCGCGACCCTCTGCCTGCAGCTTCACACGGTTGCCCGTTGCATCTTTACCGCGAATCTCTGAATCGTCTTCCGCTGCGAACAGTGTACCGTAGCGCCAACTCCCATTCTGTCCGGTAAGTTTAACTGCCCCGAGTAAGTCAGTAGGCTGACTAAGGTCCGTTGCCACAGCTGTAACGCCAGTAGGCAGTGTATAAAGACCTGCACCGCCGATGCGACGCGTATTCAACATCGTAGTTGGGCCGCCAGGACCGCGCCCGCCTTGGGAGCGCGGGGAGGTATTAAACACGTCTTGTCCTTCTAAGAAGAAAGAGCGTTTCTCCGCGAAAAAGGTTTCGAAGGCCGTGAGGTTCACCACCACGTCATCGGATTCCACATTGCCAAAATCTGGATTCAAGCTCGCTGAGATCTGCGTATTCGAGGATGGGCGCCAAAACACCTCGGCCCCTGCCCGCAATTCTGTCTCATCACGTATGCTGTCGTTGCTTGCAGACACATAAGGGTAGTAGGTGATCTGAGTGCGCGGTTCGATGTCTTGTAGTTCGAATTTTTGGAAGGCCGACAGGAATTGCGGCACAGTATTAGGCAGAGGAGGAAAGGACCATGTCTCACTCGTTGAACCTACCTGACGCTCTGTGTAAACCCCTATGCGACGCGTCTCGCCCGCCACTTGCGGTAAAGACATCATCGACCAAGGGATGAACATCTCCGCCACCCAGCCGCCATCGACGACGCTGGTCTCAGCATCCCATGAACCGTCCCACTGCAAGTTCAACTGACGCTCTGGCAGAATTGTCGCATCCGTCATTGAGCCACCGAGATTAATGCGCATCATATAACCATAGAGACCATCGCCCGATGCATCGAGCATGAACACGAAACCATCGCGTTCGAGCCTCGTATCACGGGAAGTCATGCGCGCCACTATCGTATCCGCTGGCTGGTAATTCATCACCCCCACATAGATGCCGCGCTCCGTATAGAATATGCGAGTGTGAGTCTCGTAAGCGGTTTCCGCCAAAGTGTCGGGAATCACCACGCGCATGCCATCGATATAGGGCACATTCTGCCAAATAGCTTCATCGAGCTTGCCATCTAACCGGATGTTCGCGCGATCTTCATCGACTTGCGTTAATTGTGGAACGACCTCCTGCGCTGAAAGGGGAATCGCACTGCCTATGGCCAATATGCTTAGAGTAACAAGGGCCAATGATCGAAACGCGCGGGGAAAGCAATGGGTCATATGAAATTACTCTTTTTTATTAAATATACGTCAGCATGGCTCCAAAATAATGGAGCACTCGTTTTAACTATTCGTTTAGGTGGCGCAATATACCGCATAAGCTCGAGCATTTCTCTATCAGATACAAACAGTTGCAATCATACTGACCCAGCATTCGAGCTCGACACCGCAATTTTTTGGCATCCACTGAAACGTGATCTTAATAAGCACGAGTCGCGTATATCTCTGTCCATTGCGTTATGCCCTAATTAGAGGACCCTCGTATTAACAATTCACGCTCAATTATGTGGTTTCGGCAGGATCTGCGCCTCAGCGACAACCCAGCATTAGTAGCCGCGGCTCAGGACAGCAGACTACTCCCTCTATACATTCTCGACGATCACAACTCCGGCGAGTGGGCCATGGGATCTGCCAGCCGTTGGTGGCTTCATCACTCCCTCAGCGCTCTAAACGAAAGGCTCGGCGGCAAACTACTTATACTAAGTGGAGACCCCGCAGTACTCCTACCTAGCCTTGCCCAGGCCTTCAGCGCAGACGCCGTGCACTGGAATCGTTGCTACGAACCATGGCGAATCGCCCGCGATAAAATCATTAAGGACAGACTGCAAAACACAGAGCTGCAAGTGCATAGCCACAACGGCAGCCTACTGTGGGAACCATGGCAAGTGCTTAAGGCGGACCAAACTCCGTATAAGGTCTTTACTCCTTATTATCGCCGCGGCTGTTTGAATGCCACTGCTCCGCGCACCCCATTGCAAACGCCATCGCTTAATTTAGTAGACGCGGAGATACCGCCTGAGTTTAGACAGAATATGGGCGAACAAGGCATAGCCGCACTAGATCTGCTACCTAGCATCGGTTGGGACAAGACCATGCGATTAACTTGGAGAATCGGCGAGGACGCAGCGCAAACGCGACTCGAAGAATTTCTGGAAGCGGGGCTCGACGATTACAAGCAAGGCCGCAATTTCCCCGAGCGCGCGAATGTCTCATGCCTATCCCCGCACCTACACTTCGGCGAGATATCTCCCAACCAAGTATGGGCACAGGCCGAACGCATCGGCATAGAGGATGGGTTAGATGACGACCTCGATTGCTTTCAGAGTGAATTGGGCTGGCGCGAATTTTCCTATGCGCTGCTTTACCATCAACCCAGCATTGTCCGAGAGAACCTCCAGAAGAAGTTCGACCACTTCCCATGGCAAAACGACAAGACAATGTTGCAGGCCTGGCAAAAGGGACTGACGGGCTACCCATTAGTGGACGCCGGCATGCGCGAGTTGTGGCAGACCGGCTACATGCATAACCGCGTACGTATGGTCGTGGGTTCTTTCTTAGTAAAGAATCTACTCACCCACTGGCACCATGGTGAGAATTGGTTCTGGGACTGTCTAGTCGACGCCGACCTAGCCGCCAACAGCGCGAGCTGGCAATGGATTGCAGGCTGCGGCGCCGATGCAGCGCCCTACTTCCGCGTGTTCAATCCTGTCACTCAGAGCGAACGCTTCGACCCGAACGGGACCTACATCCGCAAGTATGTGCCGGAACTTGCCGCACTGCCGAATAAGTATTTGCACAATCCCGGCGCGGCGCCGGAGAAGGTCTTGCAAGAGGCGGGAGTAAAGATCGGAAAGGACTATCCCGTACCAATCGTAGATTTGAAGGAGTCGCGGGAACGAGCACTGGCAGCGTTTAAGGCGCTTTAAGATCAAACTCTTGGTTCTAGCCCTCAAACAGCTCTAAGTCGAACTCGGCATCGGGCTTACCGCGCACAATTAACTGACACACCCCCCAACTAGACGGAAGTGTATACTCGACACTCTCTTGGTATAAGAAAGATTGAGATTTATTTTGGCATTGGAACCGTACTTGTTCTATTGCGTTGCTTGGGCTATCGATATAAACACCCGGCTTAAGGAGTGTTAGTTGCCAGTATCCATAATTGTTCGTCTTTCCCTTTACTGCGTAAGTGGTGTCGTCATTTTGTAGGGCACGAATTTTAGCGATTGTGTTCGCGAATGTTGTCACATCCACATTGGCATTCTGTAGTCGTTCATAAGTACGTATTGCTTCGGCGTATCTTCGCGTATTGACTTGCAGCATAAAAATATTCTGTCTTGCAGTTACCACCAGCTCTGGGGCTAGAAAGCCCTCTTCTCCGCCCACATTGACCGAGTATGATTCATAAGCCAATGCGCGCGAAAGATATGCCATTTTTTCCTCATCACTTCCGCCGAATTCCGTTAGGAAGTTGTAATGCATAAGATCTAACAATGCAGCCTCAAAATTATTCGTCCTCGAGGAGTTTTCCAAACTGACCATCAGCTCTGTTGCTTGTTCGCGCTCTCCTGTGGCGATCGCACTTGCCAAAAGTTCATAGTTCGACTTAAAGGAAAGTCGAACCTCTGCTGGAATATCATCTATCACGAAGCGGTACATGATTGATCCGCTACCCTCAACAGCCTTACCATTCTCTTGAGCCGGAGCCCACTTGCTGGCATTCAAGGCGCGTATAGCTGCTGCGTGAAAGGACACCGAACCGGATGACTCAACTACGACAGGGGATCGGATTTCTCCCTCTGGACTAATTTCAAAGCTTAACCCCACCCAACCCTCTTGTCGGCGGCGCGCTTCCGTGGAGGGGAATTGGGCTCGAGGAGCTTCGATCAGGCTCGGGGGTGTAAAAATTGAATTCGACTGCTGGGCTACCGAGACGTGCGCTACCAATAATGCAGCAATGATGAGGGAGAAGGACGATTTTTTCACTTGTTTGATTTCTTTTATACGTTTTTAAGGAACGCGTAATTTGATAGATACGATTAAATTTGTCTAGAGCCTAGGCATTGCTTTTTTCAAAGGTAAATCAAAGGGGTCAGAGTAACTTGATCCGTGGATCAAGTTACTCTGACCCCTTTGATTCCCCTTTGATTCTAGAGCTTCTGCAAGCCTTGTTCGGCCAGCTCTACTGCGCGGAATATTGCGCGGGCCTTGTTGATGGTCTCTTCCCACTCGGAGGTGGGGATAGAGTCGGCGACAATGCCGGCACCGGCCTCAACGAAGAGGCGGTCGTCTTTAATGACCGCTGTGCGAATGGCGATGGCCATGTCCATATTGCCGCTCCAGCCAAGGTAGCCCATGGCGCCGCCATAGATGCCGCGTTTGACTGGTTCAAGTTCGTCGATGATCTCCATAGCGCGGACTTTGGGGGCGCCGCTGAGGGTGCCCACCGGAAGAGTTGCCTTGAGTACGTCTAGCGCCGTTTTGTCCTCGCTCATCTCGCTCTCCACTATGGAGGCGATGTGCATGACGTGGGAGTAACGCTCTACAAACATCTTGCGCGGAACTGTAACGCTGCCGGTCTTGGAGACACGACCTGAGTCGTTACGGCTCAGATCAATCAGCATTAAGTGTTCCGCGATCTCCTTGGAGTCTGCCAATAACTCTTGCTCGAGTGCCAAGTCTTCGGCCTCAGTCTTGCCGCGCTTGCGGGTGCCAGCCAGTGGGCGCACGGTGATCTTGCCCTCTTCCACGCGGGCGAGGATCTCGGGGGATGCACTCACCACATGGTGGTCGCCCATATTGAAGAACACCATATAGGGAGATGGATTGAGGAAGCGCAGGGCGCGGTACACATTCATCGGGTCGCCGGAGAAAGGCACAGACATGCGCTGGGCGATCACCACCTGCATTACGTCGCCGGCCAGAATATAGTCCTTGATGCGGTTTACGGCCTTCTCGAAATCGGGCTGCTTGAAGCGCGAGTCGAAATCCGACTCACTCACCTGACGAGCCGTAACTGTCGCCGGCAACACCGCTGGCTCTGCCAACGCATTCTGCAACTCGTCTAGACGATTCTGCGCCTTGGTATAGGCATCAGTTTCACGCGGGTCTACGTTCACTATCAAAGACAGGGTGCCACGCAGATTGTCGAACACCACCACCTCTTCGGACACCATCAACAGGATATCCGGCGTGCCGATGTCGTCGTCACCTGGTGCAGCACCTAAGCTCGGCTCTACGTAGCGCACTGTGTCATAGCCGAAGTAGCCCACCAAGCCACCACAGAAACGCTGCTCACCTTGCAGGGGAGAAACGTTATAGCGCGCCTTGAAGGCTTCGATAAACACGAAGGGGTCGTCGCTTTGCATTTCCTCAACGATCTTGCCGTCGGTCTCTACGGTAATCGTCTTACCCACTACACGCAGTACCGTGCGACAAGGCAGGCCGATGATGGAGAAACGTCCCCACTTCTCGCCGCCCTGCACGGACTCGAAGAAATAGGTATGCAGGCCGCGCCCGAGCTTGAGATAGGTGGATAGAGGCGTCTCTAGATCCGCCAACACCTGTCGAACCATGGGAACACGGTTGTAGTCCTGTGCCGCGAGGGCTGCAAAGTCCAATGGAGTCATAGTGTCAAAGAAACTTCCTAGTGATTGATTGGCGCGTGACCAAGTTCTGCGCGCATCGCCGCAATGGTAGCCGCATAGCTGTCGCTGTTGAAGATAGCCGAACCGGCCACGAACATGTCCGCGCCAGCTTTCGCGATCTCGCCGATATTCTTGATGCCAACTCCACCATCCACTTCTAGACGAATCTGCAGATGGCTCTCGTCGATCTGCTTACGCACTTGAGCCAGCTTTTTCAGTGTGGAGGGAATAAACTTCTGCCCGCCGAAGCCGGGGTTCACACTCATTAAGAGGATGACGTCGAGCTTGTCCATCAGGTATTCGAGACAATCTAGGCTAGTGGCGGGATTGAATACTAGGCCAGCCTGGCAGCCGAGTTCGCGGATCATAGAGAGGGAGCGATCGACGTGATTCGTAGCCTCGGGGTGAAAAGTAATGATGCTGGCACCGGCCTTAGCGAAGTCTTGGATCATCTGATCTACGGGGGAAACCATTAGATGGACGTCGATGGGGGCGGTAACGCCATAGTCCCTTAGAGCCTTACAGATCATGGGACCAATGGTGAGATTGGGTACATAGTGGTTATCCATCACGTCAAAGTGGATAACATCGGCGCCTGCGGCCAATACAGCATCGACTTCTTCGCCTAATCTGGCGAAGTCTGCAGAGAGGATGGAGGGGGCGATCAGGTACTTGGTCATGTCTATGGGTCCCTTTGTTCGAGTTGTCGGTATTTTACAGACATTCACTATTTGTGCATGGAATTTGTGGTTGGGTTTGTGGTTTGGGTTTTGTGGTATTAGTTCAGTGGTATTAGTTCAGTGAGGGAGCGCACTGCACGGTAGGGGCTGCTGAGAGACGCCGTGAATACATCCATGTAGGCTTAAGCGCAGCATCCATGCTGCTAATACTCTCCTCAGCCCCCACCGCACATCACGCTCCTCTGGTGGGATGCTATTCCGTTGGGATCGGCATACTTTCGACGTGATTACCTACTTAGGTGGTTTGCACCACAAATTTGGGGTGGGGGCAGGGAGAGGCTTCAGTGCAAGCGTCTATTTGTTCGCCACATTCTAGTCCGCAAGGGAAAGGTTTCCAAAACAACGCGCGCCCAAGAAATCAGAGGGGCAATGTGGGGTGCTTTGATGCGGGACCATGAGCCGCCTGGCCGATGAATTGCTCCTGCATTCTCGGCACTCCCGCCATCCATGGCGGTCGGACACGGCGCCTGAGCCCCTTTACCCTCGTAAGGGGGCATGGATGGGTTCACGGCGTGTCCGGCAGCGAAGTACGCCGCAGTGCCACTCGCGCTACGGAGCACAAACGCAAACTGAGTTCAATCGCGGTCCCTCTCGCGCCACGGAGCACTAAAGATCACTGAAGATCCTGGCCCTACGAGAGAACTTCTCTTAGATAGGTATCGAGTTCTATTAGGCGCTCTGGCGTGCCTATATCGAACCACAGGCCGTCGTGCATTTCTGCCGCGATTAGGTTCGATTCTATTGCCTTGTTTAGGACTGGCCTCAGTGCCAAGGGTTCTTCGGGTAGGTCTGCGAAGAGTTTGGGGTGCATTATGCTGATGCCGCTGTAGGTCAGGCCCGTATCCGTGCCCTGCGTCGCTAGGCTTAATCGCCCCGCTTCGGTCAGCGCGAAGTCTCCCGCCTGATGATGGGGCGGGTTCTTTACCATGATCAGTCTCGCAAGTGTATCTTCCCCATCTACTGATCTTAAGTTCGTGTAATTGTAGTCCGTCCAGATATCCGCACTGATTACTGCGAAAGCCTCCTCGCCTAGTAATGGCAGCGCCTTCACTATGCCACCCGCCGTCTCTAGGCGCACCGTCTCACGAGAGTAGGCGATGGTCACGCCGTAGCGACTGCCATCCCCTAGTGCCGCTTCTAACTTTTCACCAAGATGGTAGTGGTTAATCACGATTTCCGTGATGCCGGCCGCCGCAAGATTGCAGATATGGTACTCGATTAACGCCTTATCACCGACTTTCAGTAAAGGCTTGGGTAGCGTGTCCGTGAGTGGACGCATTCTGCTGCCCAATCCCGCC
>CAXBOY010000043.1:0-22611 GCA_963977405.1 uncultured Gammaproteobacteria bacterium
CCGACCCACTAGAATCCACCTCTATTTCTCATTAAGCGACTGTTTATAAACAGCTTTTTCTACACGAAACCCATGTTGGCATGATACTCGCTTTAGCAGCTTAGCAACGCATCAATCAGGATGCAGATTGCCGAGCCTGTCGTATTCGACAGAAAAAATCTGAAGGAGCGAAAATACGAATGGCCACGCCACTGCAAACATCGAACACGATTGATTTCAACAGTGCCAGACTGAGCCTAAGCAAGCCGCAGCAGACACCTCCGAGCGAATCAGTTCGAGAGGACTACAGCGAGCGCCGCTATCGTATGGCTTCTAGCCTACAAACGACTCTCGATATCGAGCAGTTGCTGCAACTCTTCCTTGCGGAATTAAAGCCTAGCGTGGAGTTGGATGGCCTTGCATACATCAACGAGAATCAACGCCTACAGTCGGTCACTGGCCGTAAAGCCTCACATAGCTGCGGCTACCGACTCATTACCGCCAACGACCATCTCGGCGAAATCGTGTTCTATCGCAACACTCGTTTCTCCGACCAAAATCTACAGGCTATCGAGGTCATGCTTAGCGCCTTGATTTGTCCTCTGCGTAACGCGCTGTCCTATCGCGAAGCAGTGCAGGCTTCATTGTCTGATCCATTGACTGGTGCCGGCAACCGAATCGCTCTGAACAATGCCTTAGCGCGCGAGATCAATCTAGCTAGCCGCTTCAAGCAACCACTGTCGATACTCGTCATGGACATCGACAGATTCAAACACGTTAACGACACCTACGGTCACAGTGCCGGCGATGCCGTGCTCAAGCAATTGGTTGCCATTATTAACAAGATCAACCGCAATACCGACCTCACCTTCCGCTATGGCGGAGACGAGATTGTCATACTGCTAAACCGCACTAATGCGGATGGCGCATTAGTCATTGCGGAGCGCTTGCGCAAAGCCTTCGACTCCGAGCCTTTGCAGTTTGGAGACGACGTAATTCACAGCACTGTGAGCATCGGCGTAACAGCATTCGTAGAACAAGATAACGCGGAGACAATGTTTACGCGCGCCGACAAGGCTCTATACCTAATCAAGAGTGAAGGTGGCAATAAGGTCATCGGGCTCTGAAGAAACGAACTAACAATAGCGACGCTATAAAGGGGTAAAACATGGTCGTCTCCGTACATGCAAAGATGCAGTCTGAGGCTAATGCAGACAAATCGAAGCAGATATTGCATACCGAAGCGTTCGTTGGTGACAAGCATGATCTAAAAATGCAACTCACCGAAGTGCTGCAGACATCACTCGATCTGAATGTATTACTAGGCATTTTCCTCGAGAGAGTTAGCACAGTGGTGCGCCTAGACGGCATTCACTATATAAACGAAGACGCCGATGTTACCGCTACAATCGCCAAACAAGCCACACACAGCTGCGGCTATCGTTTAATAACGAACGAAGACAATCTCGGCGAGGTTATTTTCAAGCGTGGTAAGAAATTTACGGAAAAAGAACTGAGCATTCTAGAAACCCTGCTCTCCCCCCTCATTCATCCTTTGCGAAATGCATTGCGCTTTAATGCTGCCACCAAAGCGGCTTTTGCCGACCCGGTAACAGGCATCGGCAACAAGGTGCATATGATGGGCGACCTAGAGCGGGAGATAGATTTGGCGAAACGCCATAATCAAGCACTATCCGTTCTTATGATCGAGGTGGATAGCCTAGGCAAAACAGCAAGCAAAGCACTAATAAAGCAGTCCAAGCTTGCCGTGACCGACCTAGCCCAACGCATCGTAAAGTTGTCCCGCACAACTGATTGCGTGTACCGCTGCGAATCCGGAACATTTATGGCGGTTCTGAGCAACACGGATCGCGCTGGCGCTCACGTCATGGCGAAACGAATTTCTGAAAGCGCACACGATCTAGTGCTAGTGGAAGACAATCATGAAGTACAGAAGTTAACGCTGAGTGTAGGTATGGCGGCGTTAACGGGCACGGACTCGAGTTCGAGTTTGATCGACCGCGCTAGCAAGGCATTGAACAATGCCAAGAAGCGCGGCGGCAATATAATCCACAGTTAACGACGCGTCGGCGCAACCTTACGAGGACGCGCGTTGAGCGGTAAGTTAACGGCCTTATAAAGAAGGCCCATCTCATCACGGGGCAGTTCATAGAACTCGCCCCGTTTTACTTTACTAGGAATGAAAATCGGGCCGTAGCGTACGCGTTTCAGACGGCTTACACGGATGCCTTGCGACTCCCATAGCTGGCGCACTTCACGGTTACGCCCCTCCATCAACACTACGTGGTACCAGCGATTCGCGCCTTCTCCTGCAAAGAATTGCACGTCAGTGAAACGGCACAGATGATCATCAATCATCACACCCTTCATCAGATTTTTAATCACTTCATCACTAATATCGCCCATCACACGCACTGCGTATTCGCGGTCGATGTTGGAAGAGGGATGCATCAGGCGGTTTGCTAACTCACCATCTGTGGTAAACAACAAAAGTCCACTGGTGTTGATATCCAGTCGACCAATCGCGACCCAACGGCCGTGAGTGATCTTAGGAAGTTTGTCGAACACTGTGCGACGACCCTCGGGGTCTTTGCGGGAACAAATCTCGTCTTCGGGCTTGTTGTAAAGCAGCACGCGTTGCATCTCTGCCACTGCGCTATTCGGGTTCACTTTCTTGCCATCGACCAGTATTGCATCGGACTTATGCACGCGATCGCCAATAGTGGCAACCTCGCCATTGATCTTAACGCGCCCCTGCTTGATCCACTCTTCTAATTCGCGGCGCGACCCAAAGCCTGCCCGTGCTAATACTTTCTGAAGTTTCTCGTCCATCATTGCCTCTGCTGTCTCTCGACATGAATTGGGAGCCGTATATCGGCTCGCCCGTTTTACTCTTTTTCTTCGCTGTCCTCGTCGCGCTCTTCTTCAGGACCGCTCTCTTCATCGACTTGCTTGTTGAATTGACCCACACCTAGTATCTCGTCAAGTGGACGCTTAGCTAGGGCGATGGCTTCGTTTTCATCGATCAAGTCCTGCTCGTCTTGCTCGTCGCGTTCACCAATATCTTCATCATCGTCGTCGCGCTCTTCCACCTCGCTAGGCAAGTCCAAGACTCGCATACTCGCAAGATCATCGTCTTCCAAGGCGAGCTCTGGATTGAGTTTATCTAAGTCGCGAATCTCAGAAAGTGGCGGCAAGTCTTGTAGGCTCTTAAGATTGAAGTAGTCTAGGAATTGTCGTGTGGTCGCGAACATCGCTGGCCGACCTGGCACATCACGATGACCCACAACCCGCACCCACTCACGATCTAGAAGCGTACGCACTATGGTAGAACTTACACTGACGCCACGTATCTCTTCGATATCGCCACGCGTTATCGGCTGACGATAGGCAATAAGTGCAAGCGTCTCGAGCATGGCGCGCGTATAACGCTGCGGCTTCTCCTCCCAGAGCCGGGAGATCCATTCGCTAAGTTCTTGGCGCACTTGAAAACGAAACCCAGAGGCGACCTCTTTCAGCTCAAAACCACGCCCCTCACAGTCGAGCGCTATCTGCGCTAGCGCCTCGCGAAATTCTTCATCACTGGGGCGCTGATCTTCGAGGAATACTTCTGCGATTGCCGATATCGACAAGGGTTTGCCCGCGGCGAGCAATAAACCTTCGATAATCTGTTTGAGTGTGTTGTTGTTCTCGCTCATTCAGTTCTTGCCTTCAAATGGATGGGACCAAAATCTTCGGTCTGGACAATTTCTATCAAGGAGTCCTTAAGTAATTCCATGACCGCCAAAACGGTCACGACGACGCCAAGACGCCCCTCTTCCCGCATCAGCAAAGACACCAGAGGAACAAAGTGATGACTGGAGAGTCGGACTAGAATCTCTGACATCTTCTCTCGCGTTGACAGCGTCTCGCGCTGCACGTGGTGACGCTCGAACATATCGGCGCGGCGAAGCACCATGGCCAAAGAAATTAGAATGTCTTTCAGATCGACATCGGGCTCCGGTGCGTTTCGCTCCATGAGAGGCGTCTGCGCATCGGCAGTGAACACGTCGCGCTCGAGGCGTGGAATCTCGTCCAGATCCTCGGCTGCCTGCTTGTAACGCTCGTACTCTTGCAGACGCCTGATCAATTGCGCACGAGGATCTTCCTCGTCATCTTCATCGGCGCTGCTGCGTGGCAGCAACATGCGCGACTTGATCTCGGCGAGCATCGCCGCCATCACCAGATACTCGGCCGCCAACTCGAACTGACTAGCCTCCATCAGGTCGACGTAGGCCATATACTGATCGGTGATATCCGCAACATTTATATCGAGAATATCGATATTCTGACGCTTAATCAGATACAGCAATAGATCCAAGGGCCCCTCGAAAGCCTCTAGGAAGACCTCCAATGCGTCCGGTGGAATATAGAGATCTAAGGGTAATGCTGTGTAGGCTTTGCCATCAATATAGGCGAAGGGCATTTCCTGCTGCGCTGTATCGGATTCAGCAGCAATGCGATTCTCGTCGCGCATCTTCCCGAGACGACGCTCAGCCGAGCTTGCAGCGGGTGCGACTATGGCATCCTCTGCTTCTGGCGAACTAGGCTCTGTATGCTGATCATCTTGCATTGGTTTGGACTTACCTGTAGTTCAGGCCCATGGCCTGACGAACATCTTGCATGGTTTGGCCGGCAGTTTCACGCGCCGCTGCCCTACCCTTGTCCAACACAGCCTTCACCGCATCGGGATTCTTTTCATACTCGCTAGCGCGTATTTGGATAGGCTCAAGCTCGGCAATTACGGCATCGATCACCGGCCGCTTGCACTCCAAGCATCCAATCCCCGCGCTGCGACAGCCTTGCTGCACCCACTCTTTGGTGGCGGAATCCGAATACACTTCATGAAGCTGCCACACGGGGCACTTCTCGGGCGTACCCGGATCAGTCCTGCGCACTCGCGCTGGGTCCGTTGGCATCGTCGAGATCTTCTTATTTACTTGATCGATGGGCTCACGTAGAGCGATCGTGTTGTTATAGGACTTGGACATCTTCTGTCCGTCCAGCCCCGGCATCTTGGCCGCCGGCGTCAACAAGGACTGTGGCTCCACCAAAATAGTCTTACCACCCCCCTCGAGATAGCCCTGCAGGCGCTCCTTATCGCTGAGCGAAAGATTCTGCTGCGCGGCCAGAAGCTCGCGACCAGACAACAGGGCCTCTTGCTGACCTTGTTCTTGATAGGCGGTGCAAAATGCCTTGTAGTCGCGCCCTGCTTGCTTGCTCATCTTCTTGATAACAGCCTGAGCGCGCTCGGCGAAATCGGGCTCACGGCCGAACATATGGTTAAAACGGCGGGCAACCTCGCGAGTTAGTTCGACATGGGCAACCTGATCGGCGCCAACCGGCACAGAGCCGGCCTTATAGATAAGGATATCGGCGCTCTGCAGCAATGGGTAACCAAGGAAACCATAGGTCTCGAGATCTTTGTCCTTAAGTTTTTCTTGCTGATCTTTATAGCTTGGCACACGCTCTAACCAGCCTAAGGGGGTGATCATAGAGAGCAACAGATGGAGCTCGGCATGTTCGGGAACCTTAGACTGAATAAACATAGAACAGTGTTGGGGGTCGACACCAACGGCGAGCCAGTCGATGACCATATCGAAGACACTGGCCTCGAGCATGCTGGGGTCGTCGTAGTGGGTCGTCAGTGCGTGCCAGTCGGCGACAAAGAAGAAGCAGTCGTATTGGTGCTGCAGAGTGACCCAGTTCTTGAGAACTCCGTGTAAGTGCCCTAAATGGAGCTTGCCCGTAGGGCGCATTCCGGATAAAACGCGCTGTCTCATAGTGGTGCTAGACAAACCAATACCCCTTCCAAAATTGCTGATTTTTCAAAAACGGCATTATCGCAGATGGCCTAGTCGAATACGATTATTTTTGGTCGCTCGCATGACGTTGCGGCCTAGTACTCTGTAGTTTGCGCTAGCTGGAGCTGGAGGTCTTTAGTTCGTGCTCCGTAGTTCGCGCCGGGAGGGTTCTGGGTGTGATTAGGTTTGTACTCCTTAGGTCGCGTTGGCTGGGCTCTGGGAGTCTTTAGTCGGTACTCCGTAGTTCGCGCTGGCTGCCGGGTATAGGTGTTCTGGAACCGCCAAAAAACGTACATCCATGTGCAGGCTTGACGTGCGCCGTCCTGGCGCCCGACATTCCTGAACCCCTACACCCGACATCCAGCGCTGACATCGTGCGAAGGCCTGGATCTTTAGTAGATTTACATCTATCGCTGCAATTCGCTTGCGAGCAAATTCATACAGACAGCGGATATCTCACGAACTAAACAGGGCTCTGACTGTAGGAGCCTGCCCTGCAGGCGATGGCCTGAATCTTCCGCAGATCTGCGTAAATCGCACCCTATTCGCGGGCAAGCCCCATGCGGCACTGGGTTCAATTCTTCCCCAACGAACAAAGCCACAGATCGACGATTTACTGCGAATCAAGAGACACGAGGGGGAGAGGGAGTGCAGGAATGTCGAGTCGCCAGGGATGGCGCTCGCCAAGCCTGTACATGGATGTACGCTTTTTGGCGGTTCCAGCAATCCCTCTCCCCCCTCGTGGCTCGCATATCGGAGTGATTGAGATAAGAAGAATATTAGAACTTACTCGAACGGGCTTGGGTCGCCCTTGCCTACGCGGACTACTTGCGCGCTGCCGTCCATTAGGTCGATCACCGTGGTGGCTTCTATGCCGCAGGAGCCGCTCTCTATGATTAGGTCCACTAGGTTGCCTACTCGATCCTCGATGTCGTAGATCTCTGAAAGCGGTAGATCATCGCCTGGCAGAATCAAGCTCGTGCTCATAATCGGCTCGCCCAGCTCTGCTATTAGTGCTTGCGCCACTACGCTGTCCGGCACTCGCAGGCCTATGGTTTTGCGCTTTGGGTGCATTAGACGGCGCGGCACCTCAGGCGTTGCGGAGAGGATGAATGTGTACGGCCCTGGCGTGTAGGCTTTTAGCAAACGGTATGCGCTATTGGGCACTTTCGCATAGGTCGCGATTGCCGATAAGTCTGCGCACACCAGCGTGAAATTGTGCTTGTCGTCAAGCTGACGAATGCGCCGGATACGCTCCAATGCCCCCTTATCCCCGATATGACAGCCTAGGGCATAAGTCGAATCTGTTGGGTAGACAATAACCCCGCCATCAAGCAACACTTTAGCCGCCTGCTTGATGAGTCGTGGCTCCGGATTAACTGCGTGGATCTCGAGTGTTTGCGCCATGATATTTCAATAATTCCTAACAAGTTACAGACGCTTGCCAAAGTCTTCAGGGTGGCTCGCGGGCGAACAATAACAGACTGCTAAAGACAAATCGATTATGATTACGACCTGTTATTAGTAAAGCTTACGAGAGGACAAACCCCATGCTCTACGCCATTATCTCCGAAGACGTTCCCAACAGCCTGCCTTTGCGCATGCAGGCCAGACCTGCCCATCTCGCCAGGCTACAGGACATGCTCGCCGCCAACCGCATCGTAATCGCCGGCCCTCACCCCGCTATAGATTCAGAGGACCCGGGCGAGGCTGGCTTCACTGGCAGTTTAATTATTGCGGAGTTTGAATCATTAGAGGCCGCGCGCACTTGGGCTGATGCCGACCCCTACGTGGCAGCGGGCGTCTACAGCAAAGTCACTGTAAAGCCCTTCAAGAAAGTCTTACCCTAAACCAAAACGCTAGGGCACAACGGGACGCAGATCGGGAAAGCCTTCATCGAGAATGGCATTCCATTTATCTAGGTCTGCCTTCTTGCGTGCCTTGAGCGCAGTAGTATCACCAGTGATTGTAATGCTGCGAATCACATCTCCCTTGCTGATCTTATAGACAGTCTCTAGACCACTGCTAATGCGTCCAAACACCGAATGCTTGCCGTCCAAATGAGGAGTCGGCACTAGGGTGAGGAAAAACTGGCTGCCATCGGTACCTAAGCCACTATTGGCCATAGACAAGGTGCCTGGGCGTGTGTGCTTGAGCAACATCTCGCCTGTAAACTGATAGCCCGGCCCGCCGGAGCCGTCACCTCGAGGGTCACCGCCCTGAATGACGAAGTTGCGCTCCACTCTATGAAAGTTAAGCCCATCGTAGAAACCACGCTCGGCCAAGTTCACGAAGTTTGCCACAGACGTTGGAGCAGCTCGCTCGCTCAGCTCGATCTCGATTACCCCTTTATCAGTGACAATAGACGCCTTCAATTCTTGCGCACTCGCCCCCTGTAGAGCGAACGATGTCGTCATTAGTAGAAGCGCAACGCGCGACACAAACCGATTCAAAACCTTCATAATTTCATCCCATATTGCAATATTACTGGCGCATGATCCGAGAACGGTTGCTCCGTATAGATTTCCGCCGCTTCAACTTTTTCTGCTAAGGCGGGCGTGATCACATGATAGTCTAGACGCCAACCTACATTCTTCGCCCGTGCCTGCCCGCGTGCCGACCACCAACTGTATTGTTCAGCCTCTTTATTAACGAGACGAAAACCATCTACGAAACCTACCTCGTCGTAGAGGGTATCGAGCCAACTACGCTCCTCTGGCAAGAATCCCGAGTTCTTCTGGTTCGACTTCCAATTTTTTAAGTCGATCTCTTTATGGCAAATATTCCAATCGCCGCAAACTATGTAGTCGCGCCCATCTTCGCGTAGCCCTTTCATATGCGCCATGAACGCTTCCATAAACGCGAACTTGCGCTGCTGCCTCTCTTCCCCACTGGAGCCAGAGGGCAGGTAGAGCGAGGCCACACTAAGATTGCCGAAGTCCGCCTGAATATAGCGCCCTTCCTCGTCGGCTAATGAAAAACCCAGTCCTTTACTCACGCGATCCGGCTTTTTCCGACTATACAGCGCAGTGCCTGAATAACCTTTTTTCACAGCGTCGAAATAATAACAATGGAAACCAGCGGGGGAAAACATCTCGTCGCCCAGCTGATCAATCTGCGCCTTAGTCTCTTGCAGGCATACCACGTCCACATCACAGGTCTTGAGCCAGTCGAAGAAGCCCTTTTTCGCGGCGGCGCGGATGCCATTACAATTTAAGGTCATGATTCGCATAAGTCTTATCCTTCCTCGGTAGTGCTTAACACTCCCAGGCTTATCTTAGGGATTACTGCGGCGCACGAGTTTTACCAATTCGGTCACCATGGGTTTCATAAAAAACAGCGATTCCGGCATAACCGCAATCTCGACACCAGCCTCGCGCAGCTGTTCAGCAACGACAGGACCTATGGCGGCCACATGGACTCGCGACAAGCCTTCGTGCAACTGGGCAAGCTTATCGTGGCGCTTCGCCACATCTACAAGTCGCGTGTACTGCGGCTGACTAGTAAAGGTCATCATCGTGATCTCTCCACCAACCAGCGCTTCTATCAGCTCAAGCACCTTGTCCTCATCGGCCCGTGGCGCGTAGATATAGGGTGCAACTGGTGTCGCAATAGCTGCACGCCCCTGCAAATAGTTCATCAAGAGCAAGTTTGGCTCCTCTCCGTAGAGCTGTACCGCGACGCGCTTGCCTTCTAAGGCTAACTCTTCCAGCGCCTCGATAATGCCTGGCGTGGTCGGAGCCTTTCCCAACATATCGGGTTTTAGCCCAATCTCTTTGAGCGCACGCCCTGGCTTGGGACCCCGGCAGATCTTGCACACCTTAGTCAGTGCATCGACAAACGCCGCCTCACAGCCTGCTCTGCGCGCGAAGCCTAACAGCCGCCGCAAGCCCTCCCCTGTCAGTACGATCAAATAGTCTGGTGGACTCGCGATAAAGTTGCGCAACCATGCCTCGATCGGCTGCGCGTCGGGCGCATCGAGTATAGAGACCAGTGGCACGCGGCGCACGGTGGCGCCGCGATTCGACAGAAGCTCCACCAGAATATCTAGCTGCCTAGTCTCGGGCACTGCTACTACTTGTCCACTCAGCACAGTTGCTGAGTCTTGCTCGCCCTGCTCAACATCCATAAAACCGCCTTTTTTTAATGTTATCGCCTAAATGTGAGACGAATAGCACACTTGTTACGTTAAAACACACTAAAAATATTTGTTACCTATTCGCACAAATGTGTTACCATACGCCCCGTTGCTGAGATAGAGAGCGGTAACACTAACCTAAAACCTTACAAGGAGTTAAGAAATGAGCGAAGTATTCATCAATGCACGTGCAGTCCTAGTTTCCGTCGCAGTAGTTGCAGCAGCCGTTGCAGTTCCAGTACTGACGATGATTGCGACTGCGTAATTCAGGTCGTCCTACGGGGTTTACCCCATTTTTCGACCAGGGAAACGCATATGCTATTAAACCAGAACAGCTATCCCGTAATAACTAAACCCGCCGTACAAGTGTGACTACCTAGTCTTACTTTTACGACGGGTTTTTGTTTTTGACCGATCCGCACCACCTCCGCTAAGATCAATCCCTTATTTTTCAAATAGTTAAACTTTCTTTAGCTTGTCCACAAAATTACATGGCTTATGCCTGCTATCCAATTGCTGCGCCACTATGCCCTCCCACGCTGTCTTACAGGCACCGGGTGAACCGGGCATGCAGAACACGATAGTGCCGTTGGCCAGACCTGCAAACGCTCGGGACTGAATCGTCGAACAACCGATCTCCGCATGGGACAAGGCCCGAAACAACTCCCCGAATCCCTCAATGTGCATATCCAACAACGGTGTTACGGCAGTAACGGTATTGTCTCGGAAAGTAAATCCGGTACCACCGGTAAGCAACACTACCTGTACCGCGTCGTCGGCAACATGAGTAGCGACCACTGCCCGCAACTTATAGGTATCGTCTTTGACGATTCGTTTCTCTACCAAGCTGTGACCGGCGGTGGTAACGGCGTCCACGAGGTAAGCCCCGGACTTATCGGTCTCCTCAGTCCGTGTATCGGAGACAGTCACGATGGCGATGCGCAAAGGGGTGAAGTTGGCGTGTTTTTCGGCGTGTGAATTAGACATTATTCTCTCTTTGAGTACACAAGGGGATGAGCCGCAGCACCCATTTGAACCGAGTGCTACTGCCTAGCAAATAATGGGAATTGTAGCGGAGATCAGCCGCCAGTCATATTCATGAGGCGGACTGGCTGTTCATGTTCTTTATCATAGAAGTAATGACGCTCGGGCTTCAATGACATCGAAGCCACGATCGCCTTTTTCAGGGCAACGATGTCGCCGCCACTGTCACGCATTACGGCTCGAAGGTCCACCGAGTGCTCGTTACCAAGGCATAACAGAAGACGTCCCTCTACGGTTACTCGCACACGATTACAATCGGCACAGAAATTATGACTAACCGGTGAGATGAAGCCGATACGGCTGCGCTTGCCCGCAACCTGATAGTAACGTGAAGGACCAGCGGTGGTCTCTGCACTGGAGATAAGCTCATAGCGCCCGGCGATTACCTCGCGCACCCAGTCGTTACTGCAGACTGTGCTCTCTCTATCATGATCTGACGCATTGCCCAGCGGCATCTCTTCGATGAAGGCGATGTCCACATCTCGATCTAGCGCATACTCAGTGAGCGCCAAGACCTCATCGTCGTTATAGCCCTTCATGATGACGGCGTTCAGACGAAGCCGCTCGAAGCCCTGTGCCCGCGCGGCATCTATACCCGCAAGTACTTTGTCCAGCTTACCAACGCGCGAGATCCGATGAAAACGCTCGGCATCGAGGCTATCGATGCTGATGTTGATGCGGTTGACACCAGCGGCATGCAAGGGCGCCGCAAACTTATCCAATTGCGATCCATTGGTCGTAAGCAGCAGCTCCTTCAAGCCCTTCAGTTTCCCAAGGCGCTCGATTAGTGACATCACGTTATTGCGCACCAATGGCTCACCGCCAGTAAGGCGGATCTTATTGACACCAAGCTCAGTGAATGCCTGCGCCACTAGATAGATCTCTTCCAACGACAACACCTGGTCACGCGGCAGGAAGGTCATATCCTCTGTCATGCAATACACACAGCGAAAATCGCAACGATCCGTGACCGATAGCCGAATATAATCCACTCGCCGACCGAAGTCGTCGATAAGGGCATCTGGAAAGGTTTCTGTGTGTGTCATTAGCGACCCGGCTCGCGATGAGCATTATTGCGTTTGGTAGTGGTTCTCGAATTTAGCGCGTACTTCGGTTTTAAGCAGCTTACCAGTGGCAGTATGGGGAAGGGATTCGACAAACACAACATCGTCTGGAAGCCACCACTTCGCCACTTTGTCAGCCAGATAAGCAATTATATCCTCTTTAGTGCAGGAAGACCCTTCCTTACGTACGATCAACAGCAGTGGCCGCTCGTCCCACTTCGGATGTGCAATACCCACTACACAGGCCTCGACTACCCCTTCGTGGCCGACCGCGAAATTCTCAAGCTCGATAGAGCTAATCCATTCCCCGCCCGACTTGATGACGTCTTTGCTACGATCCACGATTTGCATATAACCCATCGAGTCGATGGTGGATACATCGCCAGTGTCGAACCAGCCGCCTCTGAATGCGCTGCGATCATCATTCTTATAGTAACCACTGGCCACCCACGGGCCTTTCACCATGAGCTTACCGAAGGTTTTGCCATCGTGCGGCAGCGGCTCGTCATTATCATCGACAATGCGCATCTCGACACCGAACACCGCGCGGCCCTGTTTTGACTGGATGCGCATACGCGCCTCCTTGTCAGCCTTCTTTAAAAACGGCGTCATTGCGCACAAGCTGCCCATCGGGCTCATCTCGGTCATGCCCCAAGCGTGAATCGGGAACACATCATAGACCTCAGTGAACTTCTCCATCATGGAGCGCGGTGCTGCCGAGCCGCCGATGACGACGCTCTCCACAGTATCTAGATGGCCTTTTACCGACTCGATGTAATTGAGAAGGCCTAGCCACACAGTAGGCACACCCAACAATGCAGTAGCCTTCTCACCATCGATCAAACCATACAATGATGCTCCGTCCATGCCGCCTCCCGGAAACAGGATGCTCGAGCCCGCAATCGGCGCTGCATAGGGAATACCCCAGGCACACACATGGAACATGGGAACCACTGGCAATACCCGCGACATCGGACCTAGATTCAAGGCCGACGAACGGCACGAGGACATGGCATGTAATACGGTCGAGCGGTGAGAGTACATCACCCCTTTCGGGTTGCCCGTGGTACCTGAGGTATAACAAAGACCCGCGGCTAGATTCTCATCAAACTGCGGCCATTCGAACTCGCTACTCTGCTCGCTCAGTAAGTCCTCATAACACATGAGATTGGGTAGTGATGACTCTGGCATATGCGCGGCATCGGTCATCACTATGAAACCCTTCACTCCGCCAATCTGCGACTGCACGGCCTCTAACAGGGGCACGAAGGTCAGGTCGACAAACACGAACTCATTCTCGGCGTGATTGATGATGTAGATAATCTGTTCGGCGAATAGCCGAGGATTAATGGTATGGGTGACTGCTCCCATGCCAGAAATAGCATAGTAGAGTTCGAAATGACGGTAGGTATTCCAAGCGAGGGTGGCCACACGGTCGCCCTGCTTTACCCCAAGCTTCTGAAGAGCGTTGGCTAGTTGCTTGCTGCGCAGCAAGGCATCGTCATAGCCATAACGGTGGTAACCGCCCTCGACGGTATTGGTGACGATCTCCGCATCGGTGTTGTAAACCGCCGCGTACTCGAGGATATCCGCAATATTCAACTGCTTATCCATCATGATTCCAAACATATCAGCCCCCTTTCTTGCTGTTATTCTGTACTGATTCGACCCCGCACACCTACTTGGCTACGCAGGATCGTTGAGTTCTCGTTTGTGAAGCACTGTTCTTTTCTATCGTTCTCGCCGTCCTGTTCCGACCCTCTTGTTCCGATCGAGCATATCCAATTGCGTGCCACCTAGGGCACTACGTCGCTAATCTCTAAGCGGATGATCGCATTCTGATTTGAATGGGCGAAGCCTTCGGTCCGATTCTGGTAATCGCCGGCTTGCACGTTTGCACTCCCACTAGAGGAGGCAGTAGCCACAATATAGATCATTTCTGCCGAAGAAATATTAAAGGGCCCTACCGCATCACTATTGTCGAGCGAGACGGTAGTAGGAAGGTCGCCAACCGTTAGCACCTCGGCTGCCAGTGGTTGCCCACGACCATTTAACTCGAGTGCCGAGACGAACACGCGTGTATTCGGATCTAAATCCAAGCCCGGTGCGATCGAGACTTCTACGTCGATACGAGGACCATCGACTGCGTCTTGGCCATCTGTCGCAGCCATTTGCTGTTGCGCATTCGCTATCATGCCTTGCAGTAACTGCGCCTCTTGACCGGGAGGTGTCAGCTGCAACATTCTGCGCCAATAGGTAATAGCCGACTGGTAGTCCGCGCGCTGCTCGGCGTCCATACCCAGTATCTGCAGAATCAATAGCTGATTCGGGTCTAGCCTCTGGGTCTGATCGATAATCTGCTGCACTTTCTCCGTCAGCTGCTGCTCCGCCAACATATATTCGAGGAATGCGTATTGGCTCAACACAACCACACGGTCTTGAGGTTCCTCGATATAATCTCCAGCTCGCTCCAGCGCCATAGCGGCCTCTGGAAACTGCGCTAGATTGACGAGATTCTGAGCCATAAAATACCAGGCCCAACCATTCTCGCGATCAGTTTCGATAATCTCGCCAAGGGCGAACACGAGGTCTCGCGCCTCTTGGGGATCGTCAACACTATCCCGTGTCCGCTCATACAACTGCGCCAGCGCCAACTCATCCTGGTAGCCCCATGTGCGATACAGGTAAATACTCATCGGCACTATGATCAGCAGCAGAACTAAAGGCACTAGTCGTGATGCGCTGCGCCAATTTCCGTCTTGTTGCACCGACTCCGCACTGGTCGCGGACTGAGAGTCAACATCACTCAATAGGCTGCGCTCCAACTCATGCTGTAGTGCGTCGAAATTTTCCTGCTCTAGGTTACCCGCAGCCAAGTCGGCCTCGAGCTCCGCGATACGCTCTTTGAAGATCAGCAGGTTGGTACGCTCTCGGCGAGCGCGGGATGAGTCACCACTCTGACTAAACTTCCAGAGTGGGATTAGAATAAATAATGCCGCTAAAATCAGCAGCGCTGCAGCGAAGTACCAGAACAAAAGACCCCCTGAACTCGCCGGTCGGTGCGCGATACGCCTGAACCGGGATACTCAAAATGATAATGACGTGCGGGACAGACCGAGCCTTAACTCAGTCGCGATCCTTCACTGTGTCGAGCAGATCGCGCAGGCGTTCTTGCTCATCTTTATTTAAAACGACCGGTGCTTTCTCCTGCGGCTTGGCACGGCGCACAATTCCGAGAATCAACCACCCTCCAACGAGGAAGAATAACAACGGGCCGAACCATAGTAATATTGTGGTTAACTGCAGCCGAGGCTTATAGAACACGAAGTCGCCATAGCGCTCATACATGAACTGTTCGATCTCTTGGTCTGTCTTGCCATCGGAAATCATCAGATATATTTCGCGGCGTAAATCCTCGGCCACACCACCGTTGGAGCCGGTAAGGCTGGTGTTCTGACACATAGGGCAGCGAAACTCATCAGACATCCGGCGAAAGCGTTGCTGCTGCTCTTCGGTGGCAAACTCGAAAGTATCGACGGCGGCGTGAGCACTCATCGAAACTGCCTGCAAACCTAGAGTCAAAGACATTAGAATAAAGAGGGACAACGCTGCGGCGCGCACGCCGAATAATGCTTTGATCATCACTTGTTCGATTCCGCCTTCACCGCCGCTATGGCAGGCATAATCTCATCTTCCCAAGTTTCGTAATCAATGACACCGATGTGCTTGTAGCGGATAACCCCATTGCCGTCGACGACAAAGGTTTCCGGTGCCCCATAAACGCCAAGATCGATACCAAGGCGACCGCTCTCATCCAAGATGCTGAATTCGAATGGACTGCCATTGTCCTCTAGCCATAGCTGCGCGAGGTTCAATTTGTCCTTATAGTTCACACCCACAATCGGTACGAGATCTTCTTCGGCTGCCGCCATAAGAATAGGATTCTCTTGCAGACAAGGTAGGCAATAGCTGCCCCAAATATTCAACAGAAACGGCTCGTCGGGCAAATCCGCTTTGCCCACCAAAGTGTCGCCCAACTCTACCGTCTGCAAAGAGAACTCTGGCAGGGGCTTATCGATCAACACAGATGGCAGCGTGCGCGGATCTAGGTACAGACCGCGCCACAGCATCACCGCGAGTGCGAGGAATACAATTACCGGAATAAATAGCTTTAATCTAGGCATATACAATCCTTCACTTTCAGTTAAGAAGAAACCGGTTGCATAGCTTTAGCACCTGCAACCTCTTTCTCTAAGGTCTTGGTCTTCAGGCGGCGATAGCGTTTATCTGTCACCGCAACAATCGCTCCCATCGCCATGAGGATCGCGCCTAACCAAACCCAGCGCACGAATGGCTTGATGTACAAAGACATAGACCATGCCCCGGAATCGCGCTCCTCACCGAGAGTAATAAAGAGGTCGCGTGTGAAGCCCGCATCAATCGCCATCTCTGTCGAGGGCGTACGGCTCGCCGTATACACGCGTTTTTCAGGATGCAGTTCACGGACAAAAGCCCCGTCGCGTAGCACTTGGAACGTGGCACGCTCTGCCTCAAAATTAGGACCGGAAAGATGCTCTGTCCCTTCGAACAAGAACTCATACTGACCCAACTCTACCGTCTGTCCTGGACTCAGCAATACGCTCTTCTCTATGCTATAGATACTCGTGAGACCTGCCCCCAATAAGATCACCGCGAATCCGAAATGCGCGATCTGCATGCCGTAGTAACTCACCGCTAAGGACTTCATACCTGCGAGAAGGCTTGGTTTATTGGCCGATTTCAAACGGATATCTTGCAAGATACCGAGCACAACCCACAGACCGAGCGCTGTCGCAAATGTGGCACCGAATGAGAATTCCAAGGTTAAGGCCAATGGCAGGACAAGACCCAGCACTAGCGCCGCAACAGCCACTATCAGCAGCTGCTTCTTGAGATAGTCTAAGGAAGTCTTCTTCCAGCGACTCACGGAACCGAGCCCTAGGAAGATCACCAGCACCGACATCAGGGGTACGAAGATAATATTGAAGTAAGGGGGGCCAACGGAGATTAACTCACCACCGGAGACAGCCTGATACACCATCGGATAGAGCGTACCCAAGAGAATAGCCGCACTGGCAACCACCAGAATAATATTATTGATGAGCAGGAACACTTCGCGAGAGACCGCCGCAAAGCCAAACTCGCTCTTCATCAATGGCGCACGGAATGCGAACAGTAGCAGCGAGCCCCCAATCACAAAACCAAGGAAGCCGAGGATATAAACGCCACGGGTTGGATCACTGGCGAACGCGTGTACCGAGGTCAACAGACCGGAGCGCGTAATAAATGTGCCCAGCAAGCTTGCGGCGAAGGCCATGATCGACAGCAGTACTGTCCAGCTCTTAAACACTCCGCGCTTCTCAGTTACCGCCAATGAGTGAATCAAAGCGGTGCCGATCAGCCAGTTAATCATTGGAGGGTTTTCGACCGGGTCCCAAGCCCACCAGCCGCCCCAGCCTAGTTCGTAGTAGGCCCACCACGAACCCAGAGCGATACCGATCGTGAGAATCGCCCACGCTGCATTCGCCCAAGGCCGTGACCAGCGCGCCCATGCCGAATCGAGACGCCCACTTATGAGGGCCGCAATGGCGAAGGCGAATACCACGGAGAAACCCACATAGCCCATATACAGCGAGGGCGGATGGATAATAAATCCAAAGTCCTGCAGGGCCGAGTTCAAGTCGGCTCCATCGGCTGGCGACATAGGCAATACGCGATCGAAGGGATTCGAGGTCGCGATCATGAACATTGTATAGCCAGCTCCAATCAGGCCCATGATGCTAAGCACACGGGCCACAAAGTCATCAGGCATTGCCTTACTGAAGATACACACCGCCAACATCCAGCCGGAGAGCATCCAGGTCCAGAAGAGGAACGAGCCCTCATGACCTCCCCATACTGCAGTAATCTTATATTGTAGAGGCAGCAAGCTATTGGAGTGCTGCGCCACGAACATGACAGAGAAATCATCGGTCACGAAACTATAGCCCAACACCAACAAACACAGGCTAAGAAATACGAATACGCCGGTTGCTAAGGGTCGCGCCAGACCGATCCACAGACGATTTCCCGTAGTGGCGCCGATTAGAGGAATGGTGCCTAGTACTACGGACAAGCAGAAGGCGAGTATGAGTGAAAAATGACCTAGTTCAGGTACCACTTGGACCTCCTTCGGTCGCCATCGAGGGCAGACTGCGCTCACGCTCTGCAGCATCTAGTGCTGCCTTCACTTCAACGGACATATAGTTCTCATCGTGTTTCGCTAGCACGCGGCTCGCTTCAAAAACGCCATTGGCTACCATGCCCTCGGCTACAACTCCCTGCCCCTCACGAAACAGGTCCGGTAAAATCCCGTCATAGCGAACTAGCAAGTCGTGGGTATAATCGGTTGCGATAAACTCGACATGTAGAGATTCTTGGCTCTTAGATACCGAGCCCTCTTTCACCATGCCACCAATTCGAATGCGTTGGCCGTTATTCACTTCACCCGCCGCGATCTGTGATGGTGTAAAAAACAAGTCGATGGCGTTGCTCAATGCATATAAAGACAGACCGATCGCGACACCCAAACCCGTAGCAATAAACGCGATGATCGTAAGCTTCTTTCGACGATGCGGTTTCATGACGATTCCCCCTCAGCGCTCTCGCGCTCCTGCTGCCCTGCCGTATTTTTCGCCAACTGTGCGTCACGCAAAGCCTTATTGCGTTGTTCGCGGATGAATTGTCGGCGCTGAACCCGCGGCAAAAACAGGTTCACTAGGATGAAAATGCTAAATAGCCCATACACAGCCCAGACATGGAAGGTATATTTTCCCATCTGGAAAAATTCGGCGACGCTATTAAACTGAATTTGTTCGAACATCTTACCCCTTTAAACCTGCTCTTTCGCGACGATATCGACAACCCATTGCGAACGCCGCTCGCGTTGCAAAATCTCGTTGCGAGTCGACAGAATTAAGCTAATTACGAAGAAGAGGTACACCGCAAAGAACATTATGACCAAGGGCACCCAAATTTCGGGCCCAAATGCGCTGTTCTCATCCATGGAGAAGTCGCTGGCGGGTTGATGTAGCGTATTCCACCACTCAACCGAGTACTTGATAATCGGCACATTGATGGCACCAACGATAGCGAGCAATGCGCAGGCCTTAGCCGCGGCATCGGGGCTTTCGATGGCCGAGCGCAGCGCTATCACGCCAATTAAAAGGAAAAACTGAATTAACATCGAGGTAAGGCGTGCATCCCAGGCCCACCAAGTGCCCCAAATGGGCTGACCCCAGATTGCGCCAGTCGCCAAGGCCACCGCAGTAAACCACGCACCGATTGGCGCTGCACACTTGGCCACCATGTCCGCTAGCTTCATCTTCCACACGAGCGTGATGACGCCGGCTACCGCCATTAATGGAAAACAGGCTAGAGAGATGCTCGCCACAGGGACGTGCACATACATAATGCGGATAGTATCGCCCTGTTGATAATCCTGAGGCACGAACAATAGCGCCCAGAATATGCCGACACTCATGAGTACCGTCATCAATACGAGCAGCCAAGGCAACCACTTGCCCGACATCTCATAGAACCACTTGGGAGAACCAAGTCTAAAAAACCATTGCCACATGTGTACTCTCTCAATGGTGCAGGCGATACGTTGTCACCCGGCACTTATCCGTCATTGCGCGCCCGAATATAGCACGAGGCATTCAGTGCCTCGTGTTACGATTTGTAATAACTCTTAGCGTAATACGCTCTAATTCACACTGATTTTTAAAGCCGCCGCAGAGGCCAGAGGCGCAAGGCTCAAAGACAGGGCCAGCAAGGCCCCCAGCAGGGCGTAATGCATTCCTATTGGCACACCAAGACTCGCGTCTGTTACTGCTTTTGCACCAATTATAAGCACCGGCACAGTGAGGGGTAAAACGATAACGGCAAGTATTAGTCCGCGACTGCCTAAACCGACGGTGAGCGCCACACCAATCGCCCCGAATAGACTCAAGACCGGCGTTCCCAATAATAATGTCAGGACCAGCGTCCAATAGGCATCGGCGGGCAGATACAGCATATAGGCCAAAAGCGGTGACAGCAGGACCACCGGTAGGCCGCTGATCAGCCAATGACTAATATTCTTCGCCAAAACCATGAAATATAGAGGTTGTGGCGAGAGAAGCAGCTGTTCGAGAGAGCCATCCTCATAATCGGCACGAAACAGATTATCGAGTGAGAGCATGGAGGCGAGTAAGGCCGAGACCCACACGGCACCAGCCGCTATGCGCGTTAGCTCTTGCGGGTCCGAGGAAACGCCCAATGGGAATAGGGAAACCACTATCAAGAAGAACATCAGAGGGTTGAGCAAATCATTGCGGCGCTTCAAGGCGATTAGCAAGTCGCGCTTGAGAGTGGCCTTGAAGGCCGAGAACGTACTCACCTGAGCAATGGGCGCCCTGCCCTTAGGCGATGAATGACTTGTATTATTTGCTGTATCGCTCATTGCTGCAGCGCCGCTTGTCGCGACATCCTCATTTATCCAAATTCAGACGGCGCAAGGCACAGGGCACGTCTAACTGATGGTGTGTAGTCACGAGCACCGCGCCACCTTGGGCAACATGTGCAGCCAGTAGATTCTCCAAGATCTTCACTCCACGCACGTCTAGCGTGGTAAAGGGCTCATCGAGAACCCACAGCCGAGCCGGGCTAAGCAGCAGCCTTGCTAACGAAACGCGCTGTTGCTGGCCAGCCGACATATTGCGGCAGCTGATGTCTGCATAACCCATAAGACCCACAGCTTCTAAGGATGCGTCGATATCCTGATCCGTCTTAGGGGAATGTAGGGCCGCGCTCCAACGCAGGTTCTCCCGCGCCGTTAGGATCTTATTGACCCCAACGCGATGCCCTAGATAGAGCAGCGAAGCCAGAAAGGTCTCGCGATCCTCTTCGATTGGTACGCCCTCCCAGTACAACTCACCTTCATAACTGCTATTGAGCCCACATAGGATGCGCAGCAGAGTGGTCTTGCCACTGCCATTGCTACCCTGCACTTGCAGTAGTTCGCCCTCACAAAGGCTAAACGCCAGCTCAGTGAACAGCACCCGTTCGTCGCGCTCACAGAACAAACCACGGGCCTCCAGCAAGACTTTAGCGCTAGGTACTTGCGAGGAGTGAGAACTGGCGGAGTTGCTGGCAGTCATAGGGGTTTTGAAGATGTGCGCGTATTCGCGATGGCCAAGTGAATGAGGTGCTAGAAAGCTGGCCGAAGTATAACCGAGTATTGCGCTGAATGCTTTCGTTGAGGGATGGAACGAGAAAGCTGTAGGAGCCTGCCCTGCAGGCGATTGGGTAAGATTGACGCGGTTTTGTGGAAGATTTAGGCAAATCGCCTGCAGGGCAGGCTCCTACAGTCAGCGTTTTTAACTCTTTGCGGGCTGAATAGCTCTAGGCGGCGCTACGCCCCGCAGTCTTCGAACGGGAATGCATGAGGGTCAACAGAGTCGCCTCCGCTTTGGAAAGACCACAGGTTGCGACCAATTCCTCGGTTGCAGCACCCATCTGTACGAGCTTATTAGCATGGGAGATGGCGACGTCACCGACATCCTTGTATTCCAAGTCTTCTTGACGGCGCTCGGTAGTTTGCATGCGATCCTGTACAAGTTTCACGCGCTTGCCAAGCCCGATCGCGCCACGACCCACCGCAGTGATCTCGCCACGTAGTGCCTTCATATCCTTGTCCAACTGATCCTGTAAACGCTCTACCTTGCGCAGCACATGCACGCTCATGACGAGCATGCAGCCACATAGCATCACGACAAAGGTCACGCTGATAATTAGGGCTGGTGTTAACAACATGTTCGCTCCTTAAGTGTTCAGAATTGGCTCAGGGCCGCGTGTTCATTTCCAGTCCGCTAGACGTGCGCGCAGGCGCAGGGCGGCTTGAGTGTGTATTTGGCTGACGCGCGATTCGCTTACGCCAATCACCTGACCTATCTCTTTCAGGTTCAATTCTTCGTCGTAATACAGTGACAGGACTAACTGTTCACGCTCGGGCAGCCCCGAGATCGCTTCGGCCAACTGCGCCTTGAAATCGTCGCTCTGCAAACCATCCAACGGGTTAGGCATCTCACCTGCGACGCGCTCTATAGCAGAGTCGTCGCCTTCCAACATATCGTCGAAACTAAATAAGCGACTGCCCGAGGCATCCTGCAAAATGGCGTGATATTCCTCTAGAGGCATATCCAATTCGGCGGCAACATCTAGGTCTTTGGCGTCTGTGCCAGTGCGCATCTCGATAGTCTTAATAGCCTCAGCCACTTTACGTGACTTCCTGTGCACCGAACGCGGCGCCCAATCCCCTTTACGAATCTCGTCGAGCATGGCCCCGCGAATGCGAATGCCAGCATAGGTCTCGAAACTGGCGCCCTTAGTCAGGTCATATTTTTTCGCGGCCTCTAAAAGACCGATCATGCCAGATTGAATAAGATCATCGAGCTGCACA
>CAXBOY010000044.1:0-22577 GCA_963977405.1 uncultured Gammaproteobacteria bacterium
GCCCAGTTCGAATTCGCTCCCACATACGCCCTATGCCTCTTTGTTCATAACGCTGTGGCGCTTTGCGCCTGCGCCTGCAATATCACGCCGGCCATACGCAGGTCGTCGGGAAAGGTAATCTTGATATTATCGGCACCACCGCGCACCAAGCGTGGCGTATAGCCCGCCTTCTCCATTGCGGCAGCTTCGTCAGTTACGAAATCGCCTTGGGCGACAGAGTGTTCCAATACTTCGCGCAATTGGCCGTATCGAAACGCTTGCGGGGTGCTGGCCTGCCACATATCATCACGCGGCATGGTGGCTACTATGTCGCCACTCTCGTTCGCCAGCTTCAAGGTGCTGCTAACTGGAACACCTAGCAAACCACCGACAGGATGGTTCTCGATCTCGCGCAGGAGCGTTTCGATATCTTCGAGACGTACACAGGGTCGCACCGCATCGTGCACCAATACCCAGTCGTCGTCATTTGCTAATCCTGCCAATGCATACAAGCCATTGAGCACCGACTGGCAGCGCTGCTCACCCCCACTACAAGTCATTAGGCCTTCGTGCAGAGCCACACCGTGCTGCGCCCACAGCGAGTCTTGCGGATGCAGCGCGATAACGGTTGCTCGCAAGTCGGCTAAACCAGCGAGGCGTTGTAGGGTATGGGCAATCACCGACTGACCATTGATAGTAAGGTATTGCTTGGGCATCTCGCTATTCATGCGTGTCCCAATGCCTGCTGCAGGTACTATTGCCCAAATCGCCATAAACCGTCTCTGTAACTGTCCACTATTAACCGTTCCCAGTCGTAAAGGACCTTCGATTGTACTAGCCTAGAAACACCGATGCCGGCTTACACCGGCATCTACACCTACTGAAAAAAGGTCTTTACTCGTCAACGATAATGTAGAGAGTCTCGCCCTCTTTCACCATGCCAAACTCACTACGTGCACGCTCTTCGATCGCATCTTGTCCTTCCTTGAGATCGACAACCTCGCCCTCGAGCTCTTGATTGCGCTCCACTAAGCTGAGGTTCTCCACTTCCTGTTCTTGCACCTGAGCATCGAGATCACGCAGTTGCGAGAAACTGCCCTCACCAACCCACAGATTTAACTGCAGAATCAGAAACAACAGCACTAATACGCTCACAAGAACTTTCATAGTGATCCCGCCTAGCCCATTTGCCTGCGTGGGCACTGCGTTAACCGTTGATGTGATTGAATTCCTCAATACCACGATAGACAGCTTTGCTGCCCAGCTCTTCTTCTATGCGCAACAAGCGATTGTACTTGGCTACACGATCAGATCGACACAGTGAACCTGTCTTGATCTGCCCAGCACCTGTGGCCACCGCGAGATCGGCGATAGTAGTATCTTCAGTCTCACCCGAACGATGGGAGATTACCGCAGTATAGCCAGCATTCTTCGCCATACGAATGGCGTTGAGGGTCTCTGTAAGCGTGCCAATCTGATTGAACTTAATCAGGATAGAGTTGGCGATGCTCTGCTCTATGCCACGGCTTAGAATCTCCGTATTAGTCACGAATAGATCGTCACCTACCAATTGTACGCGGTCGCCGATCTTACGAGTCAATTTAGCCCAGCCATCCCAGTCACTCTCGTCCATGCCGTCCTCAATAGAGAGAATCTTATAGTCACTAGAGAGCTTGGCGAGATAGTCGACGAAACCCGCAGAGTCATAGACTGAGTTCTCGCCCTTCAGGTGATACTTGCCGTCGCGGTAGAACTCAGAGGCGGCACAGTCCAGCGCTAAACGAATATCGCTGCCCATCTTGAGCCCTGTCTTTTCGACTGCCTCTAGGATGGCGTCCAGTGCCGCGGCATTAGAGGGCAGGTTTGGCGCGAAGCCGCCTTCGTCCCCTACTGCAGTGCTCAGGCCTTGCTTGCTCAGCACAGACTTGAGGCTGTGGAATATCTCAGCGCCATAGCGAAGCGCCTCAGAGAAACTTGGGGCTCCAACAGGCTGCACCATGAACTCTTGGATATCGACGTTATTGTCTGCATGCTCACCACCATTGATGATGTTCATCATTGGCACTGGCAGGGAGAAAGTACCCGCACCGCCATTGAGTTTGGCGATATGCGCGTACAGGGGAATCTTGCTCTGGATTGCAGCGGCCTTCGCTGCCGCGAGTGACACCGCAAGGATTGCGTTGGCGCCAAGGCTCGCTTTATTTGGCGTGCCGTCTAGATCGATCATGACCTTGTCTAGGGCTTCTTGATCTAGTGCATCGTGACCTAACAAAGCCTCACGAATCGAGGTATTCACGTTATTAACAGCCGTGAGCACGCCTTTGCCTAGATAGCGTTTCGGGTCCTTGTCGCGAAGCTCCAAAGCTTCGCGTGAACCGGTCGATGCACCGGAGGGCGCACAGGCCGTACCTACGACACCAGAGGCTAATGTAACGTCCGCCTCGATGGTAGGATTACCACGAGAATCGAGAATCTCCCGTGCTTTTATGTTCTTAATCTCTGCCATGATAGTTTCCTATTCTCTCCAATCAAAGTTTGTCTAATTTTTAATATCAAGCCGTATCGATCTCTGGGAAGCTCTTCACCAAATCATCGATCGCCTTCATTTGTATCAAAAACTCCTCGAGCTTAGCCAAAGGTAAGGCACATGGACCATCACATTTTGCTTTCTCTGGCTCGGGGTGGGCTTCGATAAATAAACCTGCAATTCCCTGACTCATGCCCGCACGAGCTAATGTGGTTACATCGGCCCTTCGGCCATCCGCGCTCGCAGCTAAACCACCCGGTTTCTGCAGCGAATGAGTGACATCAAACACTAGTGGATAAGCGAATTTCTTCATTACCGAGAAACCCAGCATGTCCACAACGAGGTTGTTATAACCGAAGCTCGACCCGCGCTCGCAGAGCATCAAGCGCTCGTTGCCAGCCTCTTCGAATTTACTGAGGATATGCTGCATCTCTTGCGGGGCTAAGAATTGTGCTTTCTTAATATTAATCGCAGCCTTGGTCTTTGCCATGGCGACGACTAGATCTGTTTGCCGTGATAGGAACGCAGGTAGCTGAATGATATCGGCCACCTCACTCGCTGGTGCCGCCTGCCAAGGTTCATGAACATCCGTGATGATCGGCACACCGAAGCGGGATTTGATCGACGCCAGAATTGCGAGTCCCTTGTCTAAGCCTGGGCCGCGATAGGAGTGCACGGACGAGCGATTGGCTTTGTCGAAGGAGGCCTTAAAGACATAAGGTATGCCGAGTTTACGCGTAAGCGTCACAAAGTGCTCGGCAACCTCAAGCGCGAGCGCCTCGGACTCCAACACATTCATGCCCCCCATTAGAACAAAGGGACGTGAGTTGGAGAGCGCCACGCTGCCTACCGTGATGGTCTTATCTTGAGTCATTGTCACTGTGTGCTCTCTTTACTCGGCCGTAGTCTCTTTAGGGGCTAGCGTCGATTGATGCTCCAGCGCCGCCTTAATGAACCCAGTGAACAACGGATGTCCGTCTCTCGGTGTAGACGTGAACTCCGGATGGAACTGGCAACTAACGAACCATGGGTGATCTGGCACCTCTATGACTTCTACTAGCGTGCCATCCATAGAACGACCGGCCACTTTCAGGCCAGCTTTTTGCAGTGCATCGACATAAGTGTTGTTAACCTCATAGCGGTGTCTGTGACGTTCAACAATCACTTCTTTACCGTAGCACTCGAATGTCTTTGAAGTCGGATCCAAGCGGCACTCCTGTCCACCTAGGCGCATGGTGCCCCCTAGGTCGGAGTTCTCATCCCGAAGCTCTTTACTGCCATCGGCCGAAATCCATTCGCTGATCAAGGCAATTACGGGGTCCTTACAATCTGCTTTGAACTCCGTGCTGTGCGCCTCTGGTAGGCCGGCCACATTGCGAGCGTACTCGATGACTGCAACCTGCATACCTAAGCAAATGCCGAGATAAGGGATCTTATTCTCACGCGCAAATTGCACCGTGCGGATCTTGCCCTCAACGCCGCGAATACCGAAGCCACCGGGAACGAGGATGGCGTGTACACCTTCCAAAATGCCAGTGCCTTGCGTCTTCACGTCAGAGGAGTCTATGTATTTAATGTTTACGCGCGTGCGCGTCTGAATGCCAGCGTGGATAATCGCTTCGATTAGCGACTTATAGGCATCGAGCAACTCCATGTACTTGCCCACAATCGCGATGGTCACATCTTGATCGGGGTTGAGTTTTGCGTCGACTACGCGATCCCACTCGGCCAGATCCGCCGGGGGACATTCCAAGTTGAACTTGCGCACGATGATGTCATCGAGCCCGCTAGCACGTAGCAGAGCCGGCACTCGGTAGATAGTATTGGAGTCTGGTAGCGAGACCACCGCAGGGAGATCGACGTTGGTAAACAGGGCGATCTTGCGGCGTGAAGACTCAGGAATATCGTGATCAGAACGGCAAATCAGGATATCGGGCTGAATGCCGATGGAGCGCAGCTCCTTGACCGAGTGTTGGGTTGGCTTTGTCTTGGTCTCCCCGGCTGTTTCGATATAGGGCACGAGGGTCAGGTGCATAAACAGAGCACGATCCGAACCTAGCTCTACACGCATCTGTCGGACCGCTTCGAGGAAAGGCTGCGATTCGATGTCGCCCACTGTGCCGCCGATCTCGACCAGCGCCACGTCTGCGCCGTTGGCACCATCGACTATGCGCCGCTTGATCTCATCCGTAATGTGAGGAATTACTTGAATCGTGGCACCCAGGTAGTCGCCACGACGCTCTTTCTTAAGCACCTCTTCGTAGACGCGCCCAGTAGTGAAATTGTTCTTACGTGTCATCGTCGTGCGGATATAACGCTCGTAATGCCCAAGGTCGAGATCCGTTTCCGCACCGTCTTCGGTTACAAACACTTCGCCGTGTTGAAACGGGCTCATAGTACCGGGATCTACATTGATGTAGGGGTCCAGTTTGAGCATAGTGACATTGAGACCGCGGGCTTCGAGAATTGCCGCTAGAGATGCAGAGGTGATGCCTTTACCGAGGGACGAAACGACACCACCGGTAATAAAAATATATCGCGTCATTAACGCCCCATCCAGAGTATATAAGAGAAATTCAGCTAGAAAATGGGTACTTGTGGTTGAGATTACGCGCCGTGAAATGGCTTTAATAAAGGGCCAAAACGCGAAAACTTATCAAATGAAACAAGCACCTACAGATGGGATTACAGACTACCAGAAGCACCGCCCGACCACAACGCAAAATTGCCTGAGGATGCCTCTATCAACGCTGGGGAGCGGCATCCGGTGGCACCCAAATGACCTGCCAACCATGCTCGTTTGTTCCCGCTTGCCAGCCTTCACAGACCCCAACGCCGGGAATACAGACTAGCTCTTCATCGCAATACAACAAAGGCACGCGGTCACGAAGCCAAGGGGCGATATTCGCATCCTGCAAAATCTTCTTCAAAGTACGTGTACGCCGCCCCTGCAATTTGCAGGTCTCGCCGCCATGACGGTAACGTAGCTTTAGCACTACATCGCCGTCGACGCGCAGGCCCGACCCTTCCGTTGCCAAGCTGTAGATCAAGCCATTGTCTTTCAGGTGCAGCATATTCTTGGGCTGCCAATCCACCGGGATTAGGCTAGCGATATTCTCAATGACTCTTTGTAGGTAAAGATTCTGCCTGTAGCGACGCAGCACCACGCTGGCTCCATTTGCATGCCAACGGATCTCGGGTTGCGTACCTAGGGCGGCAGGTATCAACTCTTCAACGATATGGGTAAGGACATTCCATCCAGGGTCGGGAGCACCAGCCAAGTTCAGCCAATAGCGTAGCGTGTTGCGCTGCCTTGCCTGACTAAGGGCTTGTAGCTTCTTCGCGTTGATAACGGTAGGAACAGGACACTTCGCCTCTTCGAAATCGATGGCCGCTAAATCGTCCAGAAGGATATCGGCCTCGGCACAAAGCTGCGCACTACGCTGCCAAGACTCACGATATGCGGGCCAACGCTCTTCGATCTTAGGCAGCAGATCATGGCGGCAGAAATTGCGGTCGAAAGCCGTATCTTCGTTACTCTCGTCATCCACCCATGCAAGCAATTCGCGTTCGGCATAGGCACGCAACTCTGCCTGTGGTACCTCGAGCAATGGACGAAAGAGCATCGCCCTGCCCAATGGCCTGCGCTTAGGAATTGCTGCGAGGCCGCGGGGGCCGGCACCACGCAGACTGCGCAATAAAAAAGTTTCGGCCTGATCGTCGAGGTGATGGGCCATTACGATGCATTCGTCTGCCTCCAGTTGCCGCTCGAACACCCCATAGCGCAAGTCCCTGGCCTGACTCTCGAGGTTAGCTAATGCCTCCGGATCTAACTTAACTCGCTCCACATGCAGCGCAATGCCTAAATGGGCACATTGCTGCTCGCATAGCCGCTGCCACTGGTTGGCATTTGGGCTAAGGCCGTGGTTCACGTGAATAGCGCGAAGAGAAAATAGAGGGATATCGCCTTGGGCATGACCCGCGAGGGTCAAAGCATGATGCATGGCGTGGAGGAGTACAGTGGAGTCTAAGCCGCCGCTATAGGCAACCGCGAAGCGACTGCCGGGGGTAAACCCGGTCAGTTGCTCCAGCAAAGTTTCGGCGGTAAAGGCCATGTTGTCAGTTGGAGATGCCGTAGCCCATCAAACGCTGATAACGGCGCTCAATTAGCTGATCGACGTCCATGCCGCTGAGTCGATCAACCTGCTCGATAAGAGCCGCTTTAATATTGGCGGACACCCCCGGTACGTCGCGATGTGCGCCACCGCGAGGCTCTGCAATAGTGCTGTCGACGATGCCAAGCTCTTCTAGACGCTTAGAGGTAACCCCCATAGCCTCTGCCGCAGCAGAAGCATATTCGGCCGACTTCCACAGGATCGTGGCACAGCCCTCGGGAGTAATGACCGTATAGGTGGAATACTCGAGCATGTTCAGGTGATCGGCGATGCCGATCGCGATAGCGCCACCTGAGTTCGCCTCACCCGTTACCGTCGCAATGAGGGGGGTACGCACCATAGACATCATGGCCATGTTCTCGGCAATAGCCTCGTTGATGCCACGCTCTTCCGCGTCGATACCAGGGTAGGCACCGGGCGTATCGATAAAGGTAAGAACCGGCAATTTGAAGCGCTCGGCCATGGCGATCAGGCGACGGGCTTTGCGATAACCTTCGGGACGGGGCATACCGAAATTATGGCGCACCTTCTCCTTAGTACCGCGGCCCTTCTGATGCCCGATCACCATGACCGGACGGCCATCCAAACGGGCAACGCCGCCGATAAGGGCTAGATCGTCTGCGAAAAGACGGTCACCGTGCAGCTCATCGAAATCTGTAAAAATGTGGGAGATATAGTCCAGTGTATAGGGACGCAGTGGGTGGCGCGCCACTTGCGATATCTGCCATGGGCTCAGAGAAGCATAGATTTTCTCTGTTAGCTTAGTGTTTTTTTCCTGTAACTTCTGAATCTCATCGGTGATATTGAGCTTGTTATCGGTGCCGACCAAGCGTAATTCGTTGATCTTCACTTCCAAGTCGGCGATGGGCTGTTCGAAGTCTAGGTAATTCGGATTCATAGTTTCTCTTATCCCGGTAATGTCTTTGCTTACCCGCATGATAGCAAATGCCGGTCACTTTAGGCGACAGGCACGAGCGCCGCGTGATAACGGCGACGGGGCCTACCTATTGTTGATAATTAAGGCGCACGCGCGCGCGCCCAAACTCTTCCTGTAAACGCTGTAATAAGCCCTGTGAGGGCAATACCGACCACTGCTCGCCTAATTGCACACAGCCCTTACTACCGCGGCGTTCGTAATAGATTCGTACTGGGCAGGCGCTCTGGGTCTGGGCTAGGCTTGATGGCGTTCGGGTCTTGCCCTCGCGCTCCGGTGGGCTCTGCACTGGCGCCACATCCGTATCCACGGGCGCAGGCCTGTGGGCCTCCAGAATCCGCGTCAGGGTCTGCGTGAAATCTGGCATGAGATAGTCGCTATGCAGGTGTAGCTCTAAGCCCTTAGCGAACAGGGCTCGTGCCTGATCGAGGCCGACAATATGCTTAGTGCGGCCGCGCATAGCACCGCTGTAGTCGTCGACGCTTACAAAGCAATCGATCACGAGGATGCTGTCTTTCTGCAGCAGATCGCGGAATTGCTCGTATTCACGCCCAAACACCGACACCTCTAGACGCGCGCTACGGTCATCTAGGACAACGAAGGCAATAGTGTCGCCGCGCTTGCTCTTCATTGTGCGGGTGGAGACCACTAGTCCCGCTACCAGCTGACTCTCTCGCTCCGGCTTAAGATTGGCGAGGCGATCACGGGTCATGCGTCCAATCTCTGGCAGGAACTCATCGATCGGATGCCCACTCAGATAAAGCCCTAAGGTCTCACGCTCGTTTGCTAAGCGCTGCTGCTCGCTCCAGGGCCGAGCTCTGGTCTGCAGACCGCTGCCCGCGCTCGTAGGCACGGTGGCTGGGGAAATCTCGCCGAACATATCCTGCACGCCAATCGCCTCGTTGCGACTACTTTGCTCAGCGGCTTTTGTGGTCTCGGCGATCGCAGCAAACAAGCTTGCCCGCGCCTGGTCTTTACTACCACTTTGCAAACTGTCTAGCGCACCTGCCTTAATCAAGGCTTCCAGTGTGCGTTTGTTGACACTTCTGGCATCCACGCGCTGACAGAAATCCAGTAGGGAGACGAATTTGCCGCCGGCCTTGCGCGCTGCGATTATGCTGGCGACGGGGCCCTCTCCTAAGCCTTTAATAGCGCCTAAACCATAGACGATCTCGCGATTGACGTTGACGGTGAAATTAAACTCGCCCAAATTTACATCGGGTACAACTAGAGGCAGCTTCATCTGCCGACATTCTTCGATCAGAGTTACTACCTTATCGGTGTTCTGCATATCGGCAGAGAGGACCGCGGCCATGAAGTAGGCAGGATAGTGTTCCTTGAGCCAAGCCGTCTGATAAGAGACCAATGCATAGGCTGCCGAGTGCGACTTGTTAAAGCCGTAACCCGCAAACTTCTCCATCAGGTCAAAGATTGAGCCGGCCTGTTTGGGATCGATACCGCGCGTCGCTGCACCTTCCATGAACAAGTCGCGTTGTTTCGCCATCTCCTCGGGCTTCTTCTTGCCCATCGCGCGGCGCAACATGTCCGCGCCGCCGAGGCTATAGCTGGCCAAGACTTGGGCGATCTGCATTACCTGCTCTTGATAGAGAATGACACCGTAGGTATTGGACAGTACTGGCTCCAACTCGGGATGGGGATAGTCCACATCCGCGCGGCCATGCTTACGATTAATAAAATCGTCGACCATGCCCGATTGCAAAGGCCCAGGACGGAACAAGGCCACGAGGGCGATAATGTCTTCGAAACGGCTAGGCAATAGGCGCTTAATTAGGTCCTTCATGCCGCGGGATTCTAGCTGGAACACCGCTGTAGTCTCGCCTCGCTGCAACAAGTCGTAGACCTTCCTGTCGTCTAATGGGATCTCGGTAATGTCTAGCGTCGAAGAACCATCGGCAAACTCTTGGGCGTTAATCATTTTTATCGCCCAGTCAATAATCGTGAGTGTGCGCAAGCCAAGGAAGTCGAACTTCACTAAGCCCGCAGTTTCCACGTCGTTTTTATCGAACTGGGTGACCAAGCCTTCTCCATTCTCGTCACAGTAAAGTGGCGAAAAATCGGTAAGCTTGGTGGGGGCGATCACCACGCCACCGGCATGTTTACCTACATTTCGAGTGATGCCCTCTAGCTTAAAGGCCATCTCCATGATCTCTTGGGCATCCTCATCGCCATCGATAAACTCTTGTAGCGCAGGTTCTTGCTCCAAGGCTTTGGTGAGTGTCATGCCCGGCTCGAAGGGGATCAACTTAGAGAGTTTATCGGCGAGACCATAGGACTTGCCCTGCACACGCGCCACGTCGCGTACTACCGCTTTCGCCGCCATGGTGCCAAATGTAATGATTTGCGAGACGGCCTCTTTACCATAGAGATCTGCCACGTGCGCGATCACCCTATCGCGACCGTCCATACAGAAGTCGACGTCGAAGTCGGGCATCGATACTCGCTCGGGGTTAAGGAAACGCTCGAATAGCAAGTCGTAGCGCAGCGGATCCAAGTCCGTGATTCCTAGCGCGTAAGCGACAATGGAGCCGGCACCCGAGCCACGCCCTGGGCCCACCGGAATATCGTTATCCTTTGCCCATTGAATAAACTCCATCACGATCAAGAAATAGCCGGGAAAGCCCATCTGATTGATGACGTTTAACTCAAAATCGAGGCGCTCGTAATAGGGCTTAATCTTCAGCGCCAACTCGTCGGACTCGGGAGTTAACTTAGCGAAAATCTTCTTAAGACGCTTGTTCAAACCCTCTTTACTGATCTCGAGGAAGAATTCTTCAACGGTGTAATTCTCTGGTATCGGGTAGTTCGGCAGATAGGGCTTGCCGAGTTCTAGATCGAGGTTGCAACACATCGCGATGGCCCGCGTGTTCGCTATCGCCTCGGGTAGGTCGCTAAACAACTCTTCCATCTCAGCGGCGGAGCGCAGGTACTGTTGCTCCGTATAGTTATGGGATCGACGCGGATCGTCCAAGGTACGACGCTCATTGATACAGACCCGGGCTTCATGAGCCTCGAAATCTTCACGGTCGATAAAACGCACATCGTTAGTGGCTACCACTGGGCAACCCATCTTCGAGGCTAGCGTGACCGCGGCATCGATGTAGCGCTCCTCGCCCTCGCGACCACAGCGATGCAACTCCATATAAAAATTGCCTGGAAACCAGCCCATCCATTGCGCTAAGGCAGCAGCCGCTTTGTCCTCTCCATCCTCTAGCAGGTGACGACCGATCTCGCCGTCTCGGCCCGCTGACAGAGCGATTAGACCTTCGGAGTGTTGGGCAACCCACTCGCGACGGACCGTAAGCAAGCTGCTGGTGGACTTCTCGGTATAAGCACGCGAAATCAACTCAGTTAGGTTGCGATAGCCTTCTTTATTACGAACTAACAGCACTAGCGGACAAGGCCGCTGGGGGTTCTCTTCGTTCTCTACTAAGACATCGCAGCCACAGATCGGCTTGATGCCCGAACGCATGGCGGCGGTATAGAATTTGATTAAACCGAACAGATTAGAGTGATCTGTGAGGGCAACGGCGGGCATCGCCATCGCAGCAGTTTTCTTGACAAGCTCATCAATACGCACCAAACCGTCGACGATGGAGTATTCGGTGTGCAATCTCAGATGTATGAATTGTTCAGGCATGCTCTCTCACGTTCTCTGGGAAGAATTTACTGCGATTGACCCATGGCCAACTGCACGGGCTTATAGGAGCGGCGATGGACGGCGCAGGGGCCGAGCCTCGCGAGTGCTTGCAAGTGCAGCGCTGTCGGATAACCTTTATGCTTGGCGAAGCCATAACCCGGATAGGAAGCCTCCATAGCCTCCATTTCACGATCGCGCGTTACCTTAGCGAGTATCGATGCCGCGGCGATACAATCTACCTTGGAGTCGCCCTTTACGACAGCCGTACTCGGATAGTCCCAACGCGGGCAATACAGCCCATCAACATAGACGAAACCGGGCTGTATCGTCAGTGCCTTCGCCGCGCGTGACATGGCTAAAAGGCTCGCTTGTAAGATATTGATCGAATCGATCTCAGCAACGCTCGCTCTGCCCAAAGCATAGCATAGGGCCGAATCCATGATGAGCTGAAATAAGTGCTCGCGCTGCAGCGCACTGAGCTTCTTGGAGTCGTTGAGCTTTGGTATTGGGTGCTTAGGATCAAGTATGACTGCAGCGGCAACGACATCGCCCGCTAAAGGGCCCCTACCTACTTCGTCGACACCGGCCACCAGCGCATGCTGGGCATCGGGGTAAGGAAAACTCAACTGCATAACCTATGCTCCAACGGTCATGCCGCCTACTTCCAGCACCGCCTTGGCTGCTTGGGTATCGGCATCGCAGCGTATCTGCTCATGAATCTGGGCAAAGCTTGCCAACAGAGCGTCGTGTGCCTGTGTATCGTGCAACAAGCGCTCTATCTCAGCGCTAAGATTATCGACTGTGACATCGTACTGTAGGAACTCCGCCACGAGGCGTTCGCCCGCCAATAAATTAGGCAAAGACACATAGGGCACTTTAAGCATTCGGGAGGCCAGCGCATAGGTCAGCGGCGACAGACTGTAGGCAACCAGCATTGGGCGCTTCAATAACATTGCCTCAAGAGTCGCAGTACCCGAAGCTAGCAGCACGATATCGGCCGCCCGCATGGCCTGATGGGATTGCCCATCGAAGACATGAAAACCTTCCCATGCTCCGGCTTGCTCTAGGAGCCCTGTGACCTGCTCCAAGCGCTCGCGATTGGCACAGGGGATAAGGAACTGCAGCTCTGGATTTTGTGCTCGCACGCGCTGTGCGGTCTCGATAAACACAGGCCCGAGCCGCGCTATCTCATTGCGACGACTCCCCGGCATTAATGCGAGGTATCGACCTATCTCTGCAACGCCTAGCGCTGCGCGCGCCAAGCGTTGCTCGTCGACACCGCCGCCATCCATAGGAATCGCATCGGCGAGGGGGTGACCCACAAAGCGAACAGGTACTTTGTGCTGATCGTAGAAGGGAGTTTCGAATGGGAACAGCGCAAGAACGAGATCAGTCGCTTTCGCGATTTTGTGAATTCGTTTCTGATCGTAGGCCCAGACACTGGGACTCACATAATGCACCGTTGGTATCTTGGCATCATGTAGCACCTGTTCGACCCGTAGATTAAAGGCGGGAGAATCGATGCCTACAAACACGTCGGGCGGCGAGGCTAGAAAACGCGTCTCAAGATTCTTCTTGATGCGGAGTAATTCGGGCAAGCGCGCGAGTGGTTCGACAAAGCCCATAACCGATAGCCTTTCCATCGGGGCGAACGAGGTGAAACCCTCCGCGAGCATCTTTGGCCCGCCGATTCCTTCGAACGTGGCATCTGGGCAAAGGCGCCTGATCGCCCGAATTAAACCTTCACCGAGCGTGTCGCCCGAGGCCTCCCCTGCAATCATGCCAATTCGCACGCCACTCTCCGGTCTAATGCACAGACGCAATCGGAGCGGCTTTGCGCGCCCCGAAACGTCTTAGCGTTGAATGCCTCTTGTGGAGGATACGATGGAATCTACGAAGACTTGAATCTCCGGATGCTGCTGCGCTACAGGTTGCAACTCTTCGAGCGCTTCCTTCACCGTCAGGCCTTTCTTATAGAGTGTTTTAAAGGCGCGGCGAATCAATAAAATCATGTCCTTGTCAAAACCGCGTCGCTCTAAACCAATTGCGTTAATACTGCGCGCAACGGGCGGTGTGCCACTCACGATTAAGTAGGCTGGCACATCATTGCTGACATGGGTCATGCCCCCTATCATCGAGTGCGCACCGATTTTGAGGAACTGATTAACGCCGGCATAGCCGCCGAGGATTGCCCAATCACCTACCTCTACATGGCCAGAAATACCGACATTATTCGCGAAAATACTGTGGTTACCCACGATGCAATCGTGCGCAACATGGACATAAGGCATTAGAAGATTATGGCTGCCGATGCGAGTTATACCGCCGCCGAAGCCAGTGCCTCTGTGCAGCGTTGCACCTTCACGAATCACGTTGTCTGAACCGATCTCCAGCCAAGTCTGCTCGCCTTCAAACTTCTTATCCGCTGGGTCTTCGCCCACCGACGCGAACTGAAATATTCTATTGTTCTTACCGATTTTAGTATTCGAACGAATAACGACATGGGATCCAATTACAGTGCCCTCGTCGATCTCAACTCCAGGCCCAATAATTGTCCACGGCCCGACGCTGACGTTATCGGCCAGTTTCGCACTCGGATCAATGATGGCTTGTGGATCAATCAATTTCATTCTTCCTTTCCGCACACATAATGATAGCCGAGCAGACTAATTGATCGTCGACGCTGGCTGTACACTGAAATTTATAAATGCCGCGCTTACTCGTTATGATCGTCGCGTGCAACATAAGCTTATCACCGGGCACTACGGGTCTTTTTAGACGCACTTCGTCGGCACCGACGAAATAATATAAATAGCCATCTTTGGGCTTCTTCTCTTGGCTCTTGAAACCGAGCACGCCAGCAGCTTGAGCTAGGGCTTCGATAATCAAAACCCCCGGCATAATTGGCCGCCCAGGAAAATGCCCCTCGAAGAAATGCTCATTCACAGAGACATTCTTGTAGGCAAGGATAGACTTCCCCAGATCGATTTCCACCACCCTATCCACTAACAGAAAGGGGTAGCGTTGAGGTAAGTATTCCTTAATTTCTTCGATGTTCATCATCATTGAGTTCCTGAATCAGGCGTCCGTACTTTTCTTATCGTTTCTATCCAACAAATTAGGCGAGGACTATTTTCCTAATGTGAGTTTTTCTAATTCTTTAAGCCGTTTGGCCATATCGTCTAGCTGGCGGAAACGAACAATATTGCGCTTCCATTCTTTCGACTCCAGGAGTCCCGTGCCGGAGGAGTACACTCCCGGTTCACTTATCGACTGGCTTACCAGTGACATCGCACTAATCATAACCTTATCGGCGATGTGCAGATGCCCAATGACTCCCACACCGCCACCGATAGTGCAGTAACGCCCTATCGTGGTGCTGCCTGCAATTGCGCTACAGCCACAGATAATAGTGTGCTCACCGATAATGCAGTTATGCGCAATTTGCACGTGGTTATCTATCTTAACCCCGTGTTCAATAATCGTATCATCCAAAGCGCCACGATCGATCGTAGATCCCGCACCGATCTCAACATCACTACCGATCTGGACACCGCCGAGCTGGGCAATCTTAATGGACTGCTTGCCATCGAATGCGAATCCGAAGCCATCGGCGCCAATTACAACTGAAGAATGTAATACAGCTCTATCGCCAATTAAAACGTCATGATAGACACTAACGTTCGCAAACAATGTGCAGTCTTCACCAATACTGCTGCGAGCCCCAATACTACAACCAGCCCCTATTCTTGTGCGCGCCCCAATCGTGACTCCGGCAGCAATTACTGCATGGGGTCCAATGCTGACTTGCGGTGCGAGCACAGCACTGGGATGCACCGAGGCTGTGGGGTGAACACCAGGCTCGTCTGCGCGCTCGGGCGCAAAGAGTTGTGATGCTTTCGCGTAGCTGACATAGGGGTTCGAAGTTAGCAGTTGCGCGCAACTACAACTATCGGAGAACGCTGAATCAATGATCACGGCGCTCGCCTGGGTACTTGCGAGTTGATGGACGTAACGAGGATTACTTAAAAAACTAAGCTTGCCGACTGTGGCATTCTTCAAAGTCGCAAGCCCATCAATCTGCAGTGTAGGATCTCCGCGCAGCTCAACCTCAAGCAGCGCGGACAACTCACCTAGTGTGTAGACAGTTTGCTTGCTCACTTGGTGAGACCCTGTCACTGCGGATTTACTGGTTAAGTTCGTTGAGCTTAGCCGTCACTTTACCGGAAATGTCATAGACATTATCGAAAAATGCGACGCTATCTGCATTGAGCACTAGTGTGTAGCCACCTTCTTGCACCACTGACTGAATCGCGGCACCAAGATTCTGACGCATGCTATCAACAAAGGCTTGCTGACGCTCTTGCAAAGCGGCCTGCACGCGCTCGGAAATCAGTTGTAACTGAACTTGCTTCTCTTGGGCGTCCGAATTGATTTTACGCTTCTCGGAATCGCTCATGATGGACTCATCGCGCTGGGCGCGAGTGACAAGCTCACGTAGCTCTGTGTTCAGGCGGTCAGCGCGCTCCTGATCGTCACTAAATTCCTCGTTAATTGCGGCCTGCATTTCCTGCGCTGCCTGGGAATTGAACAGGGCTTGCTCGAGATTAACAACGCCCACTACAGGCTGCTGCGCAATTGCTACAGCAGATGTTAGCAACAAACCTGCAAATGCCAATACTTTCGATATCGTTTTCACTTTCCAATCTCCGAATGAGCCGTTGAACAGTATCTTCATACTGTAATTTTCCTGTTGCGTTTAGCGTGACCATCGTGTCTCGACGGTCACGCAGTGATATTTACTGCCTTAGAATCCTGCCCCGATGGTGAAGTCAAAGGTCTTCGTATCATCGCCATCATCTTTCGAAATCGGTTTAGCTACGTAGAATGTCAATGGCCCGAAGGGTGACAAATACGTAACGCTGATACCCACGGAGTATCTAAACTCGCCCATGTCGAAGTCGCTACAATTTTTCTGCAAACTTTGCAGCGTTGTACAGTTAGATGAGAACACATTGCCCGCATCTACAAATAACGATGAACGCACCCTGCTCCTGTCTGTAACAAAAGGCAGCGGGAAGAGCAATTCTACACTACCGGTAGTTAAGATATTACCCCCAAAAGCGTCTAAATTCTGATTTAGCGCGATGCCTTCAACTGCTAGTTGAACACGAGGATTTCCATTAGCATCAAGGACTTGCTCGCCATTAGCGTCTAGAACGGGAGTAGTTAAATAGCCAAACTGCCTAGGATCGATCTGGGCGAAACCCGCCTCGTTACGAATGATATTGCCGTTCTCATCCCGCAGCAACGACGTTGGCCCTGTGGAGTATCGCGCCGGATCGGTACTGCGTGGACCGAGGCTGTTCTCATCGAAACCACGTACCATCCCGCTGGACGATATGCCACCCGCGAAGAAGTTCTGGAAGAATGGCAGGCCGTCAGTATTGCCAAAGCCACCGCCGTAACCAAGGTTCGCACGCATGGCCAGAATAAAGTCACCTATGATGGGCTTGTAGTACTGAGCCGAATAGTTGAATTTGTAATACTCCAAGTCACTCCCTGGCGTTGTTATCTCAAAGGAGAGCTGCTGGAATGTACCAGCAGTAGGCAGCTGCCCACGGTTAAGTGTAGTGCGAAGCCAGTTAGTCGAGAACGTGAAGTTATCGAAGGTGGTGCCCTGCTTATCTATAAAGCCCTTATCGGGATTTTGATTCAAATACTCAGTAGGCAAGTCGACTACGAAACCACCTGTCGAATCCGTAACAGGCCCAAGAAAGGGGTTATCGTTTGCTGGTTCAATGATGAACCTGTCCACACCGTCGAATAACTTTGGACTAGATTCGATCTCCTGCACGGTAAAGCCCCCAGAGCTCAACTCTGTGTGGGAGTAACCGATATTGAAACCGATCTGCTGAATCTCACTAATAGGATAGGCAAAATTGAACGAGCCACCGTAGGACTTAGTAGAGAAGCTCGCGATATTGAACGGCGAGTCTTGTTCCTGCAGAAACACGTTAAAACCGCGACTTACTCCGTCGGCTGTAAAGTAAGGGTCCAGATAGCTGAAATTCAAACTTTTCTGGAACGTACTTTTATTAATCCCTACACCAACCGTGCGACCAGTGCCAAGAAAGTTTTGAGCCTGAAGCGAGGAGCTAATAAAGAAATCGCCACCACCGCCGGAACCTACGCTGAAGGAGATATTACTAAAGTTTTGCTCTTCAACCGTGAACTGCACATCGATCTGATCTGTGCTGCCAGGCACCTCTATCGTGTCGACCTCGACCGTAGAGAAATAACCCAGTCGTTCCAGCCTTACTTTGGAAAGCTCGATTGCCTGGCTAGAGGCTGGAGCACTCTCTAACTGTCGCATCTCACGACGAAGCACTTCGTCCGCTGTTGCAACGTTACCAATAAAATTAACTCGATTCACATAGGTACGGTTACCGGCGTCGACGAAGAAAGTCACGTCTACCGTTTGATCTTCCTCGTTAACCTCTGGCACACCGTTGACCTCGGCGAAGGCATAGCCGAAGTTACCGAGGATTTGCGTCATATACTCTTCGGTTGCCGTCACCAAAGCCTGAGAAAATGTTTGTCCTGACGCCACAACCGTATAGGCACGGAGAATCGCCTCAGTATTTACTAGATCACCTGCGAGGTTTACTTCATTTACGACGTATTGCTCACCCTCGGTCACATTGATGGTGATGTAAATCTCTTCGTTATCGGGGGTTATGGAGATTGGCGTGGAATCGATGTTGAAACGCACGTAGCCATTATCCATATAGTAGGAAGTCAGCTTCTCCAAATCGCCAGTCAACTGCTCGCGCGAGTACTTGTTGCGGCCGCTAAATGGGTTGTACCAAGGCTTAAGACCCAAATCGAATAGATCCAAGAGCTCGTCATCATCGAAGGCGTTGTTGCCCACGATATTAATATATTGAATGCGGCTCTCTTTACCTTCGTTGATCGTCATATTGATCGCAACGCGGTTTCGGGGCTGCTCTTCAATATCGATCTCGACCGTGGTGCCGTAACGGCCGCGACCGGAATACACTTCTTGGATACCCTGACGAATAGCCTCTAGCGTGGCACGCGTAAAGATACCGCCTTCGGTGATATCGGCGGTGGCCATATTCTCGAGGATATCCTCGCTCTTGAGCACCTTGTTGCCAGTGATGTTGATCTCACTGACCGAGGGGCGTTCCAACACGGTAATGAAGAGTACATTGCCTTCGCGAGCCACCTCTACGTCTTCGAAATACTCCGAAGCGGTGATGGCACGAATAATGTCAGCAGGCACGCTGTCGCTGACGACATCACCAATACCGACGGGCAACAAGCCAAACACGACGCCCGAGGAGATCCTCTGCAGGCCGTCGATTTGAATGTCTTCGATTACGAAACTCTGGGCATAAGCGGCAGTTGTTGCCACTGATGACAATATTAATGTACTTAAAAAGGTTCTAGTCATGAATGTGGTTCAAGCCTGAGTCTTTAGCTTTTATCGAATGGAATGTGAGTAATACGCAGAAAATCATTGGGTATCACAGGAGCCGACTGACATCGTTATATACCGCCAATACCATGACCCCTGAGATAAGAAGTAAACCCAATTGAAGGCCCATCGCCTGAATACGCTCCGGGACTGGTCGCCGGATAATCGCTTCTACGCTGTAATAGAGCAAATGCCCTCCGTCCAGCACCGGAATTGGGAGTAAGTTGAGCACGCCCAGACTAATACTGAGAATTGCTAGGAAGCCAAGATACACCTCCAAGCCGTAGCTCGCCGTCTCTCCCGCAACTTGCGCAATAGTGATTGGTCCATTGATATTCTTTACAGATATCAGGCCTATCACCATTTTCTTAATCGAATCGAGCACGAAGACTGATTTATCCCAAGTCTCCTGCACCGCAGGCGCTATAGCGCTTAGCGGATTGTAGTGAACTTCTCGCAGCCGCTCTGGGGGCAGGCTCGCCATTAAGTCGAATTCCTGCACATAGGCGCCAATAACGCCTATCTGACTACCATCCTCGGCCTCAGTAAGCTGTGGCACGATCGTTAGCGGCAACATGCCCGAGTCTCGTTGGACAACAATGTTAAGCGGCAGTTCCGGGCTAGCGCGAACGCGTTGCACCCATTGCAGCCAGCCAGTCAGAGGCGCTCCATTGACAGACACAATACGGTCGCCCGCGAGCATGCCCGCTCGCTCAGCGGCACCGTCTGCAACTAGACCTTCAATAACAGGAGGAATTTCATACTGCACGAAGCCAAGTGACCCGATTGGATTAGGCTCAGCAGTGTCCGATTGCCAGCTCTCAAGTGCTATGCGGTACTCTTGCGGACTACTCTGCCCATCAGGAATGGCGCTAACGAGGAGGTCACCAGTCTCGCCGAGACGGGCCAAAAGCTGCATGGTGACTTGCTGCCATATCGTTGCCTCAACACCATCAACAGCCACGATTTCATCGCCAGCGCGTAGCCCTGCCGTATAAGCAGGCGAATCTTCAAGCACATTGGCCAGCACAGGGGCTGTGCCACTGAGCCCATAAGCCACATTGATAATCCAGAACACGGTAATCGCTAGCAAGAAGTTCGCGATGGGGCCTGCAGCCACAATCGCCATACGCTGCCACAACGCTTTACTCGCGAATGATTGGTGTTTTTGGCTGTCGGGGACACTGCTCTCGCCCTCGACACTGGTGTCTTCTTGACCTAGCATTTTTACGTAGCCGCCTAAAGGGATGGGCGCTATTACGTATTCAGTGCCATCTTTGCCTATCCAGGTCATTACGGCCTTGCCGAAACCTATAGAGAAACGCAGTACTTTGACGCCACAGCGCCGCGCCACCCAAAAGTGTCCGAACTCATGCACGGTCACCAGGATTCCGAGTGTCACAATAAGTGCAAGAATGTTAATAATCAGTTGTAGAGCCATAATAATCTGTACTTCACCCGGGGGGCAGACTATGCAGCACCCAGCTCTGTCACGTGAATTGCGCAGCGTTTACCTGCGTTTACGTCAAAAACCTTAAAGTCTGTCGCTAATCGCGCGCGCCAACTCTCGCGCAGAACGATCTGCTTGCCGAATAATATCGAGTGTGTCCGCTTTGCGACAAGTCATTTGTTCCAACACTCCGGCAATGATAGCAGGAATGGCCGTGAAACGACTCTTACCCTGCAAAAAAGACTCCACCGCCACTTCGTTTGCAGCATTGAGGATAGTCGGCGCAGTGCCGCCCATCTTGGCCGCCTCTATTCCCAAGCGCAAGCATGGAAAACGCTCTAAATCTGGGGCAAAGAACTCCAAAGCACTCTGCTTAGTGAGGTCGAGATAGGCAGCACCCGAAGCGATCCGATTCGGCCACGCTAGACTATACGCGATTGGCACCCGCATGTCGGGGCTCCCCATCTGGGCTAAAACAGAGCCATCGGCATACTCCACCATGGAGTGAACAATGCTCTGCGGATGAATCAACACGTCGACCTTCTCCGCCCCAACTCCAAACAAATAACAGGCCTCGATCACCTCTAAGCCTTTATTCATCATGGTTGCCGAGTCCACAGATATCTTGCGCCCCATACTCCAATTAGGATGCTTGCACGCCTGATCGGGGGTCACTTGCTCTAGGGCACTCAAGGGAGCCTCCCTAAATGGCCCGCCGGAGGCTGTAAGGACTACTCGGCGCACACCCTGGCTACAGATGTCGCCACCGGCAAACCGGGTTTCGGGAGGAAGACATTGAAAAACTGCATTGTGCTCACTATCAATAGGCAATAACACGGCGTCACTAGCCGCTAGAGCATCAATAAACAGATCCCCCGCCATCACTAATGCCTCTTTATTGGCCAGCAACACTTTCTTTGAATGCGCCACGGCGGCTAGCGTCGAGGGTAATCCAGCGCTGCCGACGATGGCTGCCATGATGGTGTCAGTATCCGGATGCGAAGCGATATCAACCAAGGCCTGCGGCCCTGCGAGGACTTCTGTCTCTAAGCCGTAGGCCTTTAATGACTTGCGCAACTCCTCCGCCGCCTGCTCATCCACCATTACCGCATAGCGCGGGCTGAAGCGTTGGCATTGCTCAAGCATGATGGCCACGTTCTGATTCGCCGTGAGAGCAAAGACCCGATACTGCGGATGAAGTGAAATGACCTCTAGCGTGCTCTTGCCGATGGAGCCGGTAGAGCCGAGGATGCTGATCTGCGCGCTAGGAGCTGCAGCGCTGCGCTGTGGCGTGGCGTTTATGCCCATGTGACATCCGCGAAAAGAATTAAGAGACTGAAAACAAATACTGGAGCCGCTGAGGTCAAACTATCGATTCTATCCAGCACACCACCATGGCCAGGAAGCGCTTTTCCGCTGTCTTTGAGCCCTTGACTGCGCTTGAGCATACTCTCGAAAAGATCTCCAAGTACGCTGAACACTGCCACTACAATGGAGACAAGCAAGAATGCTAGCACGCGGATTATGTCTAGGTTCTCAACACTCATCTGTAGGGGGTAAAGCAATATTAGTGCTAGAGCGAAGCTCGATGCTAGGCCACCCCAAAAACCCGCCCAAGACTTACCCGGGCTAAGCTTAGGTGCCAGTTTAGCCCGACCCCACGCGCGACCAGTGAAATAAGCCCCAATGTCGGCAATGCTCACTAAGCCCACTAGGGTGAGCACGAGATAGCCTTGCGGTTCGAGGTATTTGAGTTGAATCAGGGCAAGCCAGGTTGGTAATAGCGTCAAAAAACCCATGACTGCAGTTCGAGGCACCCCTTCCCAATGCGATTGCTGCTCGGGGAAGTGTCTAATCAGAGAAAAGGCTAGTAACCAGAATAAAACACCCACGCCGGTAATACTGAGCACAACAGAACGCTGCAGCATAAGAGAGTCTGGTGTCATCTCGGCGAGAACAGCGACTAACAACATCGCGGCGCCGAACAAGACTAAATAGAGCAGCCTAGAAGACCAGGCCTTCAGGCCCATCAAGCCAGTCCATTCTAAAATACCGACAAGTAGCACAGCGCTGATAAAAAGCGCGAACTGGAAAGGTGTACTCAATGCTGTTGCTACACAAAGCACTACCAGCATAAGTAGAGCAGTGATGACGCGTGTTTTAAGCACTACGCGCGCTCCCTGGCACTGGCAACTCATCGCTGTGCTCAGGATTATCTAAATGGCCGTAACGGCGCTGGCGCTTACTGTAATCCTGCATGGCCAGCTCGAATTCCTGATCATCGAACTTAGGCCAGTAGCAATCGGTGAAATACAGCTCGGTATAGGCAAACTGCCAGAGTAAGAAATTG
>CAXBOY010000045.1:0-22441 GCA_963977405.1 uncultured Gammaproteobacteria bacterium
CAGAACGGACGAAGAGGTAGTGGGGGAACTCACACTCGGGGCCGCCGGACTTAGCCATACTTTTACCACGCGCAATACGCTAGTGCCGGGGCAGGAGATGCAGATGCATCTGGTGGAGGGGCCCTTCCGCGAATTTGGGGCGTCATGGCACTTTAAGGCGCTGAGCCCGGAGGCCTGCAAGGTGTCTCTGCAGATGGAATTCGATTTCGCGGGGGGCATAATGGGCTTCGCGCTCGAGAAACTCTTCAATCATTCGGCGAATAATCTGGTCGAGGCGTTAGTAAACCGCGCCAACCAGGTGTATGGTCAGGCGGGCTCGACATGACGGCCAAAGGTAATCCAGAGAATGGGCTGCTGGAGGTGGAGGTCGTGTATGCCTCGCCGGATCGGCAGCGCTTGATTAGCCTAAGGGTGCCACTTGGCGCAACGGCGCTAGAGGCGGTGCAGCGCTCCGGCATCTTAGAGGAGTTCCCCGAGATCGACATCGAGAAGGCGAGCTTTGGCATATTCTCGAAGCTACTCGATGGCAGGGGCAATCCTACCGCCGCCGAGTATGTGCTGCAGCCGCGCGACAGGGTAGAGATTTATCGGCCACTATTGATAGACCCGATGCAGGCGCGCCTGCGCCGCGCGGCCAAGGCTAAGAAGGCCTAGAACGAGTTGTAAGGAGTGAGATATGGAAGACAAAGACATCCCCGGTAGCGATAAGAGCAAGAGCTTTTTCGCCCGTTTAGAGGCGGGGCTGCGCGAATATTATGTAGCGCCCTATCGCCGGGAGTTCGCCCGCGCCCAGCGCGACGAGGACGATTTGTTCATGATGCTGGTGTTCTCGGAGAGCCTTGGCATTCCCAACCCGGCCACCTATTACACGATGGAGCTGTTGCCGGTCGTGTACGACCGCTTCCATGACTGGCATCGCCGCATGGGCATGGAACGCTCGCCACTGGATCACGTGTCATGTTGTTAGATCTCGCGCGCGCAAAAAGCATTCTATTCTTCGGCGGCAAGGGCGGAGTGGGCAAGACCACCGTGTCTGCAGCCACGGCCTTGGCTATGGCGAAGGAGGGGCGCCGCGTGTTGCTGGTCTCTACCGACCCGGCCCACAATCTTGGCCACCTCTTCAATCGCGAGATCGGCCCGAAGCCAGTGAAGCTGGCCACCAACCTGGACGGCATGGAGTTAGACCCAGAGCAGACCGTTAACGAGCATTTGGCAGAAGTGTCCGACGCGCTGCGCAAGCTCATGGCGCCACAACTGGCGGGTGAGGTCGACAAGCATATCGAGCTGTCCAGAGATGCACCGGGCATGCAGGAGGCTGCGATCATGGAGCGCATCGCCGAGGTAGTGGAGCAGGCGGCCAAAGAGTATGACTTGTTAGTGTTCGACACGGCCCCTTCCGGGCACACGGCGCGCCTGATCGCGTTGCCGGAGATGATGTCGGCATGGACCGATGGCTTGATTCAGCGCCGCGAGAAGGCGGAGCGTTTCAGTGCGGTATTGCGTAATCTGGGTAACGATAAATCTGTCGGCAACGCCATCTTCGGCGGCAGCGACGACGACAATCCCATGGATAGTCGCGAGAATAAGATCCGCATATTACTCAACCGGCGCCGCCGCAGGTTTGGCGATCTGCGCACGGCCCTTGGCGATGCCGGCCGCACCTCCTTTGTCATCGTGTTAGCGGCCGAGCGCCTGCCGGTGCTGGAGACGATTCAGTTAAATGGTCAACTGCAGCGCAGCGGCGTGAAGGTTGGGGCGTTGATCGTGAACAAGCGTCTGCCCGATGGCCTAGGCGAGTTCCTTACGGAGCGACGCACACAGGAGGAGATTCACTTGGCGACTCTCGCCGAGGCCTTGCCCCATCTGCCCCGCAAGGACCTAACCCTAGTGGCACATGATGTGGTGGGGCTAGAGGCTCTTGAGCGTTTCGCGAAAACTTTGGTCTAAGTGCATTTATTTGTGAATTGGCTGGAAACTTTTACTAAGGCGCACGGTCAATCTTATGTACCCGCAAGATAACCTCCGCAACATTGCCCTGTGTGCTAGGCATAGAGCAATGTTACGGGGGTTTTATTATTGATGGTTTGCGGTACTATTTCTAAATCTCTGTGTAATCGAGCGAACCCAGTCAAAATGAGCTGCGTCAAACAGCCAAGAGAACTCTTAACAAGAGGTGCTAGTAAGTACCTTGTGTTGTTCTTCGCCCTGTTTTTCTTGGCGGTACAGAGCAGCACCCTGCTGCACTCCCACAGCGGCGATCTCAATAAACACATCGACTGTACGCTGTGTCTGAAGATTGGCTCAAGCCATGACGCACTGCCTTCCAGCACTGTTAATTTCGTTATTCCTACCCTTCGCCATCGTTTCGACCCGGTGCGTGCAACCGCCGTCGTGGTGGCGCTGGTCCCTGCAAAATCTCGCTCTCCCCCAACTTCTATCGTTTGAATCTTTTAAGCCGCGCCAAGCGGTTTTAACTCGGCTTGTACCCATTTGCCCCTAGAGTTTAGAGCCTAGGGCGCGTGGGTCATGTTGTATGCCTATCAAGATTTGCGTATAGAGGTTTAATGCAATGAATTTATTCAAAACACGTGTGCTATGTGCCGCGATCGCGGCTGCCTGTGCACCGCTCACCTATGGCCAAGACGCCCATACCGATGAAATAGTTGACGAGATCATCGTCACCTCAAGTCTGCAACGCACGCGCGCCGAAACGGCGTTGCCGGTCAACGTGCTCAGCGGCGAGGCGCTACGGGAGAAGGCGGCCGCCACACTCGGGGAGACCCTGAAGGAGCTAGTAGGGGTCAATAGCGCCTCCTTCGGCACCGGGGTTGGTCTGCCGATCATCCGCGGCCAAACCGGTAATAGGGTGCAGGTATTACAGGGCGGGGTGAGCAATATGGATGCCTCCGCCATTAGCCCAGATCATGCCAATAGTGTCGAGGCCATACTCGCCGAACGCATCGAGGTCATTCGTGGCCCGGCGACGCTTCTCTATGGCAATGGCGCCATCGGCGGCGTGGTCAATGTGATCGACAACCGCATCCCCACCTCGGTGCCCGAACAGTTCACGGGCCTGATGGAGACCCGCAATGACAGCGTCTCGGACCAACAGACTACGGTGCTGAAGCTGGAGGCTGGGGCGGGCGACTTCGCCTTCCACTTGGATGGCACGTATCGCGAGAGCAACGATACCAACATCAATGGCTTTGCCATCAACCCGCGCACTGTCGATATCGGTGACGAGGAGGCCCTAGAGCAACTACTCGACAGTGAGGGGCGCATCGACAATTCCTCCGCCCGTGCCCACGCCAATACCGCCGGCTTCTCCTGGAGTTTCGATGGGGGTTATATCGGCGCCTCCGTTGGGCATTCGCGCAGTAATTATGGATTGCCCTCGGCGGCCCATGCGCATCATGAAGACGAGGATCATGTCGAGCACGACGATCATGACGATCATGACGAGGACGAGCTAGCGCATGAGGAGGAAGGGGGTATCCGCATCGCGATGCAGCAGGATCGCTACGATTTCGAGGGGCTGCGGGAGCTAGATGGTTTCTTCAGTCAGGCGCAGGGCAAGTTCAGCGTAGTGGACTATCAGCACGCAGAGATAGAAGGCAATGGCGAGGTCGGAACGGTCTATTCCAACGAGGGCAGCGAGGGGCGCTTCACACTTACCCATAGTCCCATCGGCAGCCTCACGGGTGTTACGGGCTTTCAGGTGGGCAGCAAGACTTTCAGCGCCAGAGGCGAGGAAGCCTATATCCCGGAGACGGACATCGAGTCCTTCGGCCTGTTTACCGTGCAGAGTCTGGAGGTGGGGGACTTCATCTACGAGTTCGGCCTGCGTGCAGAGCGGCAGAGCTGGGATCAGGCCGGTTCGGCGTGTGACGACAGTAGCAATAGTCTTAGTGGCAGTGCCTCGGCGCTGTGGCGTTTTCGCGAAGACACCAACTTGATGTTAGCGCTAGCTCACTCGCAGCGAGCGGCAAGTGTGGAGGAGCGTTACTCCAATATCGACAACGGCAGTTGTACCGAGTCGGCAGACCCTGAGGACTTCATCGCCCATGCGGCGACACAGCGCTTTGAGGTGGGAGACCCGAATGCCAAGAAGGAGCAGTCCACGAACATCGAGATCGGGCTGCGTCGCCACATGGGCACCGTGACCGGCGATCTGAATGTGTTCTATAACAATATTGCGGATTACCTGTATATGCGCGATACCGGGGTATATGTGGACGGCGTGCAGATAGCGCGAATGACTCAAGACGATGCCCTGTTCACGGGGGTCGAGGCGGAGCTGTCTATGCCCATTAGCGAAGGCGAGCGCCATACTACCGAGCTGTCGGTGTTCGGAGATTATGTGCGAGCAAGGCTGGAGTCGAACGGCAATGTGCCGCGCATTCCGCCCCTGCGCTACGGCGCACAGTTAACTCACAGCCATTTAGACTGGCAGTATAAGCTGCGTGTAACGCGTAACGCCAAGCAGTCCGATGTGGCGCTTAACGAGGGGCCGACGAATGGTTACACGATGGTCAATGCGTCGGTGGACTACCATGCGAACCTAATAGGCAAAGAGCTCACGCTGTTCGGCAAGGCAAACAACTTGCTAGACGAGGAGGTGCGCAATAACGCGTCGGTGCTGAAGGATGTGGCGCCGGAGGCCGGGCGCAACCTCGTATTGGGGGTGCGGTTTGAGTTTTAGGTGGGAGCCTAAAGGCAGGCTCATTGTATGAAAAAATAGGTAGGAGCGAGCTAGCTCGCGAATGGGGTGCGATTGACTCGGTCTTGTAATAAAGGCAGGTCCTTCGCGGGCAAGCCCGCTCCTACCTCTTCGAGTTGGTTCTGCGTTTTGGATTAGGAGTTAGAGGCTGCCGGGGCGCTTGTTGTGGCTTCGGCGGTGCTCTCTTCGGTGGGCTTGAAGTCGCCGGTGAAGTGAGTCAACAAATCGTTCTCGAAATACATCGTCACGCCTTCCTGGCCGCGGATGCCGCCGCCTGGCTGGTAGCTATAGATGTAATCCCAGCGATCTTGATTGAAGGGGTCGCGCACCAGTGGTGTACCCATCACGAAGATGACTTGGCGCTTGGTCATGCCCGGGCGCAACTGGTCAATCATCTCTTGAGTAATGATATTGCCCTGCTGAATATCGACCTTGTACACCCCAGGAAACTGCAGGCGAGGAATGGCACAGGCGCTGATGCTGATGGCGCTTGCCAATACGATTAGGCATTGTAGGGTCTTGCGGACGAGGAGGGCTTTGGCGTTGTTCGTTTGCTGCAAAAACATAAGAGATCTCAATATTTAGCTGGTGCAGTGCGACACAACAGGTCAACTTTCATCTGCATTCGTTACCGGGCATAATACCTCACTTGCTCCACGGGTCAATGCACTAGCGTGCATGAAAGCGAACCCTTCCGGATTCCGTCGACCGAATAATGTCGCAGTGTCAGTGCGAAAAGAGAGAACCATGTCATCTGAAAACCAAGAACTACGCAAAGCTGGCCTCAAAGTCACGCTGCCACGGGTCAAGATTCTACAGCTGCTGGAGAGCTCCGAGACACGCCATCTAAGCGCTGAGGATGTGTACAAGGCCTTAATCGAGGCCGATGAAGATGTGGGCCTTGCTACGGTTTATCGCGTGTTGACTCAATTCGAGACTGCTGGGCTAGTGATGCGTCACCATTTCGAGGGTGGCCACTCGGTATTCGAGCTGAGCACCATGGAGCACCACGACCACCTTGTGTGCAGTAAGTGCGGCTTAGTAGAAGAGTTCTACGACGAAGTGATCGAGACCCAGCAAGAGAAGATCGCCAAGAAGTTTGGCTTCGAGATCACCGATCACAGCCTCTACTTATATGGTATTTGCAGTACTTGCCAGACAGCCTAATCAGGCATTGAGCATCTCTTGCGCGTGCGCAAGAGACTCTGGCGTAAAGCCCTGAGTCGTCGACTCGCCCCCTAGCATCCGCGCAATCTCCTCCACCTTTTCCTTGCCCTCTAGGGCACGGATGCGCGTGCCGCTATTGGTGGCATCGTTGGTGGATTTGCTCACGAATAAATGAGTATGACCTTGGCTGGCCACCTGTGCCTGATGGGTGACACATAGCACCTGCCCACGCTCACCCAGCTGTTTTAGCAGCACGCCAACCGCGCGTGCGACTCCGCCACCGATGCCCACATCCACCTCGTCGAATACGAGTGTCGGCGTGCTCGACGTCTGTGCGGTAATCACCTGAATCGCAAGGCTGATGCGCGAGAGTTCGCCGCCTGAGGCGATCTTAATGAGTGGCCGCGGTGCTTGGCCGGGGTTGGTGCTGACGAGGAATTCAACGTTCTCTTGCCCGGTTGCGCTGGGCTGGTCCTTGTTCAGGGGGCTTAGCTCCACAGTAAGACGGGCCTGGCTCATGCCCAGCTCGGCGATCTGTTCGTTGATCTGTTCGCCTAGAGTCTTAGCGCCCTTGGCGCGACATTTACTCAGCTGTTCTGCCTGCTTGCGATAGTCGGCGCGCAGGATGGCGTCTTGGGCGCTGCGCTGGTCCAGCTCTTCGCTGCTATTCTCCATGGCCTGAAGCTCGCCCAACATACTCGCCTGTAGTGCCAGCAGATCTTCCGGCTTGGTCTTGTGTTTGCGCGCTAGCTGATGGATATCGGCGAGGCGTTGATTGATCTCTTCGAGACGCTGGGGGTTGGCATCGAAGTCATCGATGCTGCGGCGCAGCTCTCGCGTAGCCTCTTCCACTTGAATGGCCGCGGTGCTGAGCATCTCGCCTACTGCATCTAGAGTGGGGGATTTGACCTGCAGCTCGTGCAGTAGCGCCAGGGCCTGGTTGAGCCCCTCTTGCAGGGTCATCTCCTCGTTCTCGCTGCAAAGGGCTAGGAGCTGCTGTGCTGTGGCGAGGCTAGTGTCCATGCTATTGAGCTGGCGATATTCCTCGTCGAGCGCTTCTAATTCGCCCTCTTGCAGCGCGAGTTCGTCGAGCTCGGTGAGTTGATAACGCAATAGTTGCTGCTGTGCGGAGGCTGCCTCGGACTGCTCGCGTAGCTGTGTCATGGCCTCGAAATTCTTACGCCACTCGCGGCTCGTGTGGCGCACTTGCTCCACCAATTTCGGCTCGCCGATATAGGCATCGAGTAGGCGCAGGTGGGTGCCGCGATTGAGTAGCGACTGGTGCTCGTGCTGGCTATGGATATCGATCAGCATCTCACCCACGGTCTTGAGTATCTGCAGGGTTACGGGGTAACCGTTGACCCAGGCCTTGGAGCGCCCGTCGTCGGAGACCACGCGGCGCAGTAGACAGAGCTCGGGCTCGTCTTCGCTGAGTAGTTCATTCTCTTGCAGCCATTGCTTGGCAAGCATTTGGTCGCGGGTATCGAAGTGGGCGCTGATATCGGTGCGCGTGGCATCGTTGCTGATCACGCCCTTGTCGGCGCGGTCCCCTAAACTCAGGCCGAGCGCTCCCAATATGATGGACTTGCCTGCGCCGGTCTCACCGGTAATGACGGTCATGCCGGGCGTAAAGTCTATCTCTAAGAAGTCGACGATCGCGTAGTGGCGAATTGAGAGCTGGGTCAGCATGGTGGGGCGGTGATTCTCTTGTAATCTATAAGGGCAAACGCGGGGCCTTTAGCGGCTGGGCGCGCTGCTGAATATAGCGCATCCGCGGTGGTTTTGTCAGTGTCCCAACTATGTTAAGCAATTTTAGCGCTTTTCAGGGGATTCGCCTTGAACTGCCCGGCTTTGCCCCAATATTCGCCCTCACTTGGATTGTGTTAGTCCTTTTGAAAATAGTCCCTTTGTAAGTTGCGAAGCTTGCGCACAGCGCAGCACAACATAGAACAGGTGGAAAGATGAGCGATAGCAGTGAAGATAAGAAACTAGACCCCGAGGCGGAGCAAGACATGGAAGAGAACATGGAGAGCAATCAGGATTCTGCCGAAGAGGTAGAGCAAGCGGACGAGCAATCCCAGCTGATCGAGACGATGCAGAAACTGGTTCAGGCCGAGAGCGTTATTGCTCATCAGAAAGACGAGGTATTGCGCGTGCAAGCGGAGATGCAGAACCTGCGCCGCCGCACGGAGCAAGACATCGAGAAGGCCCATAAGTTTGGCCAGGAGCGCCTAAGCAATGAGTTGCTGGCGGTGATGGACAACTTAGAGCGTGCCCTGCAGGTCGACATGGACCGCGAAGACGAGTCGGTCAAAGCCTTGCTACAGGGCGTTGAACTAACGCTAAAGAGCTTCGTGGACTGCTTCCGCAAGTTCGGTATCGAGCAGATCGACCCTCTGGGCGAGCCCTTCGATCCGCAGCTTCATCAGGCGATGACGCTGCAGGAGAACCCTAATGTGGAGCCCGACACGGTCACAGCCGTCATGCAGAAGGGCTATACCCTGCATGGCCGCGTGATTAGACCCGCCATGGTCATGGTATCGAAAGCGCCCGAGGGCGGCGTAGATGAAAAAGTCTAGGTGAAAGCAAGTCGCGGACTTGAAATCACCCGCTTCGGGCCAATATAGAGGGCCATAAGCAAGAAAATCTTCGCGCCGCGAAGCGCGAAGGCAAAACCAAGCACAGTCAATCGAATTTAGAGAAACAGCTCTTCCAAGCGTAAATCGCGCGTTGGACTAGCAAGGTGGAGAAACGAAATGGGTAGAATCATCGGAATAGACTTAGGGACCACGAACTCTTGTGTGGCAATCATGGACGGCGGCAAAGCTAAAGTGATTGAGAACGCAGAGGGTGATCGCACCACACCATCGATTATCGCGTTCTCAAAGGACGGCGAAACGCTAGTAGGCCAGCCTGCTAAGCGTCAATCGGTGACCAACCCGAAGAACACATTGTTCGCAATCAAGCGTCTTATCGGCCGCCAGTTTGCCGACGATGTCGTGCAGAAAGACATCAAGATGGTGCCTTATGAGATCGTTAAGGCAGACAACGGTGACGCGTGGGTAAGAGTCAATGGCGAGAATATGTCGCCTCCACAAATCTCTGCACAAGTATTGAAGAAGATGAAGAAGACGGCAGAGGACTACCTCGGCGAGTCAGTTACCGAAGCGGTGGTAACGGTGCCTGCTTACTTCAACGACTCACAGCGTCAAGCGACTAAGGATGCGGGCAAGATTGCAGGCCTAGAAGTTAAGCGCATCATCAACGAGCCAACAGCGGCGGCCCTTGCCTACGGAATGGACAAGAAGAGTGGCGATTCCACGGTAGCCGTATTCGACCTCGGTGGTGGTACCTTCGATATCTCCATCATCGAGATCGCTGAGACTGATGGCGAGCATACTTTCGAGGTGCTCTCTACTAACGGCGACACCTTCTTGGGTGGTGAAGACTTCGACCTTAAGCTGATCGAGTATTTAGCAGCTGAGTTCAAGAAAGAATCAGGCATGGACCTGCACAGCGATCCTTTGGCATTGCAGCGTCTGAAAGAAGCGGCAGAGAAGGCGAAGATCGAGCTGTCTTCCGCTCAACAAACCGAGATCAACCTGCCCTACATCACGGCAGATGCGAGCGGTCCTAAGCACTTAGTGCAGAAGCTGACCCGTGCGAAGTTCGAGTCTTTGGTTGAGAGCCTAGTGGATCGCACCATGGCGCCGCTGAAGATGGCATTGCAAGACGCTGGCTTAGACGTGTCCAAGATCGACGACGTAATTCTGGTGGGCGGTCAAACCCGTATGCCATTGGTTCAGAAGAAAGTAGCCGATTTCTTCGGTAAGGAAGCACGCCGCGACGTGAACCCTGACGAAGCCGTTGCAATGGGCGCTGCGATTCAAGCGGCCGTACTCTCCGGTGAAGTGAACGACGTACTGCTGCTAGACGTAACGCCTCTTTCCTTGGGCATCGAGACAATGGGCGGTGTGGCGAGTGTTCTGATCGAGAAGAACACTACTATCCCAACCAAGAAGACGCAGGTGTTCTCTACTGCAGACGACAACCAGACTGCCGTGACTATTCACGTTGTGCAGGGCGAGCGTAAGCAAGCGGCACAGAACAAGTCACTGGGCCGATTCGATCTGTCCGACATCCCACCATCACCACGTGGCATGCCGCAAATCGAAGTGGCATTTGACCTAGACTCCAACGGTATCCTGAACGTGTCTGCGAAAGACAAGGCGACGGGTAAAGAGCAGTCGATCATCATTAAGGCCTCTAGCGGTTTGTCCGACGAAGAGATCGAGAAGATGGTCAAGGACGCCGAGGCTCACGCAGCGGACGACAAGAAGTTCGAGCAACTGGTAACCGTGCGTAACTCTGCCGATGGCCTAGTACACGCCACTCGCAAGACTCTTGAAGAGGCTGGCGACAAGGTAGATGCGGCAGAGAAAGAGAAGATCGAAGCTGCCGTAGTAGCGGTGGAAGAGGCGATCAAGTCTGGCGACATCGAGCAGATCGAAGCGAAGACGAAAGAGCTGACTGATGTCTCCTCTGGTCTTGCCGAGAAGATGTATGCAGAGAAGCAGGCTGAGGCGAATGCCGCAGGCCCCGACGCGGCGCAGTCTTCGGACAACGATGATGCCGTCGACGCGGAGTTCGAAGAAGTTAAAGACGACAAGTAAGTTGCAAGAGGCGCAGCGCGCGGGCGCCTCTCGCTGTTCGAGTCAATGCACAAAACCGGACGAGCGCTCCTCGTCTGGTTTTTTTGCGTTGTACGACCTGAGTATTGAGCGGTTCCCTTTTCGCTAAACGAGACAGAATAAGACTATGTCCAAACGAGATTATTACGAGGTGCTGGGAGTATCCCGCGATGCCTCCGAAGCAGAATTGAAGAAAGCCTATCGTCGCGTGGCGATGAAGCACCATCCCGATCGCAACCCGGACGATGCTACCTCCGAGGATAAATTCAAGGAAGCTAACGAAGCGTTCGAGGTACTTTCCGACGCGAATAAACGTGCGCGTTACGACCAATACGGCCATGCGGGTGTCAATCAGCAAGGCGGTGGTGGCGGTGGCTCTGCAGACTTCGGCGATATTTTTGGTGACATCTTCGGCGATATATTCGGTGGTCAGCGTGGCGGCGGTGGCCGCAGCCACGTGCGCAAAGGCGGCGACCTGCGTTATACCCTCGAGCTAGATCTTGAAGAGGCCGTGCGCGGCACAACCTCTAAGATTCGCATTCCCAGCGCCGTACGCTGCAAGGTGTGCGACGGTAGTGGCGCCAAGAAGGGCAGTGCACCAGTAACTTGTACCACCTGTAATGGCATGGGCCAAGTGCGCATGCAGCAGGGTTTTTTCTCCGTTCAACAGACCTGTCCGCGTTGCCAAGGTGCCGGCAAGCAGATCAAAGACCCATGTGGTAGCTGTCATGGCCGCGGTAGCGTCGAAGAGCAGAAGACGCTTTCCGTGAAAGTGCCACCAGGCGTGGATACTGGCGATCGCATTCGCCTTACCGGCGAAGGCCAAGCGGGCAGCCACGGCGGTCCCAATGGCGACCTCTATGTACAAGTCTCCGTGCGCGAGCACAAACTATTCGAGCGCGATGGCATCGACCTGCATTGCGAGATTCCGATTAGTTTTGTGGATGCAGCCCTAGGCGGCGAGCTAGAGGTGCCAACGCTGGATGGACGCGTGAAGCTGAAGATTCCGGCAGAGACACAAACCGGCAAGTTGTTCCGCCTGCGCAATAAGGGTGTAACGCCTGTGCGCGGCGGCATCACTGGCGATCTATTGTGCCGAGTAGTGGTGGAGACGCCGGTGAATTTGACTAAGCGCCAGAAGGAATTGCTCGGTGAATTCCACGACATCGCGGAAACCGAAGGGGCGCAGTCGCCGAAGAAAACTTCATGGTTCGATGGCGTGAAGAAGTTCGTCGACGAGCTGCGTGCCTAAAGCTTAAAGCCCTAATCGCGCCAGAATTTCAACGTGTTGATCTGGTGCGAGACGGGGCCCGAATTGCGCTACTACTATTGACGATGCAAGGCTGGCGATTTCACCGGCGGTCTTGAAGTCATAGCCTTTCGATAGACCATACATAAACGCCCCTGAGAACATATCCCCCGCGCCATTGGTGTCGACCGCTTTCACTTTGTGGGCGGCAACATTGCTGTATTGCTGGCCATCGAAAAGGCGTGCGCCGGCAGCGCCCAGAGTCACCACGAATTGCTTTGCCTTGGCCTCTAGTGCCGTACAGGCATCGTCTAGATTGTCTGCACCTGACCATAGCTTCGCTTCTTGTTCGTTACAGAATAATAGGTCGACGCCGTCGCCTATGAACTCGTTAATGCCTTCGGAGAAATACTCGACCATCGCTGGGTCGGAGAAGGTCATCGCGAACTTAACGCCCGCTTTCTTGGCGTGCTTCTTGAGCTCTAGAACGGCAGTCTTTGCGCTGGGGGAAGTCACCAGATAGCCCTCGGTATAGGCATAAGTGGAGGCGCCAATTGCGTCGTAGTGAAGCTCGTCTGTAGACACTAATTGAGATATTCCTAACGAGGTCAACATGGTGCGCTCGGCATCGGGTGTGACCATAACCAAGCAGCGGCCGGTGGTGCCCGCTTCGCGCTCGGCGGAGAGGTTGGTCTCTACGTTATGCTGGCCCAACTCATTCACATAGAAGTGCCCGCCCTCGTCGTTGGCAACCTTGCAGGAGAAGAAGGTCTTGGCGCCGAACTGACTCATGGCATAGATGGAATTGGCTGCGGAACCGCCGCCGGCACGCTTGATCAGACCGTAGCGATCGGTTAGAAGATCGAACACCTTCTGCTGTTGGTCCTCGTCAATCAAGGTCATAAAGCCCTTCTCGATACCGGAGTCGACGAAGAAGCGATCGTCTACCTCGAACTCGCTATCGACTAGGGCGTTGCCAATTCCATAAACATCGTATTTTTTCATGCGCGTGAGTCCTTTATCGGCCGTGTACTAAGATGCGCGGCCTATTTTAAGTTCTGTAATTTAGAGTGCGGCGAAGGCGATCTCGGCTGCGTCTAGTGTCTTATTGATTTCCTCGTCGCCGTGCGCGGCAGAAACGAAACCTGCTTCGAACGCGGAAGGTGCCAGGTAGACGCCATTATTCAGCATGAGGTGGAAATAACGTCGGAAGCGCTCGACATCGCAGGCCATGACTTGCTCGAAGGTGCTGATGGACTCCTCTTCACTGAAGAAACAGCCGAACATGCCGCCCAGCTGGTGAGTGGTGAAAGGGATTTTGGCGGCATCGGCGCGCGCCTGCAGTCCATCCATCAAAGCCTTGCTGCGTCGGTTCAATTCATCGTGGAAGCCGGGCTTCTGTATGGCATTGAGCATGGCCATACCTGCGGCTACTGCTAAGGGGCTGCCCGCCAAGGTGCCGGCCTGATAAACAGGGCCCATGGGTGCGATCATCTCCATGATCTCGCGCTTGCCGCCGAAGGCACCAACCGGGAGGCCACCGCCAATTACCTTGCCTAGCGCAGTGAGGTCTGGAGTTACGTTGTAGTGAGACTGAGCACCGCCAAGAGCGACGCGGAAACCGGTCATTACTTCGTCGAAGATCAGCACGCTGCCGTAGTGGGTGCATAGCTCGCGCATCTTCTCGAGATAACCTGGGACAGGTGGCACGAGATTCATATTACCGGCGACAGGCTCTACGATGATGCAGGCAATCTCGTCGCCATTAGTCTCGAATAATTTCTCTAGGGCGGCTGCGTCGTTATAGGGCAGCACATAAGTTAAGTCGGTATAGGCCTTCGGCACGCCCAAGGAGTCTGGCTCGCCAAGAGTCAGTGCTCCGGAACCAGCCTTTACAAGCAGACCATCGACGTGGCCGTGGTAGCAACCCTCGAACTTCACGACCTTGTCGCGGCGCGTGTATCCGCGTGCGACGCGAATGGCACTCATCGTTGCCTCGGTTCCGGAGGTCACGAGGCGCACTCGCTCGATAGATGGCACGAGCTTGCAGATGGTCTTGGCGATGGTGACTTCGGCCTCTGTAGATGCGCCGTAGCCTAGGCCGTGGGTCAACTGGGCTTGTAGCGCCTCGATTACGTCTGGGTGTCTATGGCCGAGAATGAGGGGCCCCCAAGCACCGACATAGTCGATGTAACGGTTGCTGTCCTCGTCTGTTAGCCAAGCGCCTTCGCCACCTTGAAAGAATAACGGGTTACCACCGACGCCACGGAAGGCGCGGACGGGCGAGTTTACGCCACCTGGGATATAGCGCTTGGCTTCTTCGAATAGGGCGGCGGAGCGACTTGTGCTGTTCTCTGGCTTGGATACTGTCACAGACTTGGATTCCTCTAATACTGATTAGCGAGTGTTTGGGGTGGTGCGAAATAGGGCGTTTAATGCCTTAGCCTGGGCTTCGACATCGGCGCTAGCAAAAAGAGTGTGAATGACCGCTAGCATGTCCGCGCCCGCCGTCACTAGAGCTTGGCCATTTTCGGCGTTGATGCCGCCAATTGCAACAATCGGGATGGCGAGCTGGGCCTTGGCCTGTTGCAGCACTTGGATAGAGGCCTGTGGCGCGTTCGGTTTAGTGTGTGAGGGGAAGAAGCGTCCGAAGGCGACATAGTCGGCACCGGCGGCTTGGGCACGCAAAGCGAGGCTTAGGTCGCTGTGGCAGGTGATGCCGATAATAGCTTGCTCTCCCAGTCTCTGTCGGGCCTCCACTAGCTTTGTGTCCGCCTGCCCAAGATGCACGCCGGCGGCGCCGATCTCGCGACAGAGCTCTACGTCGTCATTGATCAGGAGTGGAGTGTTGTAGCGTTGGCACAGGTGCAGCAACTGCGTAGCCTCCGCGCACTTGCTCTGCCAGTCTGCGCTCTTATTGCGGTATTGCAGCAGTGCAAGCCCGGCGTCAAGCGCCTCTTCTACGGCCGAGAACAAGGCAGGGCCCGCAAGCAGGTTTTCGTCGGTGATGGCGTAAACGCCGCGCAGAGGAGAGTGCATCGTTGCTACTTATTCCAATAACTTCGATTGGGCAGCCACTGTCCAAAACCCGGGCGTTCGCCAGCGTTCAGGGATTCCCAAGTGTATTGCTGAGCATGACGGGCTGCCTCTGAGATATCGCAACCATGGGCTAAATACGCAGCGAGGCTGGCTGCGAGGGTGCAACCGGAGCCGTGATACTCGTTTGGCAGACGTGGCCACTCGAAATATTGCGGGTCTTGGTGCGAGGTATACAGGGTGTTCACCACATTGCTGCTCTCGGCGTGTGTGCCAGTGAGCAAGACGTGATCGCAGCCCATATCCATTAGGGCACTAGCACCGGCATCGAGGGTGTCGGCACCACGGGTTAGGGCGCGTAGCTCGTGGGTGTTCGGGGTTAGCACGGTGCTCATTGGTATTAACAGAGTCTTCAGGGCTGAGACGATGTCCTCCTCTGAGAACTCGAAACCTCCGCCCGCCCAAAGAATTGGGTCCAGTACGACCGGTAATTTGGGGTAGTCCGTAAGAATGGTGTGGATGACCTCGATAGTGCCGATGCTGCCCAGTAGGCCAATCTTCACTGCGTGCACGGGCACATCTTCCAATACGGCTCTGGCCTGCTGAATCAATAATGCAGGAGACACAGCCTGCGCAGACATGACGTTGCGGGTGTCTTGCACAGTTAGGGAGGTAACGACGGGTAGGCAGTGGCAGCCGGCGCTGAACAGCGCTTCGATGTCTGCTTGTATGCCGGCGCCTCCAGAAGAGTCGAGGCCGGAGAAGCACAAAACGTTAGGCTTGCTTGCGGTTGAACTGTTCACGCGCAGTGACCTGTGGAGGTTGACGAGAAATCGTGTTTAGAACGGTCTAACGACCACTAATATGACAATGCCGATAAGCATGAATACCGGGATCTCATTGAAATAGCGATAGAACACATGACTTCTAGTGTTCTTATCGTCGCGAAACTGTTTCAGGAAACGCCAGCAGAAAATGTGATAAACGATTAGTAACGCCACCAAGCCGAGCTTGGCGTGCATCCACGGAGAACTCATATAATAAGAGGCATTGAAGCTGATGAGCCAGAAGCCCAGCACAATTGTGGCGATCGCCGATGGGGTACCGATGCCGTTGAAAAGTTTGCGCTCCATGATGACGAAGCGTTCCTTGCTGAGCTGATCTTGAGCCGCTGCGTGATAGACAAACAGTCGGGGTAGATAAAAGATGGCCGCGAACCAGCAGATCACCGCGATGATATGAAAAGCCTTAACCCAGAGCATTTTTCCCCCTTAGTGCCTGTGTAAATCAACAGGCGCAATGCCAAGACCGGCTACACTAGCACAGCTGTTAAAATGGATACAGTCGGAAAACAGGGGTATCATGCCGGGTTCGAAAAACACGGCTTTAAGCCCAATAGTTAAGCGAAGGAGGACCCCGTGATCAAGGTCGGAATAGTCGGAGCAACAGGTTACACCGGAGTAGAGTTATTACGTCTGCTCGCGCCACGCCAAGATGTGAGCCTAGAGGTAATTACGTCTCGCGAACTGCAAGGAACGCCCGTTGCCGATCTATTCCCCAACCTACGGGGATTCGTGGACCTCGAGTTCACAGCGCCAGACTCTGAGGCGCTGTACGAGTGTGACGTGGTTTTCTACGCCACGCCCCATGCTGTGGCGATGAAGACGGTGCCTACTCTACTTAAGCGTGGCGTTCGCGTGATCGATTTGTCCGCCGACTTCCGACTGCGCGATATTGCGCTATGGGAGAAGTGGTACAAGGTGACGCACGAGAGCCCTGAGTATGTAGCGCAGGCTGTCTATGGACTGCCCGAGGTAAATCGCAGCAAGATTGTCGATGCTCAGCTTCTCGCCGTGCCCGGTTGCTACCCCACCGCGATTCAGCTTGGTTTCTTGCCCCTGCTCGAAGCGGGCATGGTCGATAGCAATATGTTGATCGCCGATGCGAAATCGGGGGTAAGCGGCGCGGGCCGAAAGGCGGCAGTGGGCAGTCTGTTGACGGAGGCCTCGGAGTCTCTTAGCGCCTATGGTGTCTCGGGGCATCGACACCTACCCGAGATTTCTCAAGGCCTGAACTCCTATGCGGGCAAGGATGTGAAGCTGACCTTCATTCCCCATCTCACTCCGATGATTCGCGGCATCCATGCCACTCTTTATGCGCCATTGCAGGCGGGTCAAGACCCATCTAGCATTCAGCAATTGTTCGAGGACCGCTATAAGGACGAGCCATTTGTCGACGTATTGCCAAACGGGCAGTATCCGGCTACGCGCAATGTGCGTGGTGGTAATCGTTGCCAGATCGGCGTGTGCTATCTGCCTGCCAATAATATGGTAGTGGTGTTGTCGGTGATCGACAATCTTGTCAAAGGTGCATCCGGACAGGCTGTTCAGAACATGAATATCATGTTTGGTTTGGATGAGAGTGAAGGCCTGCGCAATATCGCCATGCTTCCTTAGGTGCTGCTGAGACCCAAGAGTTATGCCCAATGTCGTAAAAGGTAGCAAGCAACAAGCAATGATGGTGGTGCCATATCGGCGCTGGTACCGCACCTTCGTGTCGATTTCGATCATCATCGCTTTGCTAGTGGTCGCGCTAGGTGGGTATTACTACGGACGGTTTGAGGCTGGTAGGGAATACCTCGTCACGAGTGCGGACAATGAGCGGCTAAGCGCCTCTTTGCGGGAGGCGCAGAACGAGCTCAATACGTTGCGCTCAGAATTGACTATCGCCGGGCGCAGCAATCTCGTGGATCAACGAGCTACCGAGGAAGTGCAGAGTACTGTGAGCGCACTTCGTTTGCGTATTTCTCAGTTAGAGCAGGACGTATCCTTCTATCGCCAAGTAATGTCGCCAGATAGCGACGAGTTAGGGCTAATCATCGCCGAGTTTGATGTTACGCCTTTAGAGGGTGTTGGCCGTTTCCATTACAAGGCAGTGTTCAGGCAGGCTGGCGCCGGTGACCGAGTTTTGGAGGGCAAGGTGCAGATCGCTATTGCAGGTCGAATCGATGAACAGCGTCAGGTGTTACCACTTACGGACATCCTTCCTGAAAATAGGACATTCGACCCGGCGCTCAATTTCAGATACTTCCAGAACTTGGAAGGCGAGTTCATACTGCCCGAGGGTTTTGAGCCCGACCAAGTTGAGGTGAAGGCGGAATCTAGTAAGCCAACGGCAATCAAGGTTGAGAAAATATTCAGCTGGAGTGTAGTGGAGGTATAAGGATGTTTGGATCGAGCAATAAGACTAACGCCGTAACAGGCCCTGCGCATACGCTGATATCGCGCCAGACGGAGATCATTGGCGATCTACGTTTCAACGGCGAACTCATCGTTGAGGGCAAGATCAAAGGCAATGTCTACGCCGACGATGAATCCGGCGCTCTGATTCGTATCGCCGAAACCGGTGTAGTGGAGGGTGAGATTTGGGTGCCCTCTGCGGTGATCAATGGCTTAGTGAAAGGGGATCTACACTCCTCCAAACACTTGGAGTTGGCGGCCAAGTCTGTCGTTATGGGGAATGTTTTCTATAACCTGATAGAGATGGTAATGGGCTCAGAGGTCAATGGCAGCCTCATGCAGATCGCCCGTGCCCAACAAGACGCGAAGCGGCTGTCTGGTTCGCAAGCCAAGTCCCTCGCCTACGAGGCATCGGGCTTTGGTGGAGAGTCTGAGCGACGTTCGCGAGAAGCGGATGACGAAACAATAGTTGACTGAATTAGTCGGACTTAGCCATAATCGCGCTGCTGCGCCGCGTATCACGATTCATTCTTCGCGCAGCCAATAAAGCGATGGTATTCCAATGTCTGCAGTGCAATCTCATGATCCAACGATCATTTCAATGACCGAGAACGCCGCCGAGAAGGTTAAAAGCCTGATCAGCGAAGAGGGCAATCCTGCGCTTAAATTGCGGGTGTTCGTAACCGGTGGGGGTTGTTCTGGGTTTCAGTATGGTTTTAGCTTCGACCCAGAGCTCAGCGATGACGACACTATTGTGCAGAATCACGGCGCTGCGCTGGTTGTAGACCCGTTAAGCTATCAGTACCTGACGGGCGCTAAGGTGGACTATGTGGAGGGTTTGCAGGGTGCTAAGTTTGTCGTCAACAATCCTTTAGCTAGCACCACTTGCGGTTGCGGCTCTTCTTTCTCAATCTGACACTTAGTCAGATAAAGCCTCGTATATAGCACCGTGTATGCAGATTTGTTGCGCGCCAGTAACCGACCTTGTGTCGACTGGGTCGCCATACCATGCGTTGCGGGCGAACCAAGCGAAAGTCATGCTCTCTACCCACTGCGGGTCGAGTTTCGCCTCTGAACTGCTGGCCACCGGCACAGGCGCAATTAGACTCTGCAATCTTTCCATGAGATAGACGTTATTGGCACCGCCGCCACAGGCGTACAGTGCTACTACCTGCTCGCCCTGCCAATCGACACTTTCGGCGATGCTGCGGGCGGTGAACTCCAATAGTGTTGCTTGTACGTCTGCATCGGCTAATAAATCAAAGTGGGAGAGTTTCTCGCCTAGCCAGTGAGCGTTAAATAACTCGCGCCCGGTGCTCTTTGGGGAGGCTTGGTGCAAGTAAGGTTCCGTCAATAGCAGTGTAAGTAAGTCTTCGTTAACCGTACCGGACCTAGCCCATTCACCGTCGCTATCGAAGGGTAGGTCTTGCTTTGCATCGATCCATGAGTCCATCAAGACATTGCTAGGACCTGTGTCGAAGCCTACCAGTGGCAACTCGCCATGGCTTAGTAAAGAGATATTCGCGATACCCCCTAGATTCAATATAGCCCTTCGGCCATCGAGATCAGCGAAGAAACTCTGATGGAACAGAGGGGCGAGCGGGGCGCCTTGGCCACCTGCCGCCATGTCTTTACGGCGGAAGTCCGTAATCGTGCAAATGCCTGTGAGCAGCGCGATGGTATTGGGGTCGCCAATCTGTTGAGTGAAGCGATTTTCGCCAAATGGGTAATGCTTAATGGTCTGGCCATGACTGCCAATGGCTAAGATTTCTTGATTGGACACGTTGCATTTCGCGAGTAGTTGGTTGACTGCGTTGGCAAATAGGCGACCTAGCGCGATATCTGTCTCCCCTAGCTCTATCAGCGAAATTTTCTCGTCTGTAGATAACGTAAGTATGGATTCTCGCAGAGGGGCAGGGATCGCAAGGGAATGCGTGGCCACAAGTGTGGGCGGAGACTGTGCGAAGTCAACCAGCGCGCAATCGACACCGTCAATACTGGTGCCAGAGAGTACGCCTATAAAGTATTCGTGTGCAGACATTTTTTGGGCATCCTGCATCAAGAGGGCGAGTTTTGAGCTTAGTTCAACGCGTCTGCGTTTCCGAGCTAATATTGGCGCTAAGAAGGCGCGCGTCAATACTTTCCTTCTGGAAACGTTGAAGTAAATCTTGGGTTTGTGCTTTGAAACGCGGTAATTCCTCTGGTTCGAGTGATATTGCCTGAGGAAGCTGAGCTACGATCGTGCGTGGGTCTTTGTGGACGCCGCCAATCAGGAACTCGTAATGCAAGTGGGGGCCTGTTGCGCCGCCGGTCTGGCCTACATAGCCGATGATATCTCCCTGCCTTACGCGTGAGCCTTTCTTGATACCGGAAGCGTAGTCGTTCAGGTGGGCGTATTTAGTCTCGAACTGACCGCGATGCTGCAACACAATCAATTTGCCGAATGAGCCATTACGCGCTGCCCAAGTGACAACGCCGTCACTAGTCGCACGCACGGGCGTGCCTTTTGGCGCGGCATAATCCGTTCCCTTGTGGGCGCGAATGGTGTTAAGGATAGGGTGCTTGCGGCTAAGGCTAAAATTGGAGCTAATACGGAATACGTCGAGTGGTGTGCGGAGGAATGCCTTACGCATGCTCTCGCCTTCTGGGCTGTAGTAGCCTACTTCGCCGTCTTCGTTTATATAGCGCACGGCGATGAACTGTTTGCCCTGGTTAGTAAACTGCGCCGCAATGATGTCGCCATTGCCAATAAACTGACCATCAAGGAATTTCTGTTCGTAAAAGAGGCTGAAGTCGTCGCCATCGCGTGGATCGAGAATAAAATCGATTACGCCGCCGAAGATGTCTGCCATCTCCATAATCGAAACTGCGGGAATATCAGCGCGCTTTGCCGCCATGAAGAGGCTGTCGTTGATGACACCTTCTTTGAATACTGGGCGAACCTCAGCGGTACGCAGGATCGGTTCTACTTGGTAGCCGCTGTCATTCAGTGTGAAAAGATAGCCTTCTAGTGGCGATTTCAGCACTTTCAATTGCGCGAGCTTGCCAGCCTCTGGGATGTGGAAACTAAGTTGGTAGCCTGGATACAGGCGGTTAAGGACTTTTGCGTCTTCGGTGCTATTGAGCACTTTGTACATTTCTTGTGCGCTAAGACCTACTTTCGTGAATATCGCCGAGAGATTGTCCCCTGACTGCACCTCTAAGTCCGTCCATTCTGAATTGTGCTGTGACGGTTCACTATTGGGGATTACGAGAACGGGTAGCATGTTCTCCGCCTCAGCTAAGGCCTTTGCAGAGTTTGCGCCTAAATCCTGAGGGAATGGCAGCGTTGGAGTGGCACCGATACGCGCGCCGTGTGCGGATTCGTCGGGTGCAAACACCATAGTAACAGTAAGCCCTAAGCTCAAAACGCTAGCCAACATAAGGTGATTACGCGGGTAGTGCTTGCTTAGAGTGTGTTTTGCAGAATCCCAAAAGCTCATGAAAATTCTAATGTTAAATCTCATCTTTTGAATATATTGACGGCCGACAGAGAGCGGCCCAAAAGGGCGATTCTTATGACTTTTAGGAGGCAGGTCAAGTCTTATTCAGATTAGTAGTGTAAAATCTGCGGCCGCTTCGCGAGACTGCGTTGCTCCTATATATAGTACCCTCGCCCTCTAGAGGCTGATCGGGCAACACTGTAAGCATTAAATTTGGTTTAGGAATTCGTTATGAGTGCTACATCTATAGACATTATAAGGGACCTCGAGAGTAGGGGCTTAGTTTCGCAGATGACTTCTGGGGATGAGTTGAAGTCCGTGTTGAAGCAAAGCACGACCTTATATAGTGGCTTTGACCCGACAGCGGAGAGTCTTCATATAGGGAATTTGGTGCCCCTGCTCGCACTGCGCCGTTTTCAGCAAGCAGGCCATCGACCTATTGCGCTGGTTGGCGGGGCGACTGGGCTAATCGGTGATCCGAGTTTCAAAGCATCTGAGCGCCAACTCAACTCAAACGATATCGTGGAGCTTTGGGTTAGTCGGATCAAAGGGCAGCTAGAACAATTCCTGGATTTCGATTCAGGAAGTAATGCGGCGATGTTGGTGAACAACCTAGATTGGACTAAAGATGTAAGCGTCTTGGACTTTCTTCGCGACGTAGGCAAGCACTTCTCAGTGAACTCTATGATTCAAAAGGACTCGGTCAAGCAGCGCATCGAGCGCGAAGGGTCAGGCATCTCCTTCACTGAGTTTACTTATATGATTCTGCAGTCTTACGACTTCGCGGAACTATACAAGCGTCATGGCTGCAGTTTGCAGATCGGTGGCAGCGATCAGTGGGGCAATATTACCGGCGG
>CAXBOY010000046.1:0-22106 GCA_963977405.1 uncultured Gammaproteobacteria bacterium
TCTTCCCAGCCCTCGTAGGCAGGCTCGACATGTTGACCCTTGCGATAAGTGTCTTGTGCAAACACTGGAGATAAAAACAGGCTAGCAATAAGGATCAAGGCCCAACTGACGCCGCCAATCGGACGAGAATACCCGCGTTTTGCGAACTGCATGTGCATCACTCCCTTAAAGCCCTGCGGGCTTCTTTTTTTAATTGTTATAGGCCGAGCGCATAAAAGCACCTCGCCACTGAAAACGTCTCCCGCAAAGCGAAATTTTCTAGTTAAAAATAGCAACTTTCATGATTTCACTTTGCGTCAGGCCGAATCAAAGTGAAAACAAAGAAGCTAATTACCGCAATGAGAGAAAGTTTCATCGATGGAGGTTTAGTATTTCTACTAGCTTGGCTAAGCTGACACCACTATAACGATTAGCTCTTACAAATAGGGGCTAGCTCGTGCTATAAAACCTGCGTTTTAGTAATAGAAGAAGGACACATGAAAAGCTTATTTCGCACAGAATCTTTACTAGCCAAGAGTATATCTCGCATCGTTTTTGCACTTTGCCTTGCCTTTAGCAGCGCACAGTATGCGCAGGCACAACATGTCATGACGATCAACTCCAATAGCGACGTTGAACTGGAGTCATCGCCTGTTGACGATGAGGTGTTTGAAAGCGCCCCAAAGGAGCTGATGTTGCGCTTTAGCACCTATGTGAAACTGGTCAAGCTCACCATGAAGAACCCAGAGGAAAAATTTGTAAACATCGGGTTTCGCTACGACCCTGCTGTGAGTCGTGTATTCTTTCTCGACCTCCCAGAGATCCCCCCTGCTTTGTACTACACCATTGAATGGACTGCGATTGATCCTTCCAATCTAGTGGCACGCGGGAGTTTTAGCTTCTCTTTTGGCCCAGATGCGGCACCACCATCGACACTGATTCCAGAGGAAGAAGAACTCGCCCCCGTCATCGTGCCGGACTATCGTCTTATCGATCAGAGTTTCTAAACAAGTCTGCTACGAAGCAGCAGACTTGCCATTGTTTCGAACGGTTGCTCGACTTCTTGATTCCCACCCCGTGAACGTATAATGTTTCAATCACTTGAGCCAAGTGTAGTCGCTTTGTAGGCCAACAATAGCGCCCGAACCACTTACATTTGCAGCTCCTCTACGTTACTAGACAAAGCGATAAATTGCCGCCCCGGGGTTACATGCTCAGCCACGAAGAAATAGTGCAGGACCTTCAATCCCTTAAAGAAATCACGCTGCGCCACAAAGCACCCGATGCAGAACTTGCAGTGAGCACCGCCATAATCAATGGGGTCGAAACGCCAGTATTTAGTAAGGTGCCAGACAAGCTTGGCGGTGTTTATCAATCTGCGGCGATGCTGCATCCTCAGCTGCCCTTCCTTGTCTATCAAGACCAACGCTATAGCTTCGGCGAAACCTACTCTATGGCCGGGCAGTTAGCAAAAAGCCTTGAACAACGTTTCGGCATCATAAAAGGCGACCGCGTAACAGTTTGCTCTCGTAATAACCCCGAGTGGTGCCTTGCCTATATGGCAATCACCATGCTTGGGGCAATCGTGGTTCCAATGAACTCGTGGTGGCGTGGCAACGAAATGAGTTTTGGCATTGAGGATAGTGGTAGCAAGCTCATCTTCGCCGATCAAGAGCGCATCGACCGCCTAGCCTCATTAGAGAAGCCAGTGAATGTGCAGATCATTGCGATCAAACCAGAGCCACAGAGCCCCTATCCAGAGATTCATGCGCTGATCGAGGCCGGCGCGCAGGGCCCCGCGTTCGATCCTGCTCTACACCCTGTAGCACCCGATGACGATGCCTCGATACTGTATACCTCCGGTTCAACAGGCAATCCTAAAGGAGTGTTATCGACACACCGAGCCATAATCAATGCAATCTATACCTGGAAGTTTGCCAAGGAGATCAACGAGATCCTGCGGCCAGAGCTGCAGGAGTCCAATCCGCCCTACCAAGCCGGCATCCTAGCCAATGTGCCGCTATTCCACGTCACCGGCAATCACGCGCAGTTCCTCTCTAGCTTCTTGTACCAACGCAAATTCGTAATGATGTACAAGTGGGACGCAGAGCAGGCTTTGCAACTCATCGAGAAAGAGCGTTTATCCGTACTACATGGCGTTCCCACGATGACTTGGGAAGTGATGAACTCCCCCAATTTCGACAAGTTTGATTTGAGCAGCCTGCGAAGCGTGCAAAGTGGAGGCGCCGCCCGCCCACCAGAGCACCTAGTCATGATTGAGAAAAAATTCTCTGAGCAAGTACTACCAGGGCTAGGCTATGGCTTGACAGAAACCAATGCCATTGGCGCACTGATCACCGGCAAATTCTATCTGAGCAAACCCCATAGCACTGGTCGCCCAACGCCCCCGGTTACCGCCATGCGCATAGAGGATGCACAGGGGCGTGAGCTGCCCAATGGCGAGATCGGCGAGATTTGCATCAAAGGTGCCACTATTATGAAAGGCTATTGGAAGCGTCCTGAAGATACTGCCGTGGCCATAAAAGATGGGTGGTTTCATACCGGCGATATTGGACTGCTAGATGAGCACGGTTTCCTTGTCATCAAGGACCGCGCTAAGGACATCGTGATTAGAGGAGGTGAGAACATCGCCTGCGCAGAGATAGAATATGCACTTGCCGAACATCCCGCAGTTTGTGAGGCGGCCGTGTTCGGACTACCAGACGAAAGACTTGGAGAAGTTGTGGGTGCCGCGGTCATGACTATGCCTGGGGCGGAATTAACTGAAAAAGAGCTGAGCGCTTTCCTCGCTGAGCGTTTGGCACAATTCAAACTGCCCTGCTTCTATCGTATCCAAAGCGAGCAATTACAACGCATCGCTAGCGGTAAGATTGCCAAGAAGCTTATCCGCGAAGAAATTATCGCTTCTTTGAAATCCACTACCCTCTCCTAGACCCCTGGCGCAATTGAATGACAATCGCGCCAGTGTTGCCTTCATCATGATCGAAGTCCAAGACCTCGCCCGAGTGTTTCAACCAGCTTAGCTGCCGATGAACCTCATCCCGTATCAACCCCCTCCCAACCACCAGTCGAACCGCACGCGCATGACCACTGCGTGCCTCGTCCAATGCCTGCTGTAACTTGTGCAAGGCCACAGGGATCGTCTCGCGTTGATGCGCGATATCGGCATGCAGCACCGACCCATCGGTCTGCGCCGCTAGATCCGCATCGCACTTTGGACAGTGAGTGACGTTTCCATCCACTGCCATTCCGCAGTCAAGACATGCTCTAAACAAACTATGTGCTCTCCTAGTCTTTAAGGGGGTGGACAGTATAAACGCCCTAGTTTCTGTCACAAGCCCGTAACGATGCACTGCTATGTTGCACATCCAAATGCCTTGAAAGCCTTGCTACGATTGGCCTAGAGCAAACAAAAAAATAATTGCTCTTGCTATTGCATTCTGGGATTTTATAACCATAATTCGCATCGTAAACACCCCCGCCGGAAGACCTTGACAAAGGACAAAAGGCGGATAGCTAAGCGCCGCTGTGAATGGCGATCATATCGCTTAACACTGCTGCACAAACAGTAAACGAGTAAGTCCGACTCAACGCGATTAAACAAGAGATTAATCACATGAAAAGTCATCAATGGGATGATATAGCCGATACGTCAAAAGACTTTTTTGATTCTGTTGCCTTCATGCCAGAGACAGAACTCGAAGAGACAAATGACAAGCACCTCAACAAGCGTCGTCTCACCGAGCTGCGCCGCCGAACCGAGGAGCGTCTCGATTGGAAGCGGATGTATGGCGACTCGCAATTCGACGATGATAACGAAGAGTTTAATCTTCGTAGTAGCGTCGAAGTAGACGATTACAGCTACGATGAAGACATAGACGAGCACTAATCTGCCGTTGACTTGCATTTGCCCAGCCCTCCTTGCAACAAGGAGGGTTGAGAATCCTTAGCCCCGAAATTTTAAGCCTACCAAACGATTACGCGACAAACCTATTGTAGTAACTACCAATAGCGCCGAGAGCGTAGCAACACCACCGCAATCGAGTTAAAATTTCTGTTCACCTGATGCCAGAACTAGTGTACTGTTTCGCCCATCGACAAGCCCATTTAGTGGTATTTCTTCTGTAACCCGGTTCCCCAAATCATGACCTATTGTGTGGCAGTAGCCGTAGATGCGGGCATGGTCTTTTGCTCCGATTCACGCACCAACGCGGGCATAGACCAAGTAAGCACTTATAGCAAAATGTATCGTTTTGGCGTGGATGGTCAGCGCCAATTCGTCATCCTTACCGCCGGAAATCTTGCAACTACCCAAGCCTGTATCGCACAAGTTAAGCGCGATATTAAAGAGCGGGCTAACGTTAGCTTACTAACGGTGGAGTCCTTGGCAGATGCAGCAGATTACCTTGGTGACATCAGCCTCGCCCAGCAGGAAAAGCACGCCAAGACTGGCAACTCCTTCGAAGCGAGCTTTATCATTGGTGGGCAGATTGCCAATAGCAAACATCGCATCATGCTGGTGTACCCGCAGGGCAACCACATCACTAGCTCCAAAGACACACCTTATCTGCAGATTGGCGAGAGCAAGTACGGCAAGCCGATCCTAGATCGCATTCTCACCCCAGATCTAAATCTTGATACCTGCGCGCTTTGCGCAATGGTATCTATGGACTCGACAATGCGCAGTAATTTGAGCGTTGGCCCCCCCATCGAAACACTTGTCTATCGCACAGACACGCTAACGCTGACAGATCCTCTGCGCTTTAATGAAGACAGTGAGTTCCTACGTGAGTTAAAACGCAGCTGGGATCAGCGCCTCAAAGACGCCTTCCGCCAAATGCCGCCCTTCGCGTGGGCTGCTAGCTGGGATAAATCCTCTGATGAACAAAGCGGAGTTTTTTAAGGGTATTGGGTGAGAGCACGAAGGGATAGGAGTCCCGCACGCCCATACTCCGATTCAACGCATTCATCGCAATAGACACCTCGGTAGACCAAGCCTCGAGACAACGTTCGATATCCGGCGTTGTCCCAGGATTGATCAATCGCTCTTTCAACAAGCCAACCTGCCAAGCCGTCTCCAGACAATCTGTCATGTGCAGATAGTGTGCCCAGCATTCTGCCCAGTCCTCATGGGGATGCATATCGGCATAGGCACTGACGCGATCGCTCTCCCCCTTCAACTCCGCCATCTTCGCGTAATGCTGCTCTAAGGCTTCTTCGTAGTCAGCGCGTTCATCTCCGAACAGTGCTCTAAATTCTTTAAAATGGGCTGGCTTGAAAATCAGCTTATCGAAATAGTAATGCCCGCTCTCGTGTCGAAAATGTCCCAGTAGCGTGCGATATGACTCGCCAAGATCCTGTCGAGCTTGCTCACGATTGATGGCATCGGCTTCCGCCAAATTAACGGTTATCAAACCTTGTAGATGACCCGTGAGGACATGTTCTTCATCCGCCATGGGGTTCGAACGCTGGTCCTCAAGGAAGGAAAATGCCAAACCGGTCGTATGCTCCGCCTTGCCATCGACAGGCAAGCCAAGAGCGAGCAATGTGTAAATCAAACGTCGCTTGGCCTGCTCCATTCGCCCCCACCATCTGCGGCGCCGATTTGCTCGATAACTGGAGTCGACATCGGGAATAGTGTCGTTCAAATTGCAGGCGTGGCAGAAGTTTTCCTGTGGACTCGTTACCAACCAATTACACACATGGTACTCGGTATCATTAAAGCAACGACGATACTCCGCACCGGACTTAACATCCGTCCACATTGGCAAACTGTCTGCATCGAGATTCTTGACTGGTTCTAAGGCGAGCAAGTCTGCCCGAATGGGATCATAACCAAGGGGACGTTTGCAGGACGTGCAAACAGTATTCTCGAAGTACAGCGTTTGCCCGCATACGCACTGAAAGTCTCTCATGCAAATAACTCTTTGGGATCAAGCGGATTGTTGCTGTTGCTGTTCGCTGACGACTGGTAGGAACCAAGTTTCGGTAATACGCGCGTGAATACCAGCAATCTCAACCTGCAACTCATCGATATATTCTAGAAGACCGCTCTCCAACAACTGCGGAATATTGGCTTCTTGTACATACTTCTGTGTGGCCGAGACTTGCTGCATTGTCGCGTCATTATTGGGAAGGAATTCTAAACAGGTCTGCAACTTCGAAAGACAATGAAGCACTGCGCGTGGGAACTGTTTGTCTTGCAAGAGAAACGTCACTACGTCTTCGCCATTAACACGATCGAGAACATGCTGACGGTACATCTGATAGGCACTAATTGAGTGCAAAACACTCATCCAAATCATATTCGAATACGGTCTAGCCGCTGGCTCTAACGACAACCCTGGGTTCATCAGGCTTGGCACAAGGGTTAATGAGCCTACATCGACTATGCGCGTGGTCATGTCCGCACGTTCTAGGCTTCTTGCCATGCGCAGAAAATTATAACCACTATTGTGACTCATAGCGCCGGCAAGCAATCCTGCAATCTGTTGACAGTGGGCAATGATCTCTTGCAACAGTTGGTGGCGTGGACCGCGGGCGGTTGCCTTGCCAACACTATCGCGCGTAAATAGATAAAGATTGTTAATCTGCTCCCATGCTTCGGTGGGAATGATCTCGCGAGTTGTTCGCGCATTCTCACGCGCTAAAGAAATAGAACTGATAATCGAAGAGTAATTACTCCGGTCAGACATTAGGAAGCGGTTTACCGATCTCTCATCTGTCTCTTTATGTTTCTCGTCAAACTCATCTTGTGTGCCGGTAATCTCTACTAGCGTGTGCCAACCTACTCGGGCCCCCCGAGGAAGGTCCAACAAAAGATTTGAATAAACTGTGAGAAGACGCGCGGTATTCTCTGCGCGCTCTAGGTAGCGACCCAGCCAGTAAATTCGTTCTGCGACTCGCGATAACATTATGCGTCATCCCCATCTGAAACGATCCAAGTGTCCTTACTACCGCCGCCTTGTGACGAATTCACGATATAAGAACCTTTGACCATTGCCACGCGGGTTAAACCGCCAGGAGTTACGTAGGTGTCGCGCCCTTGTAGAATAAAGGGGCGTAAATCAATGTGCCTAGGCTCAGCGTTGCGCTCACCGAGCACAGGAGCGGTCGAGAGAGATATCAATGGCTGCGCCATGTAATTTCTTGGGTTGGCCTTAATCTTCAAAGCGAACTCGGCACGCTCTTTCTTACTAGCCTGGGGTCCCATAAGCATGCCATAGCCACCCGACTCGTTGGCGGGCTTAACTACCAATTTATCTAGATTCTCTAGCACATACTTACATTGCTTTTCGTCCACGCAAAGATAGCTTGGGACATTCTCAAGTAAAGGCTCTTCGCCAAGATAGTATTTGATCATGGCCGGCACATAGGTATAGATGACTTTGTCGTCTGCTACCCCTGCGCCTGGCGCATTGGCCAATGCCACATTGCCCTTTAACCAAGCACGCATAAGACCAGGTACACCAAGAGCGGAGTCCGGGTTAAACGCTTCCGGGTCTAGGAATAGATCATCGATGCGACGATAGATGACATCCACTCTAGAGAGCCCATTAATGGTGCGCATATAAACACAGTCATCAGACTCAACAACTAAGTCGCCGCCCTCTACCAGTTCGGCACCCATTCTTTGCGCCAAGAAAGAGTGCTCAAAATAGGCAGAGTTATAAATACCGGGGGTCAAAACTACGACCTCAGGGTAGTCCGCCTGGCGTGGCGAGATGGCCGCTAACATATCGAACAGTTGTGAGGTGTATTCGGTAATAGGCTGGATGTTATAGTTTTCGAATAACTCAGGGAAAACGCGTTTGGTTACTTTACGATTTTCCAGCATATAAGACACGCCCGACGGCACCCTAAGGTTGTCTTCGAGCACATAGAATTGCCCATTAGTATCGCGGATCAAGTCTGTACCGCAGATATGTGCCCAAACCCCGTGGAGAGGTTTCATGCCAACACATTCTTTACGGAAATTTACGGATTTTGCGATTAATTCGGCGGGTACTACTTTATCTTTTAGAATTTTTTGTTCGTTATAGATGTCATCTATAAAACAGTTCAAGGCGCGCAATCTCTGCTCCAATCCTTGACTTGTCTTCTGCCATTGTGTTTCTGTAATGATTCGAGGGATAATGTCGAACGGCCACTCTCGGTCGATATTGCCAGCCTCACTATAGACAGTAAACGAAATACCCATCGCCTTGATGGCTAGCTCAGCAGCAGTTTTGCGTTGCTGCAAATCTTCACTTTTTAGCGAGCTAAGGTACTGCGCCAGAATTTCACCTGACTTGCGAGCGTGCCCTGGCGAACTAATTAGTTCATCGTAAAAAGCGCCAGGGTTATAAGTATTCCAGTCAATTTGCATATATGAGCAACATTACCTTATGAGCATTAAAGTAGCAATACGCCATCAAACGACATATCGATTCGATCGATTGGTGGAAATTTTACCCCACGTTGTTCGTCTTCGACCTGCACCACATTGTCGAACGCCTATCGATGCTTACTCGCTCAAAATTGAACCAAGCAGCCATTTTATTAACTGGCAGCAAGACCCTTTTTCCAATCATTTAGCGCGACTCGTTTTCCCGGAACCGGCCAAGGAACTATCCGTCACTGTCGAACTTATCGCTGACATGACGGTTATCAATCCCTTCGACTTCTTCGTCGAAGATAGCGCCCAACACTTCCCCTTTAAATACGACCCGCAATTGGCCAAAGACTTGGCGCCATACTTGGAAGTAAAAGAGAATGGCCCGGCCATGAAAAAGTGGCTTAAAGGTGTCGACAAGAGCCACCAGCCAATTGTGACTTTTCTAGTGACCGAGAATAGCCGAACGCAGGCGGCGGTAAATTATGTCATCCGCATGGAGCCAGGCGTGCAGACCTGCGAAGAAACCCTGACCTCAGAGTATGGTTCTTGCCGAGATAGCGCATGGCTGTTTGTGCAAACTCTTCGCCATATGGGACTTGCTGCTCGTTTCGCTTCTGGCTACTTGGTGCAACTCACCGCTGACATTAAATCTATTGACGGCCCAGGTGGCACTACCGAGGACTTCACAGATCTACACGCTTGGACCGAAGTGTATATTCCAGGTGCCGGCTGGATCGGCCTAGACCCGACCTCCGGACTATTTGCAGCCGAGGGTCATATCCCGTTGGCCTGTACTCCGGATCCCGTAAGTGCTGCCCCAATTACTGGCTCAACAGGGGTCTGTGAAGTTGAGTTTATTCACGAGAATAGCGTTACACGTATCCACGAAGACCCTCGCGTCACCAAACCCTATAGCGCGGAACAATGGCGGACAATTGATGCACTGGGACTCGAGATCGACGCAGAGCTCAAAGAACAAGATGTGCGCCTTACCGTTGGCGGCGAACCTACCTTTATCTCCATCGACGACATGGAGAGTGAGCAGTGGAATACCGCGGCACTTGGCAAGGAGAAACGCAAACTTGCTGGCGAACTCCTGCACGCACTAAAGAAACATTATGGACCCGATGGTTTAATTCATATCGGTCAAGGCAAATGGTCCCCCGGCGAGCCACTTCCGCGCTGGGCGCTGGGCCTGTTCTGGCGTACCGATGGCAAGCCGCTCTGGCACAATCCCAAGTTATTAGCAGACGAGCGAACTAGTGGTTCCGCCACTAAAAAACACGCCGCAAATTTTGTTACGGCACTTGCGAAACGCCTTGGCATTAATCCCAGCTATATACTGCCCGCCTTCGAAGATAAGGCGTGGTACCTGAAGCGTGAGTCCGAGTTACCAGCGAATGTATCGCTATGGGACAACAAGGTAGTAGACCCGCTTGAGGCTGCGCGCATAAAGCGCGTCTTCGCCCAGGGGCTCGACAAAGAGAGTGGCTATGTTATGCCACTTTCCTCTAAAGATAATGAAGGCGATATTAAGTGGATCAGCTGCCGTTGGTATTTCCGCAAAGAACAACTCGCCCTAACGCCAGGGGACTCTCCAATAGGGTTCCGCTTACCCTTGAACAGCCTTCCCTGGCAGGTGCCCGATACATCAGAGGATGAGCACGCAAAGGATCCGTTCGCGCCACGCGATGAGTTAGCTTACCCCCTACTTTCAGAAGTAGAAGGCAGCGATCTAGAGCCCGTTATTGCAGAAGATGCGCGCATCTTCCATACGGCAATTTGTGCCGAAGTTCGCGACGGTCGACTTTATCTATTTTTACCTCCTCAAACCGACCTAGAGCGTTACGTCGCCCTGATCGCAGCGATCGAGGCAACGGCCGATAAACTCACCTGTCCCGTCATTATCGAAGGCTATGAGCCACCGAAAGACCCGCGCCTACAGAAGTTATTGATCACGCCTGACCCCGGCGTGATAGAAGTGAACGTCCAGCCCTCAAATAACTGGCCCGATCTCACCAAGCTCATCCATATTCTCTACGAGCAAGCGCGCCAGAACCGGCTGGGTACAGAGAAGTTTATGCTCGACGGGCGCCACACTGGCACCGGTGGCGGAAATCATGTGACACTCGGCGCTGCTAAACCAGAGGATAGTCCCTTCCTACGCCGCCCGGATGTACTCGGCAGCCTAATCCGCTATTGGCAGAACCACCCCAGCCTGTCCTATCTGTTCTCAGGACAGTTTATAGGCCCAACCAGCCAAGCGCCTCGCGTAGACGAAGCGCGCGACGACAATCTATACGAGCTAGAAATAGCTCTACAGCAGTTGGAAGGCATAGGCAACGATCAGGTCTGGCTGGTGGATCGAATACTGCGCAACTTCCTAGTAGATCTTACCGGTAATACTCACCGTGCCGAGTTCTGCATAGACAAGCTCTATTCACCAGACAGCTCCAGTGGTCGTTTGGGTATCGTAGAATTCAGAAACTTCGAGATGCCACCCCATTGGCAGATGAGTGCATTACAAGTGCTGTTGATTCGCACACTCGTTGCGCACTTCTGGAAAACGCCCTACACCAAGCCCCTCATTAATTGGGGCACAGAGCTGCACGACCGCTTCATGCTGCCTCATTTTGTGTGGGAGGATCTTGGCTGGGTTATCGACGACTTGAACCAAGCAGGATACTCATTCAACTTAGATTGGTTCGCGCCTTTTCAGGAATTCCGTTTTCCGCACTACGGCACCATTCATGTCGCGGGCATCCAGCTCGACTTACATCGCGCAATCGAGCCTTGGCATGTGCTTGGCGAAGAGTCCACAGGCCAAGGCACCGCGCGCTACGTAGACTCTTCAGTAGAGAGGCTACAAGTGCGCACACGCAATATGACGGGCAACCGTTTTATCGTCACCTGCAATGGCCGCAAAGTCCCAATGCGTAGCACGGGCACGGAGGGTGAATTCGTTGGAGGCATCCGCTATAAAGCATGGGCGCCTTGGTCTGCGCTGCACCCGACTATCGACGTTCATTCGCCGCTAGTCATCGACGTAGTAGACACCTACCACAATCGATCCTTGGGTGGTTGCACTTATCACGTCTCTCATCCAGGCGGCCGCAACTACGATACCTTCCCCGTGAACGGCAACGAGGCCGAAGCGAGGCGCGTGGCTCGTTTCTCGAAACACGGCCACACCCAAGGTGACATGGAACTCGACTTGGGCGAGCCCCATGAGGCACACCCTTACACCTTGGATATGCGGTATAAACACAAACCCTAATTGGGTCTTATGAATATAGTACTTAGCCACCTTATGTTGTTTGAGCTATCGAGCAATTAGTCCAGCGCTAGACATGAGTTTGGCATTCGCTTCTGTGACACGCCGTAAACCCTTCCCTGGGGGCTCGACGCCAGCATCCATGCTGGCGACGGTACACAGAAGCGAATGCCAAACTCACGCCCTCAGATTAAGTGAGATAACCATGAACTAACATATCCTTTCCTACTAAGAGTTAATGTAGACATTCGATAGAAACTGATAGAAACCACCAAAATAAATTACCAGCAAGATCAAAGAGCTAAACTTCTCAGAAAAAGACGATAAGTAAATCGATTTTGACGTCCTTATCGCCAGAAATAGTTTCGAGAGGAAAAATCCAGAAAGGAATCCTGCAAGATGGCTATATACATCAACCCTGCCGCTTACTGCACCAAAAAACAGCTCAATGAAGATCAGAAAAACTACAAATATTCCTGAAATATGGCCAACCGAATCAGGTAGATTCTGTGTATTTTTGATTGAGCAGAACGCACCAAAAAGCCCAAAAAGACCACCAGAAGCACCTATCACAAAACTTTCTTGATGGGCTAAAAGAGTCACGAAAGATGCAATAAGAGTAGAAATAAAAAGTATGTTTATAAACCTGTAAACATCTACCAATTTAGGAAGAAACTGATTTAAAACGGTAAACAGCAGAATATTTGCAACGAGGTGGGAAAAGCTAGAATGTAGGAAAAAAGATGAAAAAATTCTATAAACATCCCCCCTTAACACTCCTTCTCTCGAAATCGCCCCTTTTTCAAGGGTATCATTAAATTCTTGAGCACTATTCGACGAGATCAAGAAATACACAGAAATCCAACTAAGAATAACTAACACTTGGACAACATTATGCAATGCACTACTTTTTGCAATGGTAGAATTTATACTGGAGTTATCTTCTCTATTTAGAGAAACTAGATTTAGAAGTTGTTCGCGAAATTTTTCAAATTCCAATTTACTAGCAAATATGCTTCTATCGAAATAGATTGGAGATCCATTTTTTAAAACAACTATTAAAATTTCTGATTCTCTATTTCCCTTTAACTCATCGAGACTATGGATCTGATCAAGCGGAACATCTGTTAGCCAAATATAGTAATACGGGAAGGTTAGTTTCCCTTGGCCGAATGCTATTTCCAGCTTAATTTTCGACAATGCTAACTTTATTAGCATGAGGTAGAAAATAAGACACGACACAATAAATACAAGTAACGATAGCTGGCCAGCGTATTGCACCAACTTACTTGAAAGATATAGCACACCAAATATTGAAACCGCAGTCAAAAACAGTACTATTGTGCTTCTCACTCTCGACTCTATTTCTTTCTTATTTAGAGAGATATTTTTCAAACAGCTTTCGATTTCCATTTCATTGAAAACTTGTTGTTCACTATTTTTCATGGATTGTCATCTTCAAGACGAGATAGCTCGATCTTCAACTACCTCGTCAGTGGCATAATTTTTATTGCAAGAGAACGGACCCGCTAGTCCCTCGTCATAACTACACCAGCAGCCAATGTAATACCGACTACGGCTCCAAACACGATCGGAGATGCTACAAATGCAGCCCTAACCGGTACAAGTGCCCAGTTTTTTCCATATCTGGCTGCAGCAAGACCTATAGCGGCAGTAAATCCAGGCATCGCATCTAGAAACATCCCTCCATTCACCTGTCCCACTTCTTCCATACTTAATTCACGCATTTTGGATTCCCTCCTATGGATTCCTTTCGATTTATGTTTTTGCAGACTGCAATTAAAATTTAGTTCAAGAATCGAAATTCGACCAGTTATTAGGGACTAAATACTTATCACTGCAATAGCTAACGCCAACTCAATATTGAATTGAGAGCGCTCGTTAGCTGAGGGGAAGAAGCTCTATCGACACTCACGAGACTTCAAATCGAATTGTTAGGACAAAACTCGAAGGCATAGACCCTAAATCACGACTGCCCACTTGATCTAAAGACGTGAGTTTCGATGACTTGAGTAATGTACGACCAAGGCCAATAGTCGCAAGCAGGATTCTTGGTTAGCTACTAGTCAACCGAAGACTCATCACGGTAGGGCCGCGCGATAGAGTTATCGGCGCCGTACAAAGGGTCACTCTTGGGCATTTTCCGAAACATGAGATCGAAATGCTTCTGCACGCGCGAGATGTTCACCAAGCCTATGCCGCTTGAGAAGCCAAACCACACATAAAGCCCATTCATGTTGCGAAACATCGCAGGGATGATTTGCGGGCCAGCGATGGTGCCTTCGAGATAGTGCTGATAGAGGATCGGCACATCGTCCAGCGTCACCTTACCCACAAACAGCATTGGAATGATCTCTGGCACTCCGGAGTTAATTGCGCTGCGGATGAAATTCACGTTCTCTACGAAACCGCGCAAATAAGACAGGTCCTTGGTGAAGACGGAGCCACCCTCCAAAGTGCCTCCACGGAACACTCGTTGAGTGATGCGGTAACTTTCGCGTTCGCCAAGTCCGCGCGCGACAAAGAACTGGTAGACCTCGATAAAACTGGCACCCTGTTCGGCAATGTCTACGGCGATTACGCGGTCGCTCACCTTCAGGGCGCGTTTTGGGTAGGAGCTAAAGGTAAGTGTCTCCATCAGCACCGCCAAGCCTTCCTGACACGCGGTTACACGGGGCGAGCCGACGCTGAGCCAAGTGGCGTAGGGCTGTTTACGTCCATTCAAGGTAGTGCCCACATGTACCCATCCCTCGTGAACCTCGAGGATCTGCAGATCGAATTCGCTGAATTCTGAGTCCTGATTGATCTTGATATAATCGCCACCGGCGGCTGCGTCGGACACGATGCCGTCACTGAGAATCACGCGGATGTCGCCGGGGGGGAAATAGGGATTCAGCTTTTGCTGCAAAATTTCCACGGCATCGCTTGCGGAGATGGTTTTACCATAGGGCCTACTGATGTGCTGTGCCGCTGGCAGCGAGAAAATCTCGCATAGCTTTTCGCCTAGTGTGCGCAGGCTTTGCCTATCCCCGCGCAGCTTGTCAGAGGCAGAACCATACAGTTCTCGGCTAACAGCCCCAAAGCGCGGCGTTCCGCGCGACTCCAATAGATCAATCACGAGCAGGTACTGTTCTATAGTCGCACTCATTATGCTGCCGAGGCCATCGTTGCGCCCTAGGTCACGACGCACTGCTGCGCGTAAATCCTTAAACTGGCTGCGCAGTGCATCGGGCTGAAAGTTCAGCGTGATCCGCTCGTAATAATCCCTATCCACCGGGGGCAGCTGGGTGCCGCCAGAGGCGAGAAAATCCTGCTCAAATCGGGCTGGCCATTTAATCGCATCGAGGATACGGATGGGCTGCTGAAGCGCAATCAAGCGGTCGGACAACACTTTTACTCGTGCCTGATAGGCGGCTTGGCTCATAACACACGGGCCTTGGAAGAATAGATTGAATTCATGAGCTTAAAGCAAATTCGAGCCCCAACCTAGAGTTTATCATCACGGAACATGTCACACGCCTATGTGAACCAAGAAGAATAATTACGATATTCAGCGCTAGTTCACATTGCAAAGACTATGATGCTTGCAATGGTGTACATCGACCCGCACCCTTGTTTAAAGTATGAGTCGTGTTTCGCAATAAAGGAGATTTAAAGATTATGAACGGAGCGAACTTGAAACTGGCAATTGCATTGCTTGCCACAGGCACCTTGCTTGCAAGCTGTACCACCATAAACCCCTACACTGGCGAGCAACAAACCAGTAGAGCAGTGAAATATGGCGCTATAAGTTCTGTGGTATGCGGCCTTGTCGGCGCTATCGAGAACGGCCAGCACGCGCGAAATGCAGCTGCAGGTTGCGGCGCTATCGGTGCGGGTGTGGGCGCTTATATGGACGTGCAAGAGGCAGAGTTGCGGCAAGAGTTGCAGGGTACAGGTGTACAGGTGCAGCGCAATGGCGATCGTCTCGACTTGATAATGCCGGGCAATATCACGTTCAACACGAACGAATACTCACTAAGACCACAGTTCCAGCCAGTGTTGGGCTCGGTGGCAACCGTACTTTACAAGTATAAAGACACCCGTCTACAGGTATTCGGCCACACCGACTCAACTGGTAGCGCCGACTACAACTATAATCTGTCCAATCGTCGCGCTACTAGTGTCGCTAACTATCTCGCTTCGCAGGGTGTAGAGCAGAGTCGCATAATCTCCCAAGGCATGGGCCCAGATCAGCCCATCGCTTCGAACGACAACGAGTCCGGTCGTGCTCAGAACCGCCGCGTAGAGCTGCAGATCGTCGCCGCTCCTCAATAAGCCTGCTCTTACAACAAGGCCTCTACTAACCTACGTAGAGGTCTTGTTGTAACACTCTCGATATCTCCACCTGAGCAATACGCTGCTCTTCCACCTGCATCACTGTGAAGATAAAGCCCCGTAGTTCCAGCTTGGCGCCAACATCTGGCAGCTGGTCGAACTTGCTCATCAGGAAACCTGCGATAGTCGAGTAATCCTCGATATCGTCGTCGAATACACTAGTCTCTAGCACTCGCGATAGTTCGTGCAGATCGGCGTGCCCTGCCACAAGCCACTCATGATCACCAAGCACCTCAATGGCTGGGGTTTCATCCTCGTCGGGAAATTCTCCGGCAATGGCTTCGAATACGTCGATTGGTGTAATCAAGCCCTGTATGGTGCCGTACTCGTCCACCACTAAGACTAATTGGCCCTTCGAGCGACGCAGGGTCTCGATAAGCGGCAACACGGCGATCGAGTCCGGCACGAATATTGGCTTACGCAGCTTCTCAATCACGGTGATCTGTTCGTTAATAGACAAGTCATTGAGCAGGTCTTTGGCACGGCCTATACCGACTATCTCGTCTAAACTGCCGCGGCATACAGGAAAAAAGCTATGAGGGGTGTCGATAAGCATGGCACGAATCGCTTCGATGTCATCGTCGAGGTTTACCCAAGAGACATCGGTGCGCGGGGTCATCAAAGAGCGCACAGAGCGCTCCGCAAGGGTCAACACGCCCGTCACCATATTGCGCTCTGCCACGTGGAAAGCCGCCAAATCTTCCGTCGCTATCTTCTCTTCTAGTGTCTCGGCCTGGTCATAGCCGCGCCCACCAAGCAGGCTTAATACAGCCGCCGCGGTGCGCTCGCGCAGGGGCATACGGGCCTCATGCTTTTGTCGATTCAGACTGGCGACCTGGTTAAAAAACTCGATGGTGATCGAGAAGCCAATCGCGGCGTAGAGATAACCTTTCGGGATATGGAAACCAAAGCCTTCCGCAATCAGGCTGAGACCAATCATGAGAAGGAAACTAAGGCAAAGCACCACCACAGTAGGGTGATCATCTACGAACTCTGTCAGTGGCTTAGAGGCCAGCAGCATAAGGCTGACGGAGATGACAACGGCAGTCATCATGATTGCAAGATTGTCGACCATGCCCACCGCAGTGATGACGGCATCGAGAGAGAATACCGCATCGAGCACAATGATCTGCGAGACGACCAACCAGAACCCTGCATATACGCGATTCTCAACTTGCCCGCGCGCACCGCCTTCGAGTCGCTCATGGAGCTCAGTAGTTGCCTTGAACAGCAAGAAGAAGCCACCGGCCAAGAGAATCAAGTCACGCCCGGAGAAATCGAGCCTGAAGACGCTGAACAAGGGAGTGGTAAGAGTCACTAGCCATGAGACGCCGCTGAGCAAACCAAGCCGCATTACAACGGCAAGGGAGAGTCCAGTAACGCGGGCACGGTCGCGCTGATGAGGCGGGAGTTTATTCGCGAGAATGGCAATGAAAACCAAGTTGTCGATACCGAGAACTACCTCGAGGATAATCAAGGTAATCAACGCGATCCACGTCGACGGATCTAACAGGAATTCCATACTTCCTCTATCATTAATACTGGGCAGTGGAGTTTAGCTGGGTTTCCCCGCCAACGGAAACAGCATCTTACGTGCATCTAGCAAGGCATCAAACTCTTTCTCACTGAGCAGCCCAAGTGCCAGCCCCGCCTCCTTGAGGCTCACATCGTGGGTCTGCGCATACTTGGCGAGCTTTGCCGCTTGCTCGTAACCAATCACGGGGCTCAATGCGGTCACTGACATCAAAGAGCGCTCCACGGAGCGGCGCAAGTTAGCCTCGATAGGCTCGATGCCCACTAGGCAGTGCTCACGAAAACTCGACATCGCGTCGGCGAGTAGCCGCATAGACTCAAGCAAGCTATGAATTATCAATGGCTTATAGACATTCAACTGGAACTGCCCCTGGCTAGCAGCCATAGTCACTGCCGTGTTGTTTCCCATTACCCTTAAGCAGACCATGGTCAAGGCTTCTACTTGAGTTGGATTCACCTTGCCCGGCATGATCGAACTCCCAGGCTCGTTATCTGGTATACGAATCTCCGCGAGCCCGCAGCGGGGCCCCGAGTTCATCAGGCGAATATCGCTCGCCATCTTATAAAGCGAGGTGGCCAAGACCGTAAGTCGACCGTGCAAGTCCGCTAGCGCATCATGCCCGGCTAGGGCCATAAACTTGTTCGGCGCTGTCTCAAACGGCAACTCTGCCAGTAACGCTATTCGCGATGCCACAGCCTCAGCCCAGCGTGCATCCGTATTAAGACCCGTGCCTACAGCACTGCCACCCAAGGCAAGCTGCGCCACGCCCCGCATGCCCCCCTCGAGCTGTTCCTGAGCATAAGTTAGTTGCGCCTTATAGGCGGAAAACTCCTGACCCAATGTCACAGGGGTCGCGTCCATCATATGGGTACGCCCACTCTTGATCTGATCGGCAAACTCGCTACTCTTGCGCCCAAGCTCGTCGATCAATGCCTGTAGGGATGGCGCAAGACTGCCTTGCCAAAATTGCATAGTGGCAACATGCATAACCGTCGGAAACACATCGTTGGAGGACTGCGCCATATTGACATGATCGTTGGGGTGCAAAGGAGAGTTACTGCCTCGGGGCTGGCCTGCGATCTCGTTTGCACGGTTAGCGATCACCTCATTCACATTCATATTGGTCTGCGTACCACTTCCGGTCTGCCAGACACACAAAGGGAATTGATCGGCATGTTGGCCCGACAGTATCTCATCGCACACTTTCACGATTAGCTCAGCACAGCGCGCGTCCATTGCACCAAGAGAGAGATTGCACTGCGCAGCCGCTTTTTTAACGAGCGCGAAGGCCTTGATGAAATGCGGCGAAAACTTATCAATCCCGATAGCGAAGTGCTCAAGTGAGCGCTGCGTCTGTGCGCCCCATAGAGCATCACTAGGCACGCGAATCTCGCCCATACTGTCATGCTCTATGCGGTGGTCTTGTTGTAGACTTATCACAGTTTTACTCGAGCAATTGATCGAGCACGAAAGGCATGATGCCACCGCGCGTGAAGTAGGCCAGATCGTCCTCGGTATCCAAGCGACACTTCAGCGCACACTGCTTCCTCTCGCCCTTGCTCGTCACAATCTCCATTTGCACCATTTGACCGGGTCTAAGGGCGTCGAGTCCGAGAATATTGATTGTCTCGCTACCATCGAGCCCAAGTGTCTTGCGGTTTGTGCCCTCCTCGAACTGCAGAGGCAACACGCCCATACCCGCGAGGTTAGAGCGGTGAATGCGCTCGAAACTCTCTGCCACTACGGCCAAAACTCCAAGCAAACGCGTGCCCTTAGCCGCCCAGTCGCGGCTAGAGCCGGTGCCGTACTCCTTGCCCGCAATAACGACAAGAGGCGTAGCACGCTTTTGATATCGCATTGCCGCATCGTAGATGCTCGTCTGTTCCTTCTCAGGGAATATCTGGGTATAACCGCCCTCGACATTGCTAAGTATCTCGTTGCGAATACGGATATTGGCAAAGGTGCCACGCATCATTACTTCATGATTACCACGGCGCGCTCCATAGGAGTTGAAATCCGCCTTATCGATCCCGTTCTCGATCAAATAGCGTCCCGCAGGCGTGCTCTTCCCGATAGCACCCGCTGGCGAGATATGATCGGTAGTGACCGAGTCTCCCAACAGAGCGAGCACGCGCGCCTCTTTGATATCACCATGCAAAGGCGCCATGTCTTCCGAAAAGAATGGAGGATGCTGAATATACGTAGACTTTGGGTCCCACTGATAAGTCTTGGACTTGTTAACAGGCAACGCATTCCATTCGGGGTTGCCGTCGAAGACCTTGCCATAGTCGCTAGTAAACATCTCCCGACTGACCTTAGCCATTGCGGTGCTAATCTCGGCACTGCTTGGCCAGATATCCTTCAGATACACTGCATTGCCTTCTTTATCGTGCCCGAGTGGCTTGGTACTGATATCGATATTCATGGTACCTGCCAACGCGTAGGCAACCACCAAGGGTGGCGATGCCAACCAGTTGGCCCGCACCTTAGGATGTATGCGTCCCTCGAAGTTGCGATTACCCGATAGCACTGCACAGGCAGTGAGGCCTGCAACCTCTATTGCTTCCTCGATATCTTTATCTAGGGGCCCTGAGTTACCTATGCAGGTAGTACAACCATAGCCAACCAAGTTAAAGCCAAGGCTGTCGAGCGCGTCTTGTAAACCCGCGTTTTTCAGATAAGTAGTCACTACCTTCGACCCAGGAGCTAGCGAGGTTTTTACCCAAGGTTTGCGCTGCAAGCCTTTCGCTAATGCCTTTTGTGCAAGCAAACCTGCCGCCATCATCACGGCGGGATTAGAGGTATTCGTACACGAGGTGATAGCGGCGATCACGACATCGCCATCGTGCAATTTGTAGTCCTCATCTGTCACTGTGATGGACTTACGAATATCCCCTTCCAACAGGTCCTCAATAAGCTTAGGAATCTTAGGCAGCAACACGCGATCCTGCGGCCGCTCGGGCCCAGCCAAACAGGGCAGCACTTCGTCTAGATTCAAGGATTCAGTACTGCTATACACAACGTTTTCGTTGTCGTGACGCCACAGTCCCTGCTCTTTACAATAGGCTTCCACAAGCGCGATATTCTGCGCATCTCGACCAGTTAACTCCATATAGCGCAGTGTTTCGGCGTCCACGGCAAAGAAACTGCACGTGGCACCATATTCGGGAGACATGTTCGCAATCGTGGCGCGATCCGCGAGTGAAAGTGAATCCAAGCCTGGCCCATAGAATTCAACAAACTTGCCGACCACGCCGTGTGCGCGCAGTTTCTCCGCTACTGTTAACACAAGATCGGTTGCGGTAACTCCCTCACGCAGAGCTCCCTCGAAGCGGAAGCCTACGACCTCAGGAATGACCATTGCCGTTGCTTGGCCAAGCATCGCTGCCTCGGCCTCGATGCCACCAACGCCCCAGCCCAAAACGCCTAGTCCATTGATCATGGTCGTATGACTATCTGTACCCACTAATGTATCTGGATAGGCGATATGTCGCCCATTCACCTCGGTAGAGAAAACCGCCTTAGCGAGGAACTCAAGGTTTACCTGATGGCAAATGCCGGTGCCAGGTGGCACGACACGAAAATTGGCGAATGCCTCTTGGCCCCAACGCAGGAACTCATAGCGCTCGCGGTTGCGCTCCATCTCGATCAGCACATTGTCTTTGTACGCCGAGTCCATTGCAAAATGATCGACTGTAACCGAATGGTCAATCACCAGATCCACCGGGCTAAGGGGGTTAACCCGCGCGGGGTCTCCGCCACGCGCGGCCACTGCATCTCGCATCGCTGCTAGATCAACAACTGCCGGCACACCTGTGAAATCCTGCATCAATACCCGGGCAGGCATGAAGCTAATCTCATGGGTGGAGCGTTGGGTGTCCGCCCACGCCAACATAGCTTTAACATCGTCCACGGTGACCGAGGACGTGCCTAAGCGCCTGAGTAAGTTCTCAAGCAGTATGCGCAGGGTAACGGGTAAGCGTTCGGAACCAGGCAAACCCAACTCATCGAGCGCGCTTATGCTGTGATAGTCATATTCGATGTCGTTTACACGCAAAGTGCGCAGAGTATCTAGTGCTGATTTTTGCGTTGTGGAAGCTTGAAGTCCTTTTGAACTTGAATCCGGTCTTGTAGTCATAATGAAACACCTATTTTCAAGGTACATTGATCTAAACCCATTCAACGAGGAGTATACCCTAGCGGTGGCGAGGTGCGATAATCACCCCATGCTCGTATACCGGAAATTGCCAGAGAACCGCCAAACCGCATTGATGAAGAGAATCCTGAGAGTTCCTGTTTACCACACTCTGTTGTCAATCGCCTTCATTGCGACTATGCAGCCAGTGTACGCACAAGCGCCTGCTCCGAGCATACGGATCAGTGGGGCGGGAGAGCGCCTAGAGGAAAACATCCGCGCCCACCTAAACGTAGGCACCGAACGCTGCAGCACAGAGCTGCGCAGGCTCAACCGCCTGCTGCCACAGATCAATTCCGACATCGAGCGGGCTTTGCAAGCCCTAGGG
>CAXBOY010000047.1:0-21749 GCA_963977405.1 uncultured Gammaproteobacteria bacterium
GGGCAAGCCCGCTCCTACAGCATAACAACCTAGCGAACGCGGCTCTCAAACAACACTACATTGCCAGTGGCAGAGCCGATGGCGACTATGTCGCGATAGCCATCTCCGTTCAGGTCCACTACTGCTATTCCTGCTACACCTATTCCGCCAGCATCCAACTCCGTGCGCTCCCACTGACCCGTTGCAGCCATGTAATAATAGCTATACAGTCCGTAGGGACTCGAACGGTGACCTGCGACAATCTCGTCTACACCATCGTTATCTAGGTCCGCGACTATTAGTGCATGTCCGCCCTCGAACGTGTCGTCGATAATCTCACGCTGCCATGGTCTGGTGCCGTCCTCATTGGGCCTATACACTACCACTTCGTTGCCATGCCAAGGCTCGATGCTCGCTATGAAGCGCGAGCCATCCGGCAAACTTCCTAGCCCTACCTCGCTGCTGCCTTGGGTTGGCCTCTCACCACGATTACCCACCCCTATTGGAGTCTGTTTTACAAAACGGCCATCGATTGCAAATTGACTTAAATTTATTCCGGCGAAGCTCGCGGTTAGCAAATCGTCACGTCCATCTGCATTCCAATCGACCACCGCGATACCGTGGGCCATCTCTAGATCGTCACTTATTTCCACGCTTCCCCAAGGGCCTTTAGGGTTTGCTGGTATCTCGTAAGCTTTCATCTGCGCGCCGCCCTCATAGCGTGGAGCACTCGCACCAATGCCAATGATAGGAAGATTAATCAAGCTAGGGCCCTTACCATTAAAATTTCCCCAACGCAGTCGATGCGACGTGGGTACGCGGTCGATCGTATAGGCCTGCCATTCCTGGTTCTGCGTTGGATTACCCGGGTTCTCGAACCACTGCAGCAATCCTCCTTGTGTTGACTCTGCAAGACTGAACTCGCTGGCTAACACTAGGTCTATGTCTCCATCGCCATCGATGTCCTGCGCCGCTGCTGCAATATCACCACGGCTATTTGCAGTAATCAGATGCTTATCCCAGCTTGGGTTGCGATACCAGACAAACTGCGCAGGGTTAGTCGCAAGCGCAACTATGTCTAACAGACCGTCCCCGTCAATGTCGGCGATCTCAAGCCCATAGCCGCCGGCCATCGCATTGTCGACAACATGCCGTGCATAACTCGGTCTATCTAGAGACTGGCATGCAGCTAGCACCATGCAAAAACTACCTAGAACGGCAGCTCTAGACATGGGTAAAATTTGGAGTTTCATAGCTCTCTCTTCTAACAATAATTAACTACTTTTCCCTAACAGCCTAAAGGAAATGAGAGTCGCGGAAATCAGAGCGACTATCCCTATAAACATATAAGTGCCATACGGCATTCTTTTCTCTATATTAAAATCAGCTGTGACACTTGGTACGCTCCATAACTGCTCGCTACCTGCGCCAACAATGAACTGCGCCTTCATGCCTTTCTCCATATGCTGAGTGATATCGCAGTGCACAAGATAGGTCGCATCGTCCGCGGGCACTATGAACGAGCCCGAAACAGTCTCGCCCGCATTGGCCTCCAAGTGAAACATGCCTTGCGCATACAGGTAGCGCGGCAGACCATGTAGCATCCATTGGTGGCGTACTTGATCCTCGTTTATAAAGGTCACTGCGATACGAGCGCAGGGCTTGGCCCTAAATTCATACTGACTAAAGCCAAATATACGACCGGCGCTCTTAACGGCATAGTCGGTGCCTGCGCGCACGGTGAACGCAAGGTCCTCGCTGATATCGTTACAGTTCTGAGGCAACACATCGACATTGCTGTTCATCACCATGCCCTTGCTATCGAACTGCATGCCTTGGTGGGAGTCACCATGCTGATCGTGTTGCCCATGCGCTTCGTGTTGGGCATAACTCGCATTCCCAATACCGAGGAGCGCAACTAAAAAGCAAGCATTTAGCGACCCTTGCACCCTCATCTTCGACCTCGTACTAGAGGTATCAAGATTTGCGCAATACTGGCCAAAACAAGCCCTAATGCCAAGGCGAAACCGATCAGACGCAACAACAATAGAAAAGACCAAGTAACGCTAGGCTCTAGCTCACCGAAGCGCAGATCGCGCCTATAGAACTCAGGCGCGAAGAACATACCGAGGTCCTCGCCACGTGTGATCGGCCAGCCATTTTCATCGATAAAGTCTCGGTAGACAATTGCACTCATATTGCCGCCGGGGGCAATGCCATTGTTCGTAGTGCCGCGCCCGGTATGGTCGTGTAACATCCACACCCCTGGCCCGTATGAGTGCGTACCATCGTTGCTCGTATTAAGCAGCAGATCGACGCGCTGTGCGCTCGCTAGCCAAAATACATCGCGGGTCACTTGCGACTGCTCCGCCTGAGCAACGCCATCCAGATGCGTTGCAGTGGCCTTGTGTCCATGGGTATGCAGTGCCAATCCTTCTCCACCCGCATTGAGCACTCGCAAGCGAATGCGTTCATCAGGCTCAGTAACGATCAGCGACTCTCGATAGCTATAGGGGAAAGAGCGCCCGTTAACTGTGTAATAATCACTATGACTGCTCGCGAGATTATAGGCTCCATGCAACCAGTCTTGGATGCGCGCGGGGTCATTAGTCTCCTGAATTATATTGTTTAGCTGACTATCGATATCGGTGTACTGCAGGTCATATTCTTGATCGTATTCTTCGCGGCTAGCCTGCGAAACAACCCTTAGTTGTCCTGCCCCGATGTTCATCGATTGCAGGGTATTATTAGGTCGATTTTCCTCCACTATAAACATACCTTGCAGTCCCATTAAGATATGAGATTGAGGCTGCACATGACAGTGGTAGAACGCTGTGCCTGTGCTACGCGGCGTCAGTTCATAAGTACGCGCCTGACCCGCCTCCACCGGCAGTTCACTGGCCATTGGGACCCCATCATTGCCCTGTCCGTCGGCACGCAAAAAGGGGTGGTCGACGCCGTGAAAATGAATAGTGTGGGGGAGGTAATGCGTATTCTCCAACGTTATAAAAACCCGATCACCTTGCTCAACGCGTATAGCAGGCGAGGGGGAACGTAATAACTCCTTTGCAATAACGGAGTCGAAATTCTCTGTGGCCATACCGAAGCTCTTGGGCACGAACACCCACATACCAGGCGTTATGCCGGGTGCGATCGCATACTGCGCAGTGGGCTCTTGTGAGTCAGGTGATCCACCATTTAACTCGGCAATTTCGAGACGAATATGAATCTCATCTGGGTCGCCATCGCCGTCCAAGTCTGCGCCCTTGACCAAGGCATCGGGAGTTAAGCCCGCTCGCATCAAGGTGTCAGTAGAGACATTATTAGTGCCGTTCACGAAGGCTGCAATGGCATAAGGATTATCGGCGACACAACCTAGCGTCGCGGCGATGCTTACACCCTCTATTACCTGCGCTTCGCGCCACCCCAGTAGATCTTCGGGACACATAGGCTCTGTTGTTTCAGACATGGGCATTGCGGGAGCGCTTGGCGTAGAGACTGCAGCAGGGGGCCCGAAGTATTCGGCCAAGGTAAAGCGCAGCTTGGGGGGATACCACTGCGGAGGAAACAACAGCGCACTTAGCACTGTTCCTAGCACTAGCAAAATTACTGCTCGCATCGATGATCCCAATTAGCTTTTTGTTATAGGAATATTTTGTCTTTCTGTCTTACGTTCCTGCCAGCGTTTCAGTCCACCGTTGCTTATCCAATACGCGCCTTGTAGGAAAAAGGCTAGCGCGAAAAACCAAGGGAGCGTTCCATAGTCTGGACCGCCAACCTGAAAATAAAACACCGCATTGTATACCCTGTCATCATCTGGATGCTGCGCGGTTACTATGCCGATATAGGTGGCGGCTTCGTCGAAGGCATAATCCACTGTGAATGCACCGTCAGGACGTATTACTGGGGGTTGGTAGAATGCTGTAACGGCGTCGATGTCTGCGATACCCTGCACGTCTTCCCAGCGTGCATAGATACCGAAATCCTGTGTATCGCGGATGATTCGAAAGTCCACAGGCATCTCTTTGAGAAAGTCATGCTGGTACTCCATTACGAATACCGTCTCACCTACGCTAGGGATCTCTTCACAGAATTCCTCGCTGCCGTGTTGTGTAGGCTGATAGATCGTGAAGTGCGCCTTTAGAAACCCTATGCTGATAACGCACAAATCTTCCTCGAATGCCACGCCACCATGGGCGCTCGCGTTCTGCGCGAACCCTAGTGATAGTGCTATATACAGCGCTAAATACCTGTAGATATTTGTCATAATCGATCACATACGTCTCGACAAAAAGTCTCGCAACGGTAACACAAGGGGCAATGAGGCTGCATCTGCTGGATTCAAGATCGTTTTGGGATTATTCTTTCGACCCTCAAAAATAAAAAAACAGGCAGCTTATCGTGATATTTTTTCGACTCCCGACTGGGCTTGCGTCCAGTACCCTGCACCGAGCGAGGCATATCGCCTGTCTCAGCCTTCTAATATTTGCTAACTCCGCCAGCGCCCAAGAGATTGGCGACCACCAATATACAAGTGAGGCAATTCAAGCCGGGTCAAGTGTTTACGTTCAGCAATGCGCCCTCTGTCACGGCCCTCAAGGTGACTTGATCGATGGCATTAACCTGCGTCTTGGTCAGTTCCGCACTGCCAGTTCGGATGAAGACCTTGTCCGCATTATCTCCGAGGGTGCTGCGGGTGGGCGTATGCCTGCATTTAGCTTGCGCCCGGATGAACTAAGCGGTGTGATCGCGTTTATTCGCGCTGGCTTCGACCCAGAAGGGGTTGCCGTCCGCATTGGGGACCCGGTACGTGGCAAAGCGATTTACGACGGGAAAGGCGATTGCGCTGCCTGCCACCGAATCAATGGCACTGGCAGCCGGATCGCACCCGATCTAAGTGATATAGGCCTCATTCGCACGCCCACCATTTTGCAAACCAGCCTTACTGATCCCGCTGCGACACTCCAGCCGATCTATCGGCAAATTCGCCTAGTCACACGAACGGAGGAAACCATAATAGGTCGACGCCTGAATGAGGACACCTATTCAGTACAGGTGCTCGATAGCAATGAGCAATTGCGCTCACTAGTGAAGGCGGATCTGGTCAGCTATGAGCTAAGCAGCACTCCCGTGCACCAACCCACTACCTTAGCGGCCGGCGAAGTCGCTGACCTAATCGGTTATCTGCTGTCCCTGCGAGGTCTAGAATGAATACACTACAAAAAATCGGCGCAATCGCCGTCTGCCTTAGCGGTCTGCTCGCGAGCAGCTTCAGTGCAGCGCAACAGGAAGTAAGCTATGAGCGTCTGCTCAACGCCCAGGAGGAGCCAGAGAATTGGCTAACCTACAACGGTAGTTACGATGGCATGCGCCACAGCGCTCTTACACAGATTAATCGCGACAATGTGCAGAATCTCGAACTGAAATGGATGTTGCAAAACCAGGTGTTTGGCGCCTGGCAGTCCAACCCAATCGTTGTCGATGGCGTCATGTACATCACTCAAAGACCTAACGATGTCATCGCTATGGACCCTGTTACGGGCCGAGTTTTTTGGGTGTATAAGCACACGCCTGCCGAGAATGCGCGGGTATGCTGCGGCGCGAATAATCGCGGCGTCGCGATCCTTGGCGACAAGGTCTATATGGGCACTCTAGATGCCCGCCTCATCGCTATTGATCGCATCAATGGCGAACCCTTATGGAATATTGAAGTTGGCGATGTGAACCTAGCCTACTCCATCACTATGGCTCCGCTGATCGTAAAAGATAAAGTGATAGTCGGCGTAGGCGGTGGCGAGTTCGGAATCCGTGGATACGTAGTCGCCTATGACGCCGACACTGGCGAAGAAGCATGGAAGTTCTACACTATTCCAGCACCAGGCGAGCCAGGGCACGACAGCTGGGAAGGTGATGACTGGGAACATGGCGGCGCTCCGGTATGGATCACGGGCTCCTTTGACCCAGAGCTCAACCTCACCTATTGGGGTGTGGGCAACCCAGGACCAGATTGGAACCCTGGTCAACGCCCAGGCGACAATCTCTACTCGGATTCGGTGATAGCGCTAGACGCGGACACCGGCGAATTGAAGTGGCACTTCCAGTTCACGCCCAACGACGGCTACGACTACGATTCCGTGCAGGTACCCGTTCTAGTAGACCGCGAATGGCATGGCGAGCAACGCAAACTTATGCTCTGGGCCAATCGTAATGGTTATTTCTATGTACTCGATCGTGAGTCCGGTGAGTTCTTGCTTGGCGAGCCCTATGTGAAAGTGAATTGGTCTAGCGGGCTCGACGATAATGGCCGCCCCATCCCTACGCCGCAGCCAGAGGGCATGCCTACATGGCCAGGCAATCAAGGTGCTACCAACTGGTATCCGCCCTCCTATAGCCCACGGACTGGTTTGTTCTACTTCAGTGCATGGGAAGACTACGCCACCATCTACCGCGCAGAGGAGCAGGAATACGTGCCTGGTCGCATCTTCCTAGGCGGCGGCTTTACTGTTCTAACACCCGCCCTGGGAGCTCCTGGGGTAGGCATCGGGCGCACCAACCCAGTGAACAATTGGACTGATGAGGTAGGCCACGCCGCACTCATGGCCATGGACCCAGAGACTGGTAAGGCTGTATGGAAGTACGAGCAGTTCGATGTGAGCGATGGCGGCATGCTGACCACCGCTACTGACTTGCTGTTTGCTGGTGGCCGTGAAGGCCATTTCCACGCACTCGATGCACGCACTGGAGAATTGCTGTGGAAGGCGAGCCTAGGTGGCCAGATAGCGATGGCCCCAGTCACCTTCATGGTAGACGGTGTACAATATGTGACCGTGGTCTCTGGCAACGCGATGGCGACCTTCGCTCTGCGCGAATAAGCCATAGCGCTAGAACGTTATACCGAAAAGGGCTGGCCTGCAGCGAAACACGAGTTTCTGAGCAGGCTAGCCCTTTTTCTTTGGATCGATATTACAGCGCTGCCCGACGGCCTAGTGACGTATCAGATAGTCGAAGGCACTAAGCGATGCTCGCGCCCCTTCGCCCATCGCGATGACGATCTGCTTATAGGGCACTGTAGTGATATCTCCGGCTGCAAAGACACCCGGGATACTGGTCTCACCGCGGAAGTCAGTGACCACTTCACCGTGCTTACTAAGCTCTAGGGTTCCCTTCAACCAATCACTATTTGGCAGCAAGCCGATCTGCACGAAAATGCCTTCGAGTGCGAGCTCCTTACTCTCCGCGGTAGCGCGGTCCGTATATACGATGCTGCTTACTTTCTGGCCATCACCAAGCACCTGCGTGGTCTGCGCATTGGTGATCACGGTGACATTCACCAGACTGTTCAGCTTCTTCTGCAACACCGCATCGGCGCGTAGCTGAGGAGCGAACTCTAGAACCGTAACATGACTTACCAAACCTGCCAGGTCGATTGCAGCCTCGATACCCGAGTTGCCGCCGCCAACCACCGCCACGCGCTTACCCTTGAAAAGAGGCCCGTCGCAATGTGGGCAGTAAGCGACGCCGCGATTACGGTACTCCTGCTCGCCAGGTACGTTCAACTCGCGCCAGCGTGCACCTGTCGCCACAATCACTGTCTTGGCTTTCAAGCTTGCGCCACTTTCGAAACGTACCTCGTGCAGCTCTCCAGGTTTAGCCGCCGGCAGAAGTGCTGAGGCGCGCTGTAGATTCATGATGTCGACGTCGTAGTTGCGCACATTCTCTTCCAAGGCTCGGGCAAGCTTCGGCCCGTCAGTCTCGGCCACAGAGATAAGGTTTTCGATGCCCATGGTGTCCAACACCTGCCCACCGAAACGCTCTGCCGCAACACCGGTGCGAATGCCCTTGCGCGCCGCATAGATTGCACCGGCCGCACCAGCCGGGCCGCCACCCACGACGAGCACATCGAAAGGCTCGCGTTCGGTGATCTTCGCTGCCTCAGCTGCCCCAGCGCCAGTGTCGATCTTCGCCAAGATCTCTTCCACACCCATGCGACCTTGCCCGAATGGCTCCCCATTGAGATAGACAGACGGCACAGACATGACCTGACGCTTTTCGATCTCATCCTGAAACAGGGCGCCATCAATCGCGACATGCTTTATACGAGGATTTAGTACAGCGAGGACGTTTAATGCTTGGACCACATCCGGGCAGTTCTGACAGGACAGTGAGTAATATGTCTCGAAAGAGAAATCGCCTTTGATTGCCTTAATCTGCGCCACTATTTCGTCGCTAAGGCGCGGCGGATGACCGCCTACCTGCAGCAAGGCGAGCACAAGTGAGGTGAATTCATGCCCCAAGGGAATGCCAGCGAAACTGACGGCTACATCCGCAGTCTCACGTGCGATCTCGAAGGAAGGCACGCGCGCGCTGTTGCCATCGCTGCGAGCGCTGATCTTGTCAGATAGACTCGCAATCTCCTCTAACAGAGCCCAGAGCTCTAGAGACTTAGGACTTTCGTCCACAGTGGCGATTAGCTCAAATGGTCGTTGCACCTTCTCAAGATAGGCTTGGAGCTGCGACTTTAAGGTGGCATCTAACATGGACGTGAATCCTTGGGGTTTTATTAGTTGGGCAGATTGTTTATTGCAGGCTCGCGTCCACCAGACTCGAGAGCATCGAGCCTAGTGGAGTAACTGCTAAGCGGGGGTGTTTAGATCTTGCCTACAAGGTCAAGAGATGGAGCAAGGGTCGCTTCGCCTTCTTTCCACTTCGCAGGACATACTTCACCTGGATGCGTGGCAACATACTGCGCGGCTTTCACTTTACGTAGTAGTTCAGATGCATCGCGGCCGATACCGCCGGCTGTGATTTCAACGATCTGAATCACACCCTCTGGATCGATAACGAAGGTACCGCGCTCGGCCAAACCGTCAGCCTCGATCATCACTTCAAAGTTACGGCTGATTGTCCCAGTTGGGTCGCCTAGCATCGGATAGCTGATTTTGCGGATAGTATCTGAGCTGTCATGCCACGCCTTGTGCGTGAAATGAGTATCTGTTGAGACACTGTAAATTTCCACACCAAGCTTCTTAAATTCTTCATAGTTATCAGCCAGATCACCCAACTCCGTTGGGCAAACAAATGTGAAGTCGGCTGGGTAGAAGAATACTACTGACCATTTACCACTCAGGCTGCTGTCGTTAACTTCCACGAACTCGCCATCATGAAATGCTGTGGTTTTAAAAGGCTTGATTGTGCTGTTAATTAAAGACACTTAACTACTCCTGTAATAAATTCGGGTTACTGTTTCGAGCTGCACATTCTACGAGAGTTCGAGCCTTTATGTAAATCAATCATTTATAGTTTAATGATAGTTTTTTACTATTAATGCTCTTGCTTGCCGCAACATTCCATCCAGACTCGATCCAGTGCTTTCGCGTTACGCTAGCTACTCGTTTAGGAGGTTTGCCCACGCCAGTTTAATCACTCAAATCTATGCGTTAGATTCACTCACTCAATAAGCCCTTTTCCGTCACTATTCGGGCAACTAAATTGATTGCCTTTCAAGATTTTACTGCCCTATACTGGGACGCGCCCGAAGCTAACCATTTGGAATAATAAAGGGAATTTAATATAGTCAGATAGATTGTCAGCGCAGCTTTAATAAAAAAGTCCTATAACGATAAAAATACGGGGGAACTAGTATGCGTGGAGCCATTCCAAGCAGACGTAAAGCAATTACATCCGCAATCATTCTCGCAAGCCTTTCGCTGCAGGTAGCAGCGCAACAAGCCGAAGTCGAAGAAGTCGTCGTCACTGGCTCCTACATCCGCGGCACTCCCTTAGATGCCCCCTCGCCGGTGACCACCGTTGACAGATCGTCAATCGAAGCTCAAGGTGCTGCGCAAGTCTGGGACGTCATCAAGAATCTAGAAATTAACTCAGGTTCGTTCACGAACGAAGGCGCCGGCGAAGGCGATGGACTTTCGGGCACAGCGAACGTCAACCTGCGTAATTTGGGCGAGAACTCAACCCTGACCCTCATTAACGGCAGGCGCCAAGTCTCCGCGGGCACTACCACTCGTAGCGGCGGCGAGTTCGTCGACATCAACACTATCCCACTAGTGATGGTTGAGCGTGTCGAAGTGCTCACTGACGGTGGCTCCGCACTGTACGGCTCCGACGCCGTAGCTGGCGTTGTGAACGTCATCATGCGGACCGAATTCGAGGGCCTAGAAGTATATGGCGATGTGCAAGCTTTAGACGCTGCCAAGAGCCTACAAGACAAAACGGGGAGCATCATCTGGGGCTGGGGTGACGAAAAGAACCATTTCGTCCTATCCGCCGAGAAATATAAGCGTGATCCCGTCGAAGTGAGATATGGTAATTTCTACGACGAGAACGTGGAGTACACCGGTTCTGTTGGCGGTGGCCCGAGCAATATTACCCAGACCCCATCAAACGCGGCCTTCGGATCTCGACCCAACACCGCCTATTACAATCAAACCCTCACTGCACGGAACATCGCGGAAGGTGGCTCGTCCTCGATGGTGCTCACCGATCCGTTGTGCGATGACTTGACCTCTGCCGATGGCACGCCTTTCTTCACCGGCACGCGCACTGATCAGCGCGGCGCTAATAGTGGTACATGTCGCGAACGTACGGACGAGTGGAACTTTATGCAAGTCGGTATGGAGCGCGATAGCTTCGCCGGCTCCTTTACCCATTCGTTTAGCGAGAAAGCAGAGTTTTACTCGTTCTTCCAATACTCCAGCAGCGAGATTGAGCGCGCGGACTCCGGCGCAAACAACTCACGCGGACCGACCTTGTTCCTAGCAGCACCAGGCTCCCATGTTGGCAATCCAGCCTATGGTGGCTATGCGATCGGTATGCCGATGGAGCTTGGCTACTATGCTGGCAAAGCGGGCCTTACTAAACCGACCAGCATCCCCAATACGCCTAACGCCTTAGCTAATGGTGGTCTCAACGTTCCATTCTATGCCAACGTGCAAGGCGGCAACGCACCGCGACAAGGCGGCAATAGCAATATTACTTCGACCGATACCCTGGGTGCACAGGCCGGCGTGAAGGGCGAGTTCCATGCGTTCGACGATCGCCGCTTCAACTATGATGTTAACTATTCTTGGAGCGGCACTAGCTTCGAACAGGAATATCAGACTTTCCAACGCGACCGAGCTGAACTGGCCGCTAACGGACTAGGTGGTGCAAGCTGCACGCCCAACGGCGTCAGTGACTTCAACTTCCGTGATGAGCCAGGTCCCTTCGGTGGCGCACTACCCACCATTTGGAACGTCAGTAACAATGCTTACTACGGTGGCTACACGCAGACCTTCTTCCCAGGTTTCGTATTCACCACTCGCGAGAGCCTCTCCTTAGCCTTGACTAGTAATAACCAAGGCAAGGACGGTTGTATGTTCTATAACCCCTTCCTCACGCAGATGACCGATCCAAACCTGGCCAATAATCAGGAATTAATGGATTGGATGAACCCGACCGTGAAACGTGTCGACAAGCGCAATAAACTTGGCGTATTCGATGCGGTACTCTCGGGCGAGATCATGGAGCTCAAGGGTGGCACGGCGCAGTTCGCGGTAGGTGCGCAGTATCGTATGCAGAGCAATAAATCCCGCGCTCCGACTCTGAACGTGCCAGGCCTCCCTGACGCGATTCTGGACTGGGGCAAGAATGGTGCACCGAATACGACTCACTATGTGAGTAATAACTTCGAATGCTCTTACTGTGCCTTCACCTATGACAACGAGCGCAATGTGAAATCGGTTTTTGCCGAGTTCTCACTGCCACTCATTGAGAATGTGGAAACTCAGGTTGCGGTCCGTTATGAAGATTACGGTGGCCAGATTGGCAGCGCGGTAACGCCGAAGGTCGCTATGAGCTGGCGCCCTGTCGATACACTGTTGCTCCGCGGTTCCTATTCACAATCCTTCCGCGCCCCTAACGTTGGTGTTGTGGAAGAGGGTCTGGAATCTTCCAGCAACACCTTCCGCGACCCGATTCGCAACCAAGCGGTTCGTTCCGGTCTAGCAGAGGTCAATAATGCCAATGCACTGCCGAACTTCACCTATACACTGGGTGGCCCTGCTCCCGATGTCGGGAACGAGTATGCAGATACTTACAGCACCGGTTTCATCTGGACGCCAGCGGGCAGGCTCGAGGGTCTAAGCGTTAATACAGATATCTGGCGCTTCGAGCTCACCGATAAGGTGTTGCCTCAGCCGGGTATCTCGGCGATCTCTGGTGAGCTAGAACGTTTCAAGGCGGCCGCGGCCGATCCTTCGAACTACGTGCTGAATGGTACTATTCCCGCCAGCAGGACAGGCGCATGGGCCGCAATGGATCAGTACACGCCATGCGATCCGAATGCGCTCGCCGCGCAATACGGCACAGACCCAAGCACTCAGGGCACACCTGGCGGCACTACGGGTTTCCGTGATGTTGTGCCAGGCTCGAGACTCGACTGTGTTGTCAACCCGCAAACCTATGTCACGGAAGGCGTGGTACGCACCTTCGGCGTCAACACGGGAGCTCTCACTACGACTAAACTGAGCACCATCAACGCCGGTAAAATCGTTGCCGACGGTGCCGACGTGAAAATAGCCTATACTTGGACGAACGACCTCGGTCGCTTCCGTGCAAGCTTGGACTACACCCATGTTCGTCAATATCAACTTCAAGATGTCCCCGGCTTGGAGCTCGGTCTTCTCGAGACGGGTGTTTTCGATGCTGCTGGCACCACCGGCGACGGCAACCTAGTACGCTCATTACCTGATAACAAGGGCAACATCAGCCTAAGTTGGATGCGTAATAACCACGGGTTCTCTGTAATCACACGCCTTATCGGCTCCTATCGCGATCTTGCTTATGAGAATACTTTCGCCACAGGCAACGATGCGGTGCGTGCACTCGTAAGCAAGTCTATCGATAGCTATCAGAGTTGGGATTTGCAGTACAACTACACCCATCAGTGGGCTAACGATAAATTCGGCACTACCATTGTCACAGTCGGGGCACTTGACGCATTCAATGCCGATCTTCCCTACCGTGAGTCCGGTACGATCAATTACGATGCAGGTGTATTCGATGGCCGCGGTCGTCGACTCTACCTACGAGTCTTGATGCAGCTGTAATATCGAGATGCAATACAAAAAAGGGCGGTGCTCACTCGGGCAGCGCCCTTTTTTTATGGGGCAGTGCTAGACTGCTAGCAACCAAGAGAGGAATACTATGTTAATCAAATTTAATAGTAAGGAGTCAGGGGACTTCGTAATGATGAGCGATGTGGCTTTGCCCTTGCTTAAGATGATGGGCACTAGCGGAATGTCCAAAGGGGCGGTAAGCGCCGACGAACTGCGTGCCTCATTGAGCCGACTCGAGAGCGCTCTCGCCCAAGTGCCGGAAAAAGCGCCAGAGGCTGATGCGGACCAAGACGGCGAAGAAGAAGAGGAAGTTAAGCTTTCTCTAGCCACCCGCGCCAGCCCACTCCTAGAGATGTTGCGCAAGGAGGCTGCCGAGGATGGCTATGTGATGTGGCAGGAAGACTAAACTAGAAGCGGAAGGTATATTTAAACTTCACCGCCAAGTCCGATGACGCCGCCTCGAAGGAATTGTTCTGATCTTTGTCTTGCAGATTGTAGTTGAGCACGATAAAGCCTTCTTGCCCCGCCCGCGGAATCCACTGGATGCGTGTATTGATGCCGATCTCCTCAGATAAATTATCGTATTGAACTAGGCTCACCCAGTACAGGGTAGATGAGAACGCAACTTGCGTGGACACACTCGTAAGCCGCGTCACGAAGTCGCCCTGGGGCAGGGTAATGTCGTTCCAGTCGTAGCTCGCCGACATCACGAAATTGCGCGACTGAGTCCACGACACAGAGCCGTTGATGTTATTGCGCTCGCCGTTGTAAAAATCGCCATTGGTGACACTGAATCGGCCAGAGAATTCGCGCTGGCCTGCGGTGCCGATGGAGATACTCTGCTCATCAAAAGAATAGTTTCCTGGCTGAATAAAAACGCTTCTATCGGGAGCGCGATACACAGCGAAAGGAGCCAAAACTACTTCTTTATTACTCTGGTAACTGAGCGATAAGCTATCGCGCGAGTTGGTGTCCAGCTCGAGTAGACGCAGGGCCAATACCTGACTCTGCAACCCGCCATCGATCACATTGATACGCTGCGCATCCACGCCAAAGTAAGCTGTCTGCAGAAAACTATCGCTGAAGAAATGGGTATAGCCCACATCTGCCGTGAAGTCGCGAATGTTAGAGCGATTGATATAACCCATAGCAGGATTGAAATTGCGCTGCACCTCTTTGAAACCTAGACCACCACGTAGGCCTGTATTGTTCGGAGAGCGCAGGCCGAAGCCGAACGCACCGTCATCTCCATCTAGGCCCGGAGTGTCCGACTGTTGAAACCAAGCGTCGGCCTCTAGTACCTGGCCGCCTTGCAGGCGCGTATTCAGATAGCGGAAATCCGCACCCACTACAGTGTTATCCAGATTAGAACTAGGATCACCATCGGTCAGAATGAAACCGACACTGGATTCCCGTAGAATATTGGCAGAGATACGGCTGATAAAAAGATTGGAGGAATCCACGGCGCCTGCCTCGTCTTGCTTAATCGCCAAGGTTCCTATGTTCCAACGCCCAACACGCCCACTAATACGCCCACCGTAGTTGATATCCACTGGCGCACCACTCTGACTAAGACCAAGTTTGCGCGAAAAATAAGGCCTCGCATTCTCTCGCGATCCACGGGACTCGGCGCTATTGCCGCCATTACCGCCTATGCCACCAAACTGAAATAGGTCCGAATCGTTTAGGAAGAAGTCGCGCTTCTCCGGGAAAAACAAATTGAAACGCGTGAGATTTACTTGCCGGTTGTCGACTTCTGTTGCGGAGAAGTCAGTGTTGATTGTGAGGGCGGCATTAAGTGAGGGCGTTAGCCGATAGAAGGCGTCTAGTGACGGGTCCATATTCGAGTCTGTGGTATTAAGATCGAACTGCTTATCGCGATTCATCGCGAAGGAGGGGACGAGGTCTAGGCCTAAACCTTGATCCATGCCCTCCAAGCCGGTCATGAGGCCGGAGATGCTGGGATTATAAGTACGGTTATAGGAGACCCAAGCCATCTCTTCGCCTCGGCGGCGAATGCCTCGGCCGAAATTGAAGCCCCAGGTGTCGATACTCGGATCGAAGGGAAGAGACTTGAACGGGATCTCTACCTCTGCAATCCAACCGTTATCGTAGCTACTGGTGGCAGTAGCCCAAATCGTATTCCATTCGATCTGAAAAGAGTTCACGCTGGTATAGAGAGCGTCATGGCGCGCCGCGTTCAAATTCGTCTCGAAACGATAGCCGGTGCGGCGCGTATTAAAGGGGTCGAGAATTATCACTAAGCGATCATCCGAGCCCATGCCCTGACCGTGCCGGATAACGGGCGCAGAGATTAAGTCTGGCTCGCTGTCCGCCATGCGTGCGCCGATGTAGAGCGCATCGTCGTCATACAGAACATAGACTTCGGTGACTTCAGAGGGGGCAGTCTGATTGCCGGGTCGAATCTGATGAAAGTCGGTGATTGGCTGCGCCATTTGCCATACCGCCTCGTCCAGTTTGCCATCGATTATAGGTGGCGTGTCTACCCGAATGGCACGCACACTCTTCTGGGCATCAACCTGGGCCTCTTCGATTTCTTGCGCGCTTAGCGTAGCGCTGAAGCTGCTACAAACTGCAGTGGCGAGTATTGCGAGGGCAAATCTAGTCATCGGGCGAGAATCCTGTTCGAAGTAATGGCGTAGCCAAAGCGCAGGGGGCTTGGTTCGCAAATAATGCGCTGACATCTTGGTCCATAGCATTAGTACGGAGCAGAGAAGATTTTCTTACACAGCATTGGACATTAGTCGCTCAGCAGCCAGACCGGATTAGTCTGTGCGCTAAAGATAAAGCCATCCAAGTATCCATGTATAACTTAGCCACATGATAATAGTGAGCGGTATACCGACCTTAAGGAAGTCATTGAATTTATAGCCACCCGCGCTCATCACTAGGAGATTAGTCTTATAGGACATCGGGGTCGCGAAACTTAGATTGGCACCGAAGAGCACAGCAAGTACGAAGGGTTCGGGGTCAACGCCCAGCTGTTGAGCTATGCCGATGCCAATGGGCGTGCCTATAACAGCCGCCGCGTTGTTGGAGACGATATTGGTTAGTATCGCCATTAGTAACATCAACGCACTGAGGACCACCACTGGGGAGGAATCACTGGTAAAGAACAGGAACACATCCGTCAGATATCCCGATGCACCAGTCACGGTTAACGCCTGCCCAAGCGCCAAACTTGCCACCACCACGAAATACACGGAGGAGCTTACCGCACGAATTGCACTGCCTAAGCGTAGTGCTCGCGTTGCCAGCATAAACATCGCCCCGGCCAGGCTGCTTACGGCGATGGGCAGGATTCCCGTTGCCGCAGTGACCACAACCGCGAGGAGAGTGAGTAGCGCTATCAGCGACTTCTCCGTCTGCGGAACTTCTATAGATGAGTCCAACACTAGGAATTCAGGGTCTTTCTTAAGCTTACGAATCTCGTCCTTATTACCCTGCACCAGTAGCACGTCGCCTTGGGCTAGGGTGACATCCATGATCTCCTCAGACTTCTTCCAGATGTCCTTCCCCGCGCGGTGTAGACCTAAAACCACCAGTTGATGTCGCTCTAAGAAAGAGGTGTAGCGTAGATTGGTACGATCGAGCCGAGAGCCAGCAACCACAGCAATCTCAGCGAGAGTCTGGTTATCCGCGTTCAGAGGATGTTCATCGTCAACCTCATGATCGCCCGAATACAGCGTCGCCTTTAGGGCATCGGCTGCAGAGCGAATCTTCACCGTTGTGTCCATGACCCTAATTCGATCTCCGCTGTGGAGCACCGCATCGGGCAGTGGAATAATGAAGTTGTCGCCCCGGCGTATGCGTACGATATTGATCCCATCACTGGCTTTCGCCTTAGCCTCTGCCACAGTTAATCCGGCGGTAGGGCTATCCTCATCGATGTGCAGAAAGGCCTGGAAAAGCCTCGGCGAGGCGTCGCCCACACCTACTTGGCGATCCCCAAGCATCAGCGGCGCTATCAACCACAGGTAGACAATTGCCACCCCACTGGCAATCGCGGCAGGCAGAGCGAAATCGAACATGCCAATCTGTGGCAGGCCCATATCCTGCGCAACGCTTACAACTAGCAGGTTAGTCGAAGTGCCGATGGTGGTGCCCATGCCCCCTACTAGAGTAGCGAAACCCATGGGCATAAGAACTCGTGACGCTGGACTTTTGGTACGCAGGCAAACACTCACGAGGATTGGCAATAGCAACACCACGATGGGGGTGTTGTTTATGAATGCGCTTAAGATCGCACTCACGATTAGAGTCATCAAAAACGAGAAATAGGGCGCTTTGGTCCAGGCCTTAGTCAGTACTCGCCCGATTGGCTCCAAGGCACCGGTCTGTACTAGACCTTGGCCGATAACCATCAGGGCACAGACAGTAATCAATGCCTCGTGACCAAAGCCTTCGAAGAAGGCGACTGCCTCGAAATGCTCGCCATTAAAGCTAAACGGAAAAATCGCGAAGGCAAGCGCTAGGAATACGAGCAAGGCTAGGCTAGAGATTTCTAGCGGGATGCTCTTGCGGGTAAAAAGGAACAGCGCCAAGGCCGTAGATAGCATCGAAAACAGGGCGTGCCCGTTAGGGACTACGGGGAAGAATTCAGTCAACGCGTTCACCTTAGACTTGCGGTAGATTCGCCCAAAAATGGGCTTTGTGGTCTTGTCTGCAAGCCTATCAGAAGCCTTGTCGATAATCCCTAGTGATTTTCGTCACCTCGACACGATAGGACTGATACCAACGCGTGCGCCCGAGGCGTTGCGCCTCAACATGTTCCGGATGCTGCCGCCAAGCCAGAATACTTTCCTCATCTGGCCAATAAGACAACGCTACTTCCTCCATGCCTTCCATCACGGCATGGAACTCCACACAGCCAAAACGGGTCAAAGCTAACTCACGCATTCTAGCCGCCATCGCACTGTATTCCGGGTCTAGCTCGCGCACTGTTGCTCTGAAAATTACGACGAACACGGTTCACTCCTTATGAGGTTAAGCGAGGCTTTGGCACTTGTTCAAAAGTGACGACAACTATGGCCCTGTCCTGCGGGTCCGCGATCGCTGCAATCGCAGATTGAGCTTTCGCATAGGAATCGGCATGACCCTCTTCATTACCAGCGCAGGCACAAGCCCTTGCATGAATCGTATGGACAAAGGCAATTTCCCAATCGGGCGTTGCAGCATGGCCAAGGAAATAAGTGCGCATTTGCTGAGCATAGTTCATTGCACTTGTGCTCAGACCCAGTGCGGCGTGAACATTAGCCAACAACATTGTGGCGCGCATCTTCTCTAGATCTGTACCGATTGCCCGCCAATGCAATGCAGAGGCATGGGCGAGATCGAGAAGCTCGTCGCGTTGCGCTTCTACGCTAGATGCTTCGACGAGTGACCACGCATTGTTATTACACTCTATGGCGAAATGCCGATGCGCACCGAGCACTTCTTCTGGCCCCATTTTTGAACCCATAGCACTTCCCCCCGCAACGCTCTTGCTGTCTTTTAACTAAGAGATATTTTGATTGCCGTGGCGAATTCTTCTTTACCTAGCTCGCCTTCGAAGAAACTGTTGAAGGAAAGACTCACTCTCTCCACCGCCTCTGTCACTTCTCGCACACTGTGGCGGACATGGGAGGGAAATAGCAGAATATCCCCCACCTCTGCGTTGATGAAATAGCGCTTCGCATTGAAGTAATTCTCCTGGGCGGGCAGCAGTTCATGCCAGAGATTGTCTTCATTGCGATGAAAACTAATGCCGTCGTTCTTGGCAAGATTGATATAAAGCACACCGCTGACAACGCTGTTCGGATGGGTGTGTGAGTGATGAGACTCGCCTTGCCTTGAGAGCGTAAGCCAAGACTGGGTAATCTTGAGCGAAACTAGGTTCGAAGTGTTATAGATGGTTTTAAAATACTCGTCCAGATGTTGCTGTAGTGTGTTACGTAAATCTTTCAGTGCAGGGTTACTGAGCACATGTTTATCTCGAGTGGATAGGTTCGAAATCGAGTCGACGGGATCAGCCAGAGCCTCTCTAAAAAAATCCAATTCCCCGTGAGCAAAGGAACGCCCGAGAGAGGCACGATACAAAGGAGTGGCAAACATATTCATTAAATCGTGTTGCATTTCTATCCCCGTATTCCTGTGCGATGACTTAGATAACCGCGTGGCGCACCTTGGCGGACACCCATTCCGAAAATATAACAGTGGCGAAAATCAACACGAAAACGGTGGCTACTTGCCCCCAAGCTAGATTATTAATCGCCGCATTCATTTGCAGACCAATGCCTCCGGCACCCACCAGACCAAGCACTGTGGACTCTCGAATATTGATGTCCCAACGGTATACGGTGATACCGGCAAACGCGGGCATGATTTGCGGCAGCACCGAATACGCCAGCACCTGCATCCTTCCTGCACCGGTAGAGCTTACCGCCTCGACTGGAGTGGGATGAATCTCCTCGATGGCCTCATAGAGTAATTTACCCACGAAGCCGATGGAGCGTAGTGCTATGGCGATCATGCCGGCCAACAGACCAGGGCCTACGATAGTCACTAAGAGTATCGCCCAGATCAACGCGTTAATAGAGCGCGAGCTTACGATTATCGCGAGCGCGAAAGCTCGTAGGGAAGGATGAGGGCTGGTATTACGTGCAGCGAGAAAGGCTAGTGGGAAGGCGATCAATACACCGAGCGCCGTTCCCACTGTCGCTATATTCAGGGTGTCCCATAATGGTAGTAACAGCGAACCAGTAATGGACCAGTCCGGGGGAATCATGCGCCCAATTAGACTTGCGGCTTGAATATGCGCATCGGACAGGAACTCCCATATTGTGTTATCTGAGATTATCTTCCAGCACAGCAGAAACAACATTAACGCTAAAAAATAGCCAAACCAAATTAGACGCTGCTGCAAGGGCTCGCGGCGCTGCCAAATGGGAGTGTCATTGACAATTTTTATAGGCATTAGGCGGTCCATTTGCGGACATAGCCCGACAGATATTCACTCATTAATACAATACCAATAATCACTAAGAGAACGGCAGCAGAGGTGTCGTAATCATAGCGATTAATTGAAGTATTCAAAGTGGCCCCTATACCACCAGCTCCGACAATGCCTATCACAGCTGACTCACGGAAATTGATGTCGAGACGATAAAGCGACAAGCCTATCAGACGCGGCATCACTTGCGGTTGCACCGCATAGTTGATCCACTGCAACCAAGAGGCTCCCGTGGCGCGGACTGCCTCCATCGGGTCGCGTTGCGCATCCTCAATATCCTCGGCTAGTAATTTCGCCATGAAACCAATCGTCGCGAACGCGAGAGTCACCACACCGGCGAGCGGACCGAAACCAAACATCGCCACAAACAGGATCGCGATAATAATCTCTTGGAATGTGCGCGATAAGGCGATGATGGCTCGGCAGAAAAAATACACTGGCGTCGGCGCAATATTGCGAGCGGCGCCAAGGCCAACTGGAATCGCCAAGAGGATACCTATCACGGTAGCGGCAAATGTCATGGTAAGACTCTCGCGTAAACCTATCGCTATTTCGCCACCACGAGAAATGAAGTCTGGCGTCAGGAAAGAACCCATAAACGCAAGGCCACGGTCCATGCCTTGCGCTACACGTGCCCAGTTGATATCAACACTGTAGTACAGCAGCACTAAATAGACGAGTACCGCTGCGTTGATTCCCCAGCGCAGAGTCGAATTGCTAATCTTTGGCCTTGGGCGCCAGCTACCACTCTTAGCGGCAAGCAAGCGCGGCTCTAACACAGGAGATGATTGACTCATGGATGCCCACCGAAGAGTGCTGCCTCAACATCCTGCTCTTTAGTCTTGGAGGCATCTTCCTCTTCATCCGGCTTATCGACACTCCAATCCTCTTCGCCGTAGATAGTGGTGAGTATCTCAGGGCTTAAGCCGTCTGGAGCTCCGTCATAGACGATCTCTCCAGCGCGCAAACCCACCACGCGATGTACGAACTGCTGAGCGAGGGCAACATCGTGGATGTTTATAATGGTAGCGAGATTCTGTTCCTGACAAAGTTCGCAGATCAAACGCATAATTTGTCTAGAAGTCTTCGGGTCGAGACTCGCTGTCGGCTCGTCCACTAGTAGCAATTTGGGATTCTGCATGAGGGCTCTGGCAATGCCCACGCGCTGCTTTTGTCCGCCGGACAAGGCATCGCCGCGCTTATCCAGCATGGTCTCCAAGCCAACTCGTTCCAGCAACTCAAAGGCTTGCTTGATGTCGTTTTCCGGGAATTTACGGAAATAACTGCGCCAGAAACCGACATAGGCGAGCCGACCGGAGAGCACATTCTCCATGACCGAAAGTCGTTCAACCAAAGCGTAGTTTTGAAAGATCATGCCGATCTGGCGACGCGCCTGACGCAAGCGGCTGCCTCGAGCATTGCTAATGTCCTTAGAGTCCAACTCGATAGTGCCAGAGGTGGGTTCTACTAATCGATTTACACAGCGAATCAGAGTGCTCTTGCCAGCGCCCGAAGGTCCGATAAGTGCTAGCACCTGTCCGGATGGAACTTCGAGATCGATGTTGTTGAGTGCAAGATCGCCAGTAGCGTAGCGTTTCGTAAGTCCCTTCAATTTCAGCATATTGTTCTCATTATTCGACTAGCCT
>CAXBOY010000048.1:0-21580 GCA_963977405.1 uncultured Gammaproteobacteria bacterium
TGCGATGCGCTACTACTGCGCACTCAGGTGCAGCAATGGCTTAAAGAGAAAAACCCCAGCATAGAAGGGCACATGGCACAGATGCGGCCAGATGGCGATGCAGATCTTGCGGACGAGCTGATCGCCAATGTCCAAGTTCCACAGTGTCCGCACTGCGCGGGCGTACTCAAGCCCGACGTCGTATTCTTCGGCGGTACCATCGCGCGCCCCGTCGCCGCAGCGGTGACCGATGCTGTTCAGGCTTGCGATGCGGTGCTGGTAGTGGGCTCGTCGCTCACCGTGTTCTCGGGGTTTCGCATCTGCCGTGATGCGCATCGTCTGGGAAAACCAATTGCGGCTCTGAACCAAGGGGTGATGCGAGCCGACGATTTGTTGAGTCTGAAGATCGAAGAAGATTGTGAGCTGGGCTTAGATCGCTTGCGGGCTCTGTTGCTTAAGGCTGCAGACCCGCGCGCGAGATCCAGCGCCCCTGCCATTTAAAGTCGATCGACCAAAGCTTCTGCTTGCGCTTATCGTAGTCCGTCCACAATGCGCCATAGGTCTGGCCAGTCACTGAATGAACCTCATCGAAGCAGACCTGGGATAATGGCCATAGAACATAGGCATTGTCGACGATCTCGGCACGGGGCAATTGAATACCCTCGATCACGCCGTTGGCCTCACCGAAAGTAAGGATATCGATGTCGACGGTTCGGCCGCTAAATTTAGGACGGGCGCGTTGACGGCCATGTTCATCCTCATAGTCTTTAAGGAATTGCGTCAACTCTGGGATAGTCTCATCGGTTTCAATGAGCGCCACCATGTTCAGGAAATTCGCGCCATCGAAGCCCACCGACTCACTCTCGAACACAGAAGAGGTGCGTAAGTGTCCATAACGCGCGTGCAGTGCATCCAGTGCTTCGCGCAGTTGTGGTTCGGGAGTGATATTACTACCAAGACTCAGTGCCACGGTGTGCAAGTCGGCCTACTCCCCTAGAATTTTGTTCCACGCTCGATGATCACGCCTACGTCTTTGGCGCCAGTCACAGCCCCAGGCTTGCCGACGCGCAGACGCAGCCATGGCACTTGAAACTCTTCCAGTACAATCTGCGCAATTCGCTCAGCCATAGTCTCTAGCAGAAGAAACTCACTCTCTTCAATGAAAGATATCAGGCGCTTCGAGACGCTCTTGTAGTCGAGAGTCTTATGAATGTCTTCGCTCGCTGCTGCCGCACGGATGTCCGTGCCCATCTCAAGGTCGAGACTTACGGTCTGCTTGCACTCGCGCTCCCAGTCGAATATTCCGATGACTGTTTCGATCCGCAGATCGTGAACATAGACGATATCCATAGTTAAAATCCTAATGTTAACTGCCGATTAGTTTGCGCTACTGCGACGCCGATTGCCCCAAAGGCGGCAGGCTTGCCAGTGGCCAGCGTGGTTTCACATCTAAGGCAAGCGAGCTTGTCTCCCCCGCCAGCAAGCGTTGCGTGCCCGCATAGGCGATCATCGCGCCGTTGTCTGTACAGAAGCGAGGCTGGGCATAGAACAGCTGCGCACGCTCCTTCTCGACCATGGACTGCAGGCCCGCTCGCAGCGCCAAGTTCGCGCTCACCCCACCGGCAATGACCAAGGTCTTCAAGCCAGTCTGTTGCAAGGCTCGGCGACACTTGATGATAAAGGTCTGCACTACCGCATCTTCGAAGGCGAAGGCGATATCGGCCTTGCCCTGACGGGATACCGGCTCTGGAGCCGATGCGCTCGCAGCATCTGCGAGTGTATTGCGCACGAAAGTCTTGAGACCACTGAAACTAAAATCTAGCCCTGGCCGATTAGTCATGGGCCTTGGAAATTGATAGAGGCCCGGGGTGCCTTCCAGTGCCAAAGCTGCCACGCGGGGACCCCCAGGGTACTCTAGGCCTAGCATCTTACCGACCTTGTCGAAAGCCTCTCCCGCCGCGTCATCCAAAGACTCCCCTAGGAGAGAATAGCGACCAATACCATCGACCCGCACCAACTGTGTGTGGCCGCCGGAGACTAATAGCGCTACGAAGGGGAATTGCGGTGGTTCGGCCTCTAGCATCGGCGCAAGCAGATGCCCCTCCATATGGTGAACGCCGATAGTCGGAACCCCAAGAGACATGCCCAGCGCACGCCCGATGCTAGCGCCTACCAAGAGTGCGCCCACAAGACCGGGGCCCGCTGTATAGGCAATGCCATCGATGCCCGACAGAGGCGTATTAGCAGCCTGCAGGACCTCTTCAATTAGCGGCAACGCCTTGCGGATATGGTCTCGGGAGGCCAATTCCGGCACCACGCCACCGAAACGGGCGTGCATGTCTACTTGGCTGAACAGACGGTCGGCTAGCAGGCCGTCGGCGCTGTCATACACCGCGACTCCGGTCTCGTCACAAGACGTCTCTATTCCTAAAACTCGCATAAGTTTGAAGCTTCTCGATGCCCTAGTGGCGGCCTGATAGGGTTTACCTACCCTAGGAAGAGCCTAGGTCGGGGGCGCTCATAATATGTCAGCGGGCGCAGCCTTGACCAGCCAAAGGGGGATTTAAAGCCAGTATTTACGCGGCAATCGCGCCTATTTTGGTTTCCAGACTATGAAATCTTTGCATTTATTGAAGCGCCGCATTAATATGTGCCCCCTTTGATTTTAATGCCCAAACCTCGCAATACGCGTAGGGCGCGGGTGACGCTTTCGAACACGATCAACCAAATCAGCTAGATAAACGGGAAGGTGTGCATTTTATGCCAATGGTAAAACTGAAAGAAAACGAGCCGTTTGACGTCGCTCTAAGAAGATTCAAGCGCTCATGCGAAAAAGCCGGCGTATTAGCCGAAGTACGTCGCAAAGAATTCTACGAAAAGCCAACTGCAGCGCGTAAGCGTAAAGCTGCGGCAGCGGTTAAGCGCCACCTGAAGAAGTTGCAGCGCGAGAACAAGAAGACCAAACGCTTCTATTAAGACTTGCGAGCCCTAGGTCGTCACAACGACTAGTGTGCCTGTTTAAAAGCCCTAGCACCTCGAGATGGCATCAATAGCGCAGCCCGGATAACGGGCTTCGACCCAATCGATTAGCGGATAGCCAATGCCAGAAAGCGCACTCAAGCAGCAACTCAGCAATGCCATGAAAGACGCCATGCGAGCCAAAGATAAGGCCCGTTTGGGCACTGTGCGCCTTGCCCTTTCCGAAGTTAAAAAAATCGAAGTCGACGAGCGCATCGATCCGGATGACACGCGCATCATTGCCGTGCTCGAAAAGATGATTAAGCAGCGCCGCGAGTCGATCAAGCAGTACGAAGCGGGCAGTCGCCAAGATCTTGCAGACATTGAAAGCTCCGAGATTGAGGTTCTGCAAGAGTTTATGCCCAAAGCTCTGAGCGAAGCTGAAGTGAACGCCATCATCGCCCAAGCCATGCAGGACACCGGTGCAACTAGCATCGCCGACATGGGCAAGGTCATGGCAGCCGTGCGTCCCGCAGTGATTGGCCGTGCCGATATGGGCGCGATCAGCCAACAGATCAAACAGCAGCTTTCCCAAAGCTAAAACTGCTGGCAAACTGCTTCATCCCCAAGCTACACCACACTCTGGATTGCTGATGCTATGGCCGGTTTGATTCCGCAAGCCTTCATTGATGATTTGCTTAGTCGCGTCGACATCGTCGATGTAATCGACAAGCGCATCAAGTTGCGCAAGACCGGCAAGAACTACTCCGCGCTATGCCCCTTCCATACCGAGAAGTCCCCCTCCTTCAGCGTCGAGCCTGAGAAACAGTTCTATTACTGCTTCGGCTGCGGTGCCGGCGGCAATGCGCTGGGCTTCGTCATGGACTACGAACGCATGGACTTCCCACTGGCCGTAGAAACGCTGGCTGGCGACTATGGATTAGCCGTACCGCGGGAGGAAGGAGGTAAGGACGAGCAAACTCGCAGTGAGAGCAAGCTTATCCTAGACGTTCTGGAGAAGAGCAATCAGTTCTACCAAAAACAACTGCGCGGCCATCCCCAGAAGGCACGGGCCGTGGACTATCTCAAGAGCCGCGGCCTGACCGGTGTCATCGCCAAACACTTCGGCATCGGCTTCGCCCCTCCTGGTTGGGACAATCTGCTCAATGCCATAGGGGTAGATGATGCGCAGATCGAGCTCTTGTTTAAGGCAGGCCTCATCATCAAGCGCGAGCAAGACGCCGCACCGGGCAATGCCGCAGATAGGAAGAACGACGGCCAGTATGACCGCTTCCGCGACCGTATCATCTTCCCGATCCGCGATTCGCGCGGCCGCGTACTCGGTTTCGGTGGCAGGGTACTGACGGACGAGAAGCCCAAATATCTGAACTCTCCCGAGACTCCCGTCTACCACAAGGCGAATGAACTCTACGGCCTCTATGAGGCGCGCCGCAGCAATCCAAAGCAATCGCGATTCATGATCGTGGAAGGCTATATGGATGTCGTGGCATTGGCGCAGAACGGTATCGACTGCGCCGTGGCCACACTCGGCACCGCTACTAACGCCACTCACCTGACGCGGCTTTTTAAGATCGTCTCTGAGGTCATCTATTGCTTCGACGGCGATCAGGCCGGGCGCACCGCGGCTTGGCGTGGCATGCAGGCAACGCTGCCTATTCTGGAAGATGGTCGCCAGGTGCGCTTCCTGTTCTTGCCTGAGGGCGAAGACCCGGACACGCTGGTGCGCAAGATCGGCAAGGACCGCTTCATACAGCTCATGGACGACGCCACGCCCTTAGCGGACTTCTTCTTCAATCACCTGTGTGAAGACTTGAATCCAGACTCGATTGAGGGCAAGGCAAAGCTCAGCTCGCTCGCCCTTCCCCTTTTGAAGCAACTGCCCAAGGGTATTTACCGACAGTTGATGATCGATCAATTGGCACGCATGGCAGGCGTAGAGAGCCGCTCTATCGAGAATATGATGGGCAGCGCAGAGGTCGTCGAAACCCAGCCCCAGAACGATGAAGAGCCACCGCCCTATCCGATGCCGCCCGAGGAGTCCTATAGTCCGCGCGGCCCCGCCAAACCCAAGAAACCCGAGCCCGTGGAGAAGGCGCTGCCACGTAGCCCAGGACTGAAAGCCATCGAGCTTTTGCTATACAAGCCGGAAGTTGCCGCCGTTTTGGACAAAGATATGGAACTATTGCGGGAAAATGGCAACCAATATACAGATTTATTGCTCGAACTCGTTGAATTAGTAAAGCAAGACCCCACTACTAATACCTATACAATGCTGGGCCATTGCTACGGCACCCCACTGGGGAATCAACTCACGCAGTTGATGAAGAAAGAGAAGATCACACCGCTGGAAGGCATAAGCAGCGAGTTCCATTACTTGATCGATAGCCTCCTGTCCGATGCACAGAAGAAGCAATTAAAGAAACAATTAATGGCACAACTCGCACCACGCCTACGCTCCAGCAAGACAGACCCTTAGGAAGAATCCGTTGCTAGCAAGCCTAGTAGTATAAGGCTATAATGGCCGGCTCTTTTAAACACACGTTCACTATTGGCCCCAAGCGGCCAAACACGGGGAAACATGGCAGACATTCGTTTAGCCCTATCGCCACAATCTGGACTCAAGGCCCTAATCGCCAAAGGTAAAGAGCAAAACTATCTTACCTATGCAGAGGTCAATGACCACCTGCCAGAGTCGATTTCGGACCCGGATCAGGTCGAAGACATCATTCAGATGATTAACGACATGGGAATTAAGGTCTATGAGACCGCTCCCGATGCCGACACGCTGCTCATGAACGAGGGCGACAGCAATACCGATGAAGTCGCCGCCGCAGAGGCCGCTGCCGCATTGGCAGCCGTCGAGAATGAGGCAGGTCGCACCACCGACCCAGTGCGCATGTATATGCGCGAGATGGGCACTGTGGAGCTACTGACACGCGAAGGCGAGATCGTAATCGCCAAACGCATCGAAGAAGGCCTACGTGAGCTGATGAAAGCGATGGCTTGCTTTCCAGGCACCGTCGCCAAAGTACTCGACGAGTATGAGTTAGTCGACTCTGAAGAGCGACGCCTCAGCGACATCATTACCGGCTATCTCTCGACCGAAGACGAAGAAGTGATCATCGCGGCAAACCTTGCCGAGACCGAAGCTGAAGACAGCACTTCCGCCACTGCCAGCAAAGACGATGACAGTGACGACGATAGTGACGACGTCATCGACGACGAGGAAGAAGGCAATACAGGTCCGGATCCAGAAGAGGCGAAACTGCGTTTTGCCGATCTGCGTAAGCAACTCAAGGTGACGGACGCGGCGATCAAGAAGAACGGTCGCAACCACAAGAAGTCCATTGCCGAGCTAGAGAAACTGGGTGATAACTTCAAGACCTTTAAGCTAACACCTAAGCAGTTCGAGCCACTGCTTGCGCACATTCGCACCGTACTGCAGCGCGTTCGCCGCAACGAGCGTACAGTTCTTGCCCTCTGTGTCCGCAATGCAGGCATGCCGCGCAGAGCGTTTATCCAGACCTTCCCAAGCAATGAAGTTAACGAAGCTTGGGTAGATTCTTTGGTAGCGATGAAAGAGCCATGGTCCGAGGCTGTTGGAACCTACAAAGTAGAGATCATCCGTGCCCAGAAGAAACTGGTAGCGCTGGAAGAGGAGAGCGGCCTGTCCGTTTCCGAGATCAAAGAGATTAACCGCAACATGTCCATCGGCGAAGCCAAATCGCGCCGCGCTAAGAAAGAAATGGTCGAGGCAAACTTGCGTCTGGTGATCTCCATCGCCAAGAAGTACACCAACCGTGGCCTGCAGTTCCTAGACTTGATTCAGGAAGGCAACATTGGCTTGATGAAGGCCGTAGATAAGTTCGAATACCGTCGCGGCTACAAGTTCTCGACCTACGCTACCTGGTGGATTCGTCAGGCCATTACTCGCTCTATCGCCGACCAGGCCCGCACAATCCGTATTCCTGTGCACATGATCGAGACAATCAACAAGCTGAACCGTATCTCGCGCCAAATGGTCCACGAGAAAGGCCGTGAGCCTACGCCAGAAGAACTTGGCGAGCGCATGGACATGACCGAGGATAAAGTACGTCGCGTACTCAAGATCGCTAAAGAGCCAATCTCTATGGAGACGCCAATTGGCGACGACGAAGATTCGCATCTAGGCGATTTCATAGAAGACTCTACGGTGGACTCACCAGTGGATTCCTCTATCGATGAAGGTCTACGTGAAGCAACTAAGGACGTATTGTCCAGCCTAACCGCACGCGAAGCCAAAGTGCTGAGAATGCGCTTCGGCATCGACATGAACACGGATCACACACTTGAAGAAGTGGGTAAACAGTTCGACGTGACCCGTGAGCGTATTCGTCAGATCGAAGCGAAGGCACTGCGCAAGCTGCGCCATCCTACTCGCTCCGATCACCTTCGAAGCTTCCTCGACGAATAGACTTACCTATAATGGGGTCAGGTTCACATAATGGGGTCAGGTTCACACAGTTCCTGTGTGAACCTGACCCCTTCATTGTAGTTTCAGCAAATCTTTTATTGGCGCTCCATCAATGGCGCACTCACACCCTCAATCCCCACCAAACTTAGAGTCAGAAGGAACGCTAACTGCGGTCCTAAATGAGAGTTCTCTGGACTGTAGTATTCCTCCGGAGAATGCTCTCCGCCACCGGAACCGCCGCCTCCAATCGTGATCGCAGGAATGCCTACCGACATAGGAATATTGGAATCGGTGCTCGAGGTGCGCAATTGTTGAATGGGCGAACCCACCTCTCTATAGGCTAGCGCCGCCACTTGCACCAAGGGATTATCTGCAGCGGTATTGCCAACTGGTCGGTCACCAATTAGTCGGAAGTTCACGGTAATCTCACCGTTGTTCTGCCATCTTGCATTCTCTTCGGATACAGCCAGTGCTGTAACGCTCCTTACACGTTCCTCGAGCTTGGCCAATTCAGCTGCGTCGTTGGAGCGCATGTCGAGCTCGAACACCGCATCGGCGGCAATCGAGTTGACCGAAGTGCCACCGCGAACAGTGCCCACAGTGAAGGTCGTCTTCGGCTCACTTGGCACCTGTAGGTCGCCGATCTTAGTGATTGCTCGCCCCATGGCATGTATGGCACTGACTAGACCAAAGGCGCTAAAGGAATGGCCGCCGGGGCCAGTGAACTCCACCGCGAAGCGGCGACTACCCGTAGCACCAGTGGTAATGCGGGTAAGGCCAGAGCCATCGATAGACACGAAGCCATCGATGTCCGGATGATCGCGGAAAACTGCCTTGATGCCACGTAAATCGCCCGGCCCCTCTTCCCCAACATTGCCAACGAATAAGATGTCGCCGATGGTGGGGATAGCGCTGCTGTTAATCGCGTCGATGAGAGTGAGTAAGACCGTCAGTCCACGTCCATCGTCGCTAATCCCGGGCGCATAATAGCGTCCGTCTCGCATCTGCACGGTCACATCGGTCTCTAGAGGAAAAACGGTATCAAGGTGTGCCGCTATGACGAACAAGGGGCCATCGCCGCTGCCCTTGCGCAGCCCGAGTACATTACCTTCGCTGTCGATATAGGCATCGTCGAGGCCGCGATTACGCATCTGCTGGAGGTAGTATTGCGCGCGCTCCTGCTCTTGAAAGGGTGGAGCTGGAATTTGCGTTAGGCGTACCTGCTCTGCGAGAGTCTCCGGCTCGTTTTCAGCAATTCGATCTAGCATTGCCCGCACCCGCGAGTCGCTTGCCACTGCTTGAAACCCCTCTTCTACAGGTTCTGTCGCGGAGACCGGCCCGATACTCGTTTGCGCTTGTAGCGAACCACCCATAAGGGTAGCGCTTATCAACACGAGGGCCGATGCGAGATTCTGGGTTCGGAAGTTAGAAACAAACTGGGAGATCAATGAAACACAGAGCATTGTTGCTACCTTTGTTTTTTATTTAATTAGACGAAGTACCTGGTCGGAGCGACTGAATTGTGTCCGAGGCTTCGCGCGCTATTCGCTCTCTCTGGTTCACTGTCATGCAGACGAATTGAGGTATATTGGAGCCAACTACGCGTTCACGCTCACAAACCAATTTATCGCCTTCATTGCTAACGGTCGCATTATAGCGCTCGACATCTGCCTGAGTACGAATGGGACGATCGTTGGGGTCTACGGGGACACATGCGTTCAACAAGCCTATCACAGAGAACAAGAGAAACATTTTCATATCAACTAACTCTCAACTGGCAGCGAGCGAATCTCGATGCAAAGGCGTAATTTACACGAACTTGAAAACGCCGGGTACTAATAAATCCCCGGTGTTTGCGGCCTGCCGCAGACGCCCGCAGGCTAGGCTCTAGCGAGTAATCTCGGAGTTTGAGAATGCTTATTCGCCGACACCATGTACAGCTCCAACACTCCACTTTCGAAATGAATCCACGCCTCCTAGGTGTTGTGTGACAATTGCTCACGTTTGAAGAATTAAAACAGCACGCCACGAGATGTATTTCGTGATATTTTGCGGCGCGACCACGAAGGTCGCTCTTATCAGTTGAAGAATTCAATACAGTCATAGGCGGAGATTTCTATGCGTTTTCCCAGATTAATAGCTGCTCTGGCAGCCCTCGTGCTCAGCGGCTTTGCCACCCTCGTGTCGGCAGCGGACAGCTTATCGAGTATTTCCATCCCCCAGATCAGTCAAGAGCCTACACTCGCGGACTTCGCTGGCATGGTCCCTGCGACAGCCCTCGCTAGGCAGATGACCAAGATCGAAGGTTTCGTACAGCGCGAGCCGATCGATGGCGCGGCGGCGACTCAGCGCACAGAAGTCTATGTGGGTTACGACCAGAGCAAGCTCTATGCGGTATTCCTAGCCTTCGACTCGAATCCCGAATTGATCCGTGCAAACCTGGCCTCGCGCGAGAACATAAGCGGCGACGATAGCGTTGAGATCACCATCGACACCTTTAACGACCAGCGCACCGCTTATACCTTCAGAGTCACGCCACTTGGAATGCAATGGGATGCACGCTGGACAGAGGGTTTCTCGAACCGTGCAGGCTTCGACACTACATGGGAAGCTGTATGGGATAGCGATGGCGAAGTGAACGACAAGGGCTATATGGCCAGCATCGCAGTACCGCTGCGAGGCCTGCGTTTCCCCGCAGACTCCGAACAGTTGTGGCGCGTGCAAGTGGGCCGCCAGATTCCTCGCCTAAGCGAAGAGAGCTTCTGGCCACCCTACTCTATTTCCGTCGATGGCCGTCTTAACCAGACAGCAATGCTAACCGGCATCCGTGACGTCTCCCCTGGTAGCAACACTCAGATCACGCCATTCGTGTTCGCGCGTAATGTCGACGCGCTGGACAATCGCGCACTCGGCGGCCCTAAGTTTCGACAAGAGTCTGAATACGACGTCGGTGTAGACGCCAAGTTCGTCTTCAATGACTCATGGGTGCTAGACCTCACACTTAACCCAGATTTCTCCCAAGTGGAATCCGACGAGCCACAGGTGACGGTCAACGAGCGCTTCGAAGTTCAATATCCAGAGCGTCGACCCTTCTTCGTTGAGAACGCCGACTTCTTCGCCACAGACTCCATTTTGCTCTTCACCCGTCGCATCATCGACCCAGAGGCTGGTTTGCGTTTTACCGGCCGCAGCGGTCCTTGGGGCGTGGGGACGATGCTAATGAACGATGAGGCTCCCGGCCTTAATCGCAATGCGGGTGATCCCCTCAACGGCGAAAAAGCCACTATCGGTGTGCTGCGCGTATTCCGCGATCTTAGCGATCAGGACCGCGTGGGCTTCACTCTCACAGACCGCGAGCTACTCGACGGCTACAACCTCGTGGGCAGCGTAGACGGTAAGTTCCGTTTCAACCAGAACTGGGTAACCAATCTCGAGTACATCACGACGGAGACCGAACCGACTCTTGGCGGCCGCACCATCAGCGGCGATCAACGCAACATCCGCCTCGACCGCGTGGGCCGCACCTTCAATACCCACTTTCACTTCGTCGACACAGATGCCGACTTCCGCACGCAACTGGGCTTCCAGAATCGCTTCTTCAAGTCGGACATCTCCGGCATTCACTGGCGTAGCAGCATGAATTATTACCCGGAGAATTCAGCGCTAACGAGTTGGAGCCCCGCAGTAATGGTCGTATACCAAGACGACAAGGAAGGCGTGAAGGTGTATTCCGAGCTTTCACCTTCGGTAACTTGGAGCTTCCCCACTAGCCGCATCACCATCGGGGCACAGGAAGTAAGTGAAGTGCTGCGTCCGCAAGACTTCGCTGGCTTGCCGCGCGCTCAGGCTTACGATTACGGCAACTTCAGTGCTAGCTATCGCAACTCGGCGCTGAGCAGCCTCACCGTCGATCTTAGCTACCGTCAAGGTGACGCGCTCAACCTCGTGCCACGCGTTGGCTTCCTGCCCTACGTCGCAGACACGAACCGTACTGACATCAGCGTGCTATACCGCCCCATCGAGCGCCTGCGCATCGATAACTCCTATGTACGCACCGAGCTAGACGGTGGCAAAGTGTTCAGCAATGACATCTTCCGCAGCAGCTGGAACTACCAGTTCACTCGCGAGATGTCCCTGCGTTTTATCGCACAGTATGAGAACACCGATGCCGGTCCGTTCACGCGCCTGAAGGATGATAAGAACATGAACTTCGACATCCTGCTGCGCTACGTACTCAACCCTTGGTCGGCGTTGTACTTTGGCTACAACACGAACCAGAGCAACTTCGACATTATCGAAACCGAAGGCGTTCGCGAAGTAGTCACCACTGATGACCTCAAGCGCGATGGCAGTCAGTTCTTTGTGAAGTTCTCGTATATGTTCCAACCTTAGAACCCGACATTCGGTAAATACTGTGGGAGCGGGCTTGCCCGCGAAAAGGCCAGTGCCTCACTGAACCGTTCGCGGACAAGCCCGCTCCCACACTAAATCCTAACCCACATCAGTCAAGCATCAAGCGAGCTTCAAAGGCAGTCGACTAAAGGTTTTGCCTGTTACGGCAGTGAGCGCATTCGCAACTGCAGGCGCGATAGGGGGAGTACCCGGCTCGCCTACGCCACTAGGGGCATTCGTGGAGGCTAGGATATGCACCTCGACCTCTGGCATCGCGTTCATGCGCAGTACGCGATAATTATGGAAGTTACTCTGGTCTACTCTACCGTCGGTTAGCGTAATCTCATCCTCTAATGCAGCGGATAGACCATAGGCGATACCGCCCTCTATTTGCGCCTTCACTATATCGGGATTGACCGCCACACCGCAGTCGACGACCGCGACAACGCGCTCCACCTTAAAGCTGTCGCCATCGACCGACACATCGACGATCTCCGCGACTGTCGAGCCGAAGGATGAGTGCACGGCTACGCCACGACCCCAGCCCTCTGGCAACACCTTGGTGCCCCACTGCGCTTTCTCCGCCGCCAACTGCAACACAGCTGTCTCGCGCGGGTTATTCTTCAATAGCGCAAGGCGATAGGCTACTGGGTCTTGCCCCGCCTTTCGCGCCAAGGCGTCGATAAAGACCTCCTTGCTAAACGCCGTGTGGGTGTTGCCCACCGAACGCCACCACTGCACTGGAATACCCGTTTGCGTCGTATGCAGTTCGACCTGACGCTCTGGCACATGGTAGGACATCTCCGTTAAGCCCTCTATCGAGCTGGCATCGATGCCATCGATTATCGAAGACGCCATGAAAGTGCCCTCCATGATCGACTGACCCGCCACACGGATCTGCAGGGCACTTGGCATGCCGTCGCTATCTAGTGCTGCGGTTAACTTGTGCACATAGGCCGGACGGTAGTAACCGCCATGCATATCGTCTTCGCGAGACCAAACTAACTTGACTGGGGTGCCAGGTAGCTCTTTCGCGATGCGGGTCGCCTCTACAATATAGTCAGAGTTAGGGTTAGCGCGGCGACCGAAACCGCCACCGGCGAATACCGTGTTGATCTTTACTTCGTTAGTCTGGCCACCTAATACGGCGGCGATAGCCGCTTGGTCGCCCGTTGGCATCTGGCAGCCATACCACATCTCTGCCTTCGTGCCATTGACTAGCGCTACGCAGTTAATAGGCTCCATCTGCGCGTGGGATAGATAAGGGAACTCGTAAACGCCTTCAACTACATTCGAAGACGCCGCGATGCTCGCCGCGGCATTGCCCTCGCTCTCGGCGACGACACCGGGGGTTTCCACTAACGCATGGTAAGCCTTGAGGATCTCAGCGCTGCCACGGGTCTCCGAGCGCGTCTCGTCCCATTGCACCTCGAGCAGTTCGCGCCCCTTGGTGGCGGTCCAATAGTCAGCAGCCACTACGGCAACCCCCGACTCTATGGCGAATACATGTTGAACGCCCTTCACTGCCAGCGCCTTGCTCGCATCGAAAGACAACACCTTGGCGCCGAAACGCGGCGGGTGTGCGACCACTGCCGACAACATGCCAGGCAACTGGATATCCTGAGTATAGATAGCGGTGCCATCGGCCTTGCCATCGTCTTTGCGCGTCGCTGCCATAGTGCCGATAAATTTGAAGTCGGCAGGAGACTTAAGGCTCAGGCTTGCAGTGTCAGGCGCTGGCAACATCGCCGCCGCCATCGCGAGCTCGCCGAAGCTAGCGCTATGCTGATTATGCGTCACAAGGCCGTTGCTCACTTGAATATCAGCAGCCGGCACGCCCCATTTGCTAGCTGCCGCGGACACCAACATCGCTCGCGCCGCCGCACCCGCTTCACGCATCTGCATATAGCTGTTGGCCATGCCGGTGCTGCCACCGGTGCCCTGCATACCCATGAACAGATTGGCGTATTTCTCGACGTCCGCCGGGGCATGCTCGCATACGATCTGCGCCCAGTCTGCGTCCATTTCTTCTGCAACGCAGGTGGCTAGACCGGTGTAGATGCCCTGCCCCATTTCAAGATGCTTGATCAGAACTTTAACTTGGTTGTCTGGACTAATACTGACGAAGGCGTTGAACTCGAGCGAGGCATCGCCCGCGCTCTGCGCTTGGGCAGTGCTTGTGCCTAGGTTCATGCCTAATACCAAGCCTGCACTAGTGCCTGCGGCGACCTTGAGGAAACCACGACGACTGATGTTGCTAGCGCCTGTTTTAGCAAAACGTTGGATATTCATTAGGCAGCTCCTCCTACGTTCTTCATATCTTTGGCAGCGAGCTTGATGCCGGCCTTGATACGGGAATAGGTGCCGCATCGGCAGATGTTGCCAGACATAGCCGCATCGATCTCGGCATCGCTAGGGTTGGCATTGCTCTCTAGCAAAGCCGCGGCCGACATGATTTGACCGGACTGGCAGTAGCCACACTGTGGCACCTGCAGCTCAACCCAAGCTTGCTGCAGAGCGTTGCCCGCTGGACTAGCCAAGCCTTCAATAGTGGTAATGTTTTTGCCCACTGCGGAGGCCACGGTAAGTACACAGGTGCGGGTAGCGACACCGTCAACCTGCATCGTGCATGCGCCGCATTGCGCCAGACCACAGCCAAACTTGGTGCCAGTGAACTTCAGATGGTCGCGCACCACCCAAAGTAGTGGCATGTCGCCGTCGACATCGACATCGTGGCGCTCGCCGTTAATCATGAGTGTATAAGCCATAAGTCCTCCTAGGAGTGGGACAGAATATTGGTGGAGATTGCAAATAGGACACGGGCCCAAAGACAAGAGCGAGCGCCCGTTAAAAATTTTTGCTGTAAGGATGCGTACGATACTCCATTCAAAGGGGATCATAAACCGAGAACAGGAATAATTTGCTGCCCCATTCGCGACAAAAACTCTGCTATAAAGAGGTCAAGTGAAAGAGTGATGCTGGCTACCCACAGGCCAGCCCTGTGAATATTTAGAGTACAGCCACAACATAAGCTCCCCAAACTAGGAGACATAGCCTTGACCGACTACCTGCTACTAATCTTTATATTCCTCTTTGCCGGAGTGGTGGCGGTGCCGATCGCCTCACATTTTAAGCTTGGCTCTGTGCTCGGCTATTTGATTGCAGGCATCGCGATTAGCCCAGTCTTGTCGGTGCTCCTCGTCGACGTTGAGTCGCTGCAACATATCGCCGAATTCGGAGTGGTGATGATGCTCTTCCTCGTAGGGCTCGAACTCGAGCCACGCCTACTCTGGCAGATGCGAGCGCGTCTATTGGGATTAGGGGGCTTCCAAGTGCTCCTCACTACCGCTTTGGTGATGGGGGTTGCGATGCTACTGGGTCAATCTTGGTCCGTGGCTTTGGCGATTGGCCTCGTGTTCTCGCTCTCCTCTACCGCCATAGTATTGCAGACCCTCAACGAGAAAGGCTTGATGAAGTCCGACGGCGGCAAGGGCAGTTTCTCTGTGCTGCTATTTCAAGACATCGCCGTCATTCCGATGCTGGCACTTCTGCCACTACTCGCCCTACCTAGTCTATCTGGCGCACTAGATCATGGTGCCGAAACGGCAGCACACGACGCCGGCCTGAGTCTCGTGGCGGGACTGAATGCCTGGCAGACTGCCTTGATCACCATCGCCGCCATCGCCGCGGTCATCTTCGGCGGAAGCCGCCTTACTGCGCCGCTGTTTCGCTACATCGCCTCGGCGCGATTGCGGGAACTGTTCACCGCCAGCGCCCTTCTTCTAATTGTGAGTATCGCATTGCTGATGTCTCTGGTCGGGCTCTCCCCCGCTCTGGGCACCTTCTTGGCGGGCGTGGTGTTAGCCAATAGCGAATACCGTCATGAGCTGGAGTCCGATATCGACCCGTTCAAGGGCCTACTGCTAGGGCTGTTCTTCATGACGGTTGGGGCGGGCATCAACTTCGCTCTTCTGTTCGACAACCTCGGTGTCATCTTAGCACTCACTATCGGGCTGATCTTATTGAAGGCTGCAGTGATATTCGTGGTGGCACGCTTCTTCGAACTTCGTGGCGCCAATCTCTGGCTTATTTCACTGGGCTTGGCCCAAGCCGGCGAGTTTGGTTTCGTACTGCTCTCCTTCACCGTCGCGTCCAACGTGATCCCAAACGCTATCGCTGAACAATTACTGTTAATCGTGGCGCTTTCAATGTTGCTGACACCGCTCCTCTTTATCATCTATGAACGCATTATCGCACCGCGCTATCAAGCCAAGATCAATCAAGAGGCCGATGCAATCGATCAGCAATGCAAGGTGATTATCGCGGGGCACGGACGCGTTGGCGGCATCGCTAATCGCATGTTGCGCGGCGCCGGTTTCGATACCACGGTGATCGACTTTAGTTCCTCGAACTTGGAGATGCTGCGCGCGTTTAATATGAAGGTGTATTACGGCGACGCCACACGCCCAGACCTTTTACACGCTGCAGGCATCGACTCCGCAGACATCTTGGTTATTGCAATCGACGGTAAGGAGCACATCACCGAACTGGTTCGATATATGACCAAGACCCACCCCCATGTACACCTGATCGCCCGCGCCGTGGATCGTCATCATGTCTATGATCTCTGGGCCGCGGGTTGTCGCGACATCGTGCGCGAGACCTTCGATAGCTCGCTGCGCATCGGCCGTTCCGCACTCATCGCTTTAGGACACAGCGAAGCGAAGGCGCAGCAAGTTTCAACACTATTCGAGAAGGTGGACAGACGCTTCATGCGGGAGATGGCCGATCTCTACGATCCGGAGGTACTGCCCCACCAAAACCCCGCCTATGTCAGCAAAGTGATCGAGCTGAACGAGGAATGGGCGCGGCAGATCAAGGCTAAGACCTTCGCGTCGAAAGACGACGAACTAAGCGAAGAGGATATCGAGAAGCTGGGTGATATCTACCTAAGCAACCCTACCAATGGCTAGCGTGTTTACTGCGTGAGCTCCTGATACACGATGGGGAGCAGATCATTCTGGTTCCAGGTTGCCTCGCCGCCCCAGCGCTCGTCCAGATCGGCGGTGGGTGCGGCGGCTAAGACTTCCTCGAGGCTCATGCCTTGTGCAATCAAGGCCGCCACTCGGTCGCGCACAGTAATCATCATGTCATAGACCTCTACCATGCCCGCCCTGTCGCTAAGACCGAAGCCGTGCCCCGGAATCACCTTCGTATTAGGCCCGGCTATCTCGATGGCCAGAGCCATCGCCTCGATCATGCCCAGATAACTGCCGCCATTATAATGGTCGATGATGGGGTAGAAGTTGGTGCGAAACACGTCGCCGAGATGCAATACATCGGACTGCACGAAATGCACGAAACTATCGCCATCGGTGTGCGCGGGCGGGGCTAGAAACACGCGCACCTCCTCGTCGTTGAGATGGAAACTGATCGCCTTTGAGTAGGTGATGACCGGGCGCGCCTGCGCCGATGGCTGGGGGAAGAAAATGCCGCCACGTCGCGGTATACGCAGCTCTGTAAGCATCTTTAGGCGCACGCTTTCATGGGCAAGGATTACCACGCCATACTCGGCAAGATTATTGTTACCTCCGATATGGTCCGGGTGAATATGGGTATTCACCGCGAAACGAATAGGCTGATCCGTCAACTCCCCCACCGCCTCTAACAGCGCCTGCGTGTCTCGGTCCCAGCGGTCGTCGATCAACAGCACTCCATCGGGGCCATAGAACGCCCCGATGTTGCCGCCGCCATCGGGCGCCTGCAGCATCACCACTTTGTTGTTGATCGGGATAATCTCGAAGCCCTGCTGCACGCTGACTTGCGCAGCAACGCTGCTAACGAAAGTAAAGCTTAGGAGCAGCACTAAAGAGTGCCTTATCTTGGCAGAATTGAACATCATCACCTCATCAATATTTTTATTATAAGACTTACTCGATTTGCAAAGCCTGCCCCGCCTCCACATACTCAAGACCGAGTGCGTCGGCCACCGGTTTAGCCGTGATCTTTCCCGCATGTACATTCAGACCGTTACGCAGATGTGGATCGTCTTGCAGCGCCTTGTTCAAACCCTTGTTCGCCAAGGCTAGCGCGAAAGGCAGAGTCGCGTTGGTGAGTGCGATAGTCGAGGTGCGCGCCACCGCGCCGGGCATGTTGGTGACACAGTAGTGAATGATGCCATCGACCTCGTACACCGGGTCCTCATGAGTAGTCGGTCGGCTGGTCTCGAAGCAGCCGCCCTGATCGATGGCCACGTCGACCATAACCGCCCCCGGTTTCATGATCTTGAGCATCTCGCGGCTCACTAACTTCGGCGCGGCCGCCCCGGGAATCAACACCGCTCCAATCACCAAGTCTGCCTTGCGCAACGCCTGCTCGATATTCTCGATTGTTGAATACTGAGTCGTTATCTGCCCCACAAAGAGGTCGTCCAATTGACGTAGGCGCGGCAGCGAGCGGTCTAGAATTGTAACTCGCGCGCCCATGCCCACTGCAATGCGTGCGGCGCTTAGTCCAACCACTCCACCGCCGATCACCACCACATTAGCCGGCGCCACACCTGGCACGCCGCCAAGCAGGATGCCATTGCCACCGCGAATCTTCTCGAGACAGAAGGCGCCTTGTTGCACAGATAACCGCCCCGCCACTTCACTCATCGGCGCGAGCAGGGGAAGGCCCCCGTGAGAATCGGTAACCGACTCGTAGGCAACACAACTTGCACCGGACTCCATAAGCATACGAGCCTGTTCTGGGTCTGGCGCGAGATGCAGATAGGCAAACAACAGCTGCCCTTTGCGCAACATCTTACACTCGGTTGCCTGCGGCTCCTTCACCTTCACGATCATCTCTGCCCTGGAGTAGAGGCTCTCGGCGTCATCTACGAGTTGTGCCCCAACCTGCTCGTACAGCGCGTCGGCGAAACCCGTGCCGGTGCCCGCATCGCGCTGCACCAACACCTTATGGCCATGGCTACAGAGCTCGCGCACACCCGCTGGAGTAAGGCCAACTCTGTATTCATTGTTCTTAACTTCTTTTGGAACCCCAACAATCATAAGCATCGCCCTCCAAGTATTTAACGTTACTCCAGCTCTAAGGGTGCCAGAGTCATAGCTTTGATCAGATCGATTAAGCCAGCGATATCGCGAATATCCGAGATCTCCGCCGGCGAATGGCTATAGCGCCCAGGCCAAGACAGCCCCGCATTCGGCGCTCCGAAGAAGGTGAAGCGAGTGCCATCGGTACCGCCCTGTGTATGACCAATCTGGTAGGGAATACCCATCGATTCAGCCACCGCGAGATTACGCTTCAGCTCGTAGGGCGTAGCCATACTCGCATTCTCTATAGAGCGCAGAACTGGCCCATTGCCCAGTGGGGCGAGCGCGAAATGCGGAGACTCCAGTGGCGTATGGGAGGATACGAAGGTGTCTATGCTATAGGCGCGACGCGTGCTATCACCAAAGCGCTTCGCCAACTCACCTGCACCGCGCAGGCCACCCTCCTCCTGCACCGACCATGCATAGATCGTACGGTTTCTAACCTGCGCTGGGTCTATCTGGTTGATAGCAGTCAGAAGCGACATGACCCCCACCCTATCATCCATAGAACGGGACGCGTAGCGATAGCGGCCCATATGATGCCCCTGCTTATGCATTGTGATGCCCATGCCGACTCGCACACCGGCAGCCGCCAAGGCATTCGCGTTCATGCCGAACCACGCCTGTACCGCGTCCGGACGCTTCGTGTCCGGATCGGGCCGTTGCAAAAACACACCACGCAGATAGCGCGCCGTGCTGCTGGATGAAGACTCCGCCCCCGGGTCTATCTGCAGCACCGCCGGTTGCCCCTCCCATGCAGTTGTGACCACCCCGCCCAAGCTGCGCAGACTAAGCGTGCCGTCCGCTGCGATCTGCGTGATCTCCCAACCCACCTCGTCCATATGGGCGATGAACACAGTGGCCTCGCCAGCGGGCTCACCGAACTCGACGGTGAGATTGCCAATCTCGTCGATCTGCGCTCGCTCTTGTGCCCACGTCGGCAGCCCGTCGTAGACATGTTGGCGTACCGTGCCTTCGTGGCGCGGCACCCCCATCAACTCAGCAAAGATATCGAGACGCTGCTCTAAGGCCAGTAGCTCTGTGCGTTCAGCATGCGCCCCGAATCGCGCAGGGTCATTGTTGATAACATTGGCCGGGGCTGGCGCCTCTACCCAGGCTGGTGTGGCCGCGCTGGAATTAATAGCACTCACCAGCGTTGCCATTAAGTCATTCGCCGCGCCAATCTTCATTCTCTCCATCAATGCGTCCGGGCTCGACACCTGTGGCGTAATCACGCGTACCGATTGGATATCGCGTTGCGTAAATACCACCCCGAGATTGCCCGCCAATGTCGGCAACACTCGATTGCTCGCTTGTGTGTCACCCGGCCCCACTAAGATAAGATTGTCCGCATGCGGAAGCCAACGCAGCGCGGCTGCCATGCCAGTCCAACCGAATAATTGCTGAACGCTAAGCACATAACTGGTGCTGCCCTGCGCACCATTGAGCCCCGCCTGCGCCGCTGCAAATACCGCGGCACAAGAGACGCGTGCACCCGTACGCGGCCCTGCTAATTCGTCTGCATAGCTCCAAGCGGGTATATCCCGTAAGATCGGGTTCAGCAAGGAAATGCCTAACGCTGCGACCTCCTCTGCCGAGTCCACGCCAGCATCTAGCCAGAGATCGTTCTGAGTGATCAGCGCCGTCTCGTCCGCATGTTGAGCCGCGAAATGACCGTTCGCAACGCCTGAGACCACTACCTGCGGCCCCGAGTCGGTCAAGATGCGCAGGTGCTGCCCCTCATGGGCCTGATCCCAGAGTGGATGATTGGAGCCCGAGCCGATGCGATGCACCCGTATATAGCCATCGTCGGTAATCTGGCTAACCGAGTAGGCGTAGGAATCTAATCCGCAGGCCACCACAGTGTGAGGGCTGCCTTGGCCGACACTCTTGATGAGATTGCCATAGCGATCGCGCTGCCAACCTGAGAAGTTCGACTGCAGTGAATCTGTAGCCCAATGCTCATGACCGGTCGGGGCATCGAGTGCTACCCAAGAAGCAAGAGTGTCGCCAGTGTTGGGCTGGGCAAGGGAGTAAGTAGAATGGAGAATCGACAATAAGAAAATGGAGAACGCACAAAGCTGCTTCATAAGACCTCTTTCGAAAACGAGATTATCAACTAGTGAAATTGGCACTACTTTGAAGATGACATCCGTTTAAAGAGAAGCACTCTCTTAGGAAGGCAGCTTCTTGCAGCTTATACGCCAGTTTGTGTGCACGAAAGACCCATCACTACTGATCCACTCGCCTCTCCAGTCAAAACCCTGCTCACTGATATTACTAAACGTCAGTGTAGAAAAACCGTCTAGGTCGGTACCCGGCGCCTTCTGCGCTTGGCGCAGCACGATCTCATCGCCCACCACTCCACCGGTCCACTCGCCGCTACCATATACCGGCATCGAGAAATAGGTGACCCGCCATTGCTGCGTGAGCGGATCGAAGATACGGATATTGCCGTTGTGCGCGTTGCCCGAGCGTCCACTATCGATAATCCCGTAGCCATTGAGATAATAGTGCGCGTCCCATGTGCGCTGCCCCTCTAGCCACTGCTCCGTGCTCGGGTTGAAGACTTCGTCTGTACAGTCGTTCTTGCCGACCATGAAAGCGAACTGACTAAGCTGTGGCGGAGCATCGGGATTGGGCCGCCCATAGGGGTATTCGGGACTCGGGTCGTAGGGTTGAT